>CAJJDH010000008.1 GCA_905182905.1 marine gamma proteobacterium HTCC2089 | reverse complement strand
CTACCGCTGCAAATTGCTTAGGATTACCGCGGTGGAATTCAGCATAGTTATGCGCCAAAGCACCCAGATTAATTGTTAGTCTTCCATTCATTATTTGCGCTAATTGAGGCTATTGATATATGCGACTACGTCATTTATCGCCTGGTCATTTACCAATGTTGCCGTCATAGCACGCATTTGGCGGCCACCATGATCGGAGTTGTGGTAACCCCGCTGACCACTCTTAAATTTTTTCAATTGAGCAACTAAATACCAATCACTTTGACCCGTCAATCGTGGCCCAGCCATAGCTTCGTTACCTTCACCTTGGACACCATGACATGCTGCGCAAACTGGGTAAGCGACCCTACCTTTATTCACATCCCCGCTGATTGTTGCGGCTATGGGTGTGTCGGGCAGGGATGAAACATAGGCTACTAAATTGGCAAGCGCTTGCTCAGATTTCAGTTGTGGGCCTTTAGACATAGCCGCCATTTGCATACCTTTCGTATCCCCAGCAGCAGTCCCTCTTGCACCGCTTTGAAAAAGCTGTAATTGCTTGAGTGTATAAAAGGCCAATTGACCGGAAATTTTCGGCGCACCCATAGCTTGATTACCAGCACCATTTACACCATGACAAGCGGTACAAACTGGGTACAAAGATTTCCCCTTAGCTGGGTCGCCAGTAGCGGCTTGGACAAAAATTACGGCACTTAGATTCCCTAGCAGGACTAATCCAGCAACCAGCGCAATCTTTATCACTTTCATATCAACTCCGAATATCTTTTTACTGAAGGTTTTAGTTTATCTAAGTCATTGTATTAGTCGAGAGTAGTCCTCGAAATACAAGTCGCTAGCTTAGCAGAGGCAGTCCCCAGTGTTGCGGCCGCAAATTATACTGCTGATAGCAAACCTATTCTGCTGTTAAGCTACCGCCAATCTTTACATTACGGATGCTCTTAATTATGAGCGAGAACGGACACAACAACGCGCGCGCAACAAAGGGCCGAGTTATCGCTCTAGAACACAGTTCACCTGTGCTCAAAGACAACCCACTTGGCGACCCATCCGCACGAGTAGTAAATGTTTATATACCGGCTGCATATGACAACCAAAGCAAGAAACGCTTTCCTGTGCTATTTGACCTTGCTGGGTTTTCCGGTAGCGGCTTAGGTCATTTGAATTGGCGCAATTTTGATGAAAACCTACCCGGCAAGCTGGACCGCCTCATTGCCAATAAATCTATGCCGCCAGTTATCGTAGTGTTCCCAGACTGTTTTACCTGCCTTGGAGGCAATCAGTACATCAACTCTAGTGCAATAGGGCAGTACGCTGACTACTTGAATCTAGAACTTATTCCCTTTGTCGACAGCCATTTCAGAACACTGGCGACAAGAGAACATCGTGGCTGCTTCGGTAAATCATCGGGCGGTTATGGCGCCATGCGCATGGCTATGGACTACCCGCAATTTTGGGGCGGCATAGCCAACCATTCTGGCGACGCTTATTTCGACTTTGTCTACAAAGCAGAATGGCCTGAAGTTCTAACGCATTTACAAATGTACGCTCAACCAAAGCTAAAAGAGGGTGTACGTAATAATATAGCGGGACAAACCAATCCCGGCCAAGATGATGGCCGCATTAAACGTTTTCTTGAGGATATTTGGTCGCGCAACCCCAACGGCCTAGACCCATTGGCGGGCAAGGACATTATGGCTTTAATGCTGATAGCCATGGCCGCAAGTTATGACACCGACCCGTCACTACCCAATGGTTTTGGCTTGCCCTTTGACCTGGAGACCGGGGCTTTTTTGCCCAACCGATGGCGCCATTGGCTGCAGCACGACCCTATTCATATGAATCCACGGCAGAAGAAGAATTTGCAGAAGATGAAAGGTATTTTCATTGACTGCGGATGGCGGGACCAATTCCACATTCACTACGGTAGCCGTCAGCTTTCCCAGGTGCTAAGCGCAGCGGGAGTGGCACATCGTTATGAAGAATTCAACGGCACCCATTCTGGGGTAGACCATAGGCTAGATACCAGCCTCGCCTTTCTAGCGAAAAAGCTAAAGTGACTTCAGTAGCGGCCAAATTAACAAGATACAGTATTAGTCAGAGACCAATACCGCTTGCAACATGGCATCCAGTGAAGTCAGTTCATCCATACCAAGCAAAGTCATTGTCGGTTGTGGATCGACGCGGTCATCATGATCAAGTACACCCAGCATAGCGCTGGTGATAGGCGGGTTAGCCAAGAATTTCTCCAGTAACCCGGCCACCAAGTAGCCCAAGCTAATAGGTAGAGATACGAATACTGGCTTGTTGGAAAATAGATCCGCGGCACGCTGATAGAGCTGCTTGCGCGTAAGGCACTCGGGGCCACCTAAATCATAGCCGCCATTTAACTTAGTGGACGCTGCAGCACATATAGCGTTAACCACATCTCCTGCATAAATTGGCTGCTCCAAGCTATCACCACGAAAAACAAATCCGTTCTTGCCCGCAGCACGTCGGCGCAGCGCACCACTTGCATAATCACCTTCACCCAGCACCATTGGTACACGCAAGGTACAAGCAGGCGTATTACCAGTTGCGAGTATAGCTTCAGCGTTACCTTTTGAGGCCAAGCAGGTATTTGCTGCGTCAGGCTTGGAGCCGACAATAGACAAGTAGGTAATATGCTCAACACTAGTATCTGCCAACCCTTTGATCAATGCGGCACAACTATCTTCGTGGGCCGCCTCATAGGTAGCGTAGGCAGTAGCCTTTAGTATTCCCACTAAATGTACGGCTCTATCACAGCCTTGGGCAGCCGCTTGCAGTTGCTCAACATTGGTATAATCCGCTACAACCACCGTGAGGCGCTGATTATCTCCAGCGGATAGGTTTGCATTTGAGGAAGTGAGTTGTTGAATGGTTTGCGAAGCACTTTCACTGCGCACTACCGCCACAATCTCGTCCCTAGTAGACTGCAACAAATGCACAATTATGCGCTTGCCTAAGTTACCATTGGCGCCTGTTATCAACCATTTAACAACTACTTTTGAGATCATGCTTTTTCTAAACCTTAATGCAATTTCGAGTGTCAGTAATCCAACGGGTACAACACCTTACAGCGTGCAGATCAAACTGCGCAATTCTCTAGGCGGCGTTGCAGCGCTATTGTGCACTCTTTTGCTCAATGGGTGTGGTTCACCAATCGGGCCTATTCCTGGCGGCAACCTCAAAGGTGAAGTTATGCCTTGGCCAACTAATTGGTCAATCGCAGAAGAGTGCGAAAACGTGTTATTAGAAACCAACCCTACCAGCCCCTACTCTGTCACCGTATGGGGTGTAGGAGATCAGCAAAAATTTTATGTTGCAGCAGGCGAGCGCGATAATCGTTGGGCCCAGTACCTAGAAAAGTACCCTGAGGTGACTTTGAGCGTAGACGGCAAACTTTATGCGGCCCAAGCCCAGCGTGTCCAAGAATCTGCCGAGTTTGAGCAAATACGCCAAGCCTTTGTCGCCAAATATGATATCGACCCTGACCCCGACTTTAAGACCGAGGGCGCCCTTTACCGCTTAGTCGCGGCGCAATAGCTGCAAAACTGATGCTGTGCTCTTGGGCAAATTTATTAACCTTTCTGAGGCTTTTACTTGCACCCATTCTTGTTTGGCTAATTCTAAGTACGCACTGGTGGACAGCTGCATTAGTTCTGTTTGTAGCCATAATCAGCGATATTTTTGACGGCAAAATTGCCCGCAAAATGAGTCAAGCAACCGCGTTCGGCGGGCTCTTTGACCACGCAACAGACGCAATTTTTGTTAGTTCGGCGGCGTGGGCCTTAGCGCAGCTTGGATTCATCAATGGCTTTCTGTGGATTTTGATTTTGCTTGCGTTCGCTCAATACACACTGGACTCTAAAGCCTTGAGCGGACAATCACTGCGCAGCAGTAAACTCGGGAGATATAACGGTATAGCCTACTTTGTATTAATCTGTGTAGGCGTGGGGTTGCAATGCTTAACCTTACAAATACTCAACCCAATACTCCACTGGGCAGCACTCGCACTTATAGCAACTTCACTAGTTTCTATGGGCGATCGCCTGTATAGCTTGATCAAGCTAAGAGCCTAACCAAGTTTTGTTGTAGGTACTTTCTCTATTACCTTCTATTTCTTACCCGCAATGGCATAAGCATGGGATTTGAATTCGTGACTGAACGGATGCCAAAACCCCGGCAGCCGTTGAGTTAAGCAAAATCCTGTGAGATCTGCTTCTGGCGCCATCCAACTGTGCGTTCCAGCTAAACCGCCCCATTGATATTCGTTTTGCGCATTTGCAGGATCACCTTCTTGTAAATCCTGTTTCAGGGCGAATCCAAGACCAAAGACCGTACCTGGCATAGCCCACATTGGGAACGCCACATGCACGCCTTCCGCCAACTGATTGGTGCGCATCAATTCTAAGGTTTCCGCTTGCAAGATCCGCTGGCCATTCCACTCGCCACCGTTCACTAGCATTTGCAAAAATGTCACGTAGTCCGAAACAGTAGAAACTAAGCCGCCGCCGCCACTGAGTAACTTGCGTTGCTGGTTATATTGACCTGCTGTTGAATCGTCGGCTTTGACCAAACCTGGCGCCATAGGGTCCAACAAATCTGTTGGCGCATACATAGTAATAAAACGAGAGGCCTTTTCCGCTGGGACCCAAAAGTCTGTGTCAGTCATTGCTAGCGGCGTAAATATTCGGTCTTGCAAAAATGCGTCAAATTTTTGACCCGACAATACTTCTACTAAACGAGCGCAAACATCAGTTGCAACAGAGTAGCGCCAGCTAGTACCTGCTTCATACGCCAGCGGTAGCGTTGCTACTTTTGCGCAAAATTCTTCTAGATCTAGGTCGAAATCACCAAGTACGTTAATGGTCTTGTTGTAGGCTTGATCTATCACCGAATCAGGCTCTACGAAACCGTAACTAAAACCTGCGCTGTGACTAAGAATGTGTTTGATCAAAATTGGCTTTTTAGCCGCCACAACATCGTCCGCAGAGGTTGCGCCAGCGGCGAGTACTTGCATATCGGCGAACGCCGGCATGAACTTACTTAATGGATCATCTAACTCAAATCGGCCTTCATCGTAGAGCATCATTAAGGCAACAGAAGTGACTAGTTTAGTGTTGGAATACATGCGGTAAATTGCATCTTCTTGAAGAGGCACCTTATCCTCTAGATTCATGTATCCGACGGTTTTGTAGTCCACTATCTTCGTGCCCTGCATGACCAATGTGGCACAACATGACAATATATCTTTGTCCACATAAGACGCCATGCGCTCATGCATAGAGGTAAAATCCAGATCAGTGCTCTCTATCGTTAACGCCATCTACCAATCCTCAGCCTAATATTTTTCAACGCCGAATCTTAACATGGGCGAAGCAACTATTACCGTTTACTGTTGTACGGCAAATTCAACGAGCAGCTGATAGAGCGTATGTACACCTTGCTTAAGGTTCTCGATCCCTAGGCGCTCGTCATTGCCATGTACGCCCGAGAACTCGCCAGGCGCGAAAACGAAGGGCGAATAACCATAACTGGTGACACCTAAATCACGAAAAAAGTGCGAGTCGGTAAAACCGCCAGCTACCGTAGGTATCACCGGGGCGCTGAAAGCTTGTTCGGAGACCTTTGCGATGGCTTTATATAGAGGAGTATCAGTACGACTGATGGCTGGAGTGAAACCCATAATTCGTTCAATACTGATCTGCTTGTCGTTAATAATATTATTCAAATCAACAAGAAATGCCTCGGGATCCTGATCCGGTAACAGCCGACAATCTAGCTCTGCATGGGCTTGCGCTGGCACCACATTGATCTTACTACTGCCCTCTAATGTGGTGATCGAACAAGTATTACGCAGCAGCGCGTGACCAGCAGGGTTATTGAGTTTCAAACCAAGTAAGTAATCTGGATTTTCCACAGCCTTAACTAGGTTGGCGAATGCTGAACGGTTGGCGCCGCTCTGATAAGGCGCTAATCCCTCAAACATTTGCGCCACGGGGGCTATAACGTTGACTGGAAATTCAGTTTCGCTAACACGTTTCAGACCACGGATAAGGCGCGTTACGGAGGTTTGCATTTGCGGGGCAGAGCCATGGCCTGGTTTACCCAGCGCGGTTAGGCGCAACCAAAGGGGCACCTTCTGTGTCACCTCAACCATCACTGCAATGTCTTCACCATAGCGGCGTCCCGAGCCGCCTTCGTTGAGCACATAACCGACACCGGAAAAGATCTCTGGGCGGTTTTCAACAAGCCAACCCGCGCCAAAAAAGCCGCCAGCCTCCTCATCGGCAGTAGCCATGAATATGATGTCTCGATTGAGCTGTAATCCACTTTCCGCCAAGGCCAAGAAAGCCTGTAACTGAGCAATCCCTAAACCCTTGGTATCAATGGCGCCACGACCGTAAACATAGCCGTCTGCAATATCCCCAGATAACGGGTCGACTGTCCAAAACTTGAGGTTCGCTGGTACTACATCAATATGATGCAGCAATATTAAGGCCGGTTTCTTGTTGCCATCCTTATCAGCACTGCCCTCAAGCGTAGCCCACAAATTACCGCGCCCTTCCGCAGACTCAGCGGTTGTGTAAGTAATACCCGCGTCATCGAGTAACTGTGACAAATAAGCCACTCCGCGGTATTCGTTACCTGGGGGATTAACCGTATCAACCTTTAAATACTGTGAAAGGCGTGGAACAGCCTCGTCAGCAAAAGTAGCAACATCTGCTTTGGCACTTTGCAGAACAGCAAAAGAGGCCGCGATAATGGTCAAAATCTTAAAAGTAACGCTACATTTGCGTCTCATATTCATTCCTATTGAAAAAATTACTACCACTGAAGATGCACAAGTCTCCATAATCTGGCAACAAAAATTACCGGAGACAAATATGCGAATCTCTACACTGATGAGTTATTCGGGTGGGTTCAAAGAGGCAGTAGCTGAAATTAAGGCGCTGGAAAAAGCAGGACTAGATGTTGTGTGGGTACCGGAGGCGTATTCCTTTGATGCTCCAACTGCTATGGGTTATCTGGCAGCAGAAACCGAGCGAGTGATTATCGCCTCAGGCATTTTGCCTATTTACACTCGGACCCCAAGCCTTTTAGCGATGACTGCCGCTGGCCTAGACTATCTTTCTGATGGTCGCGCAATGCTCGGTCTTGGTGCTTCAGGCCCGCAGGTAATAGAGGGTTTTCACGGTGTACCGTATAACGCACCAGTTGCTAGAACTCGTGAAGTGATAGAAATCTGCCGCAAGGTATGGAAGCGAGAAAAGGTTCAACACTTAGGCAAGCACTACCAAATTCCGCTGCCACAAAACCAAGGCACAGGGCTTGGTAAGCCATTAAAGCTTATTAACCACCCTGTGAAAGATGATATTCCCATCGCGATTGCGTCGTTGGGACCGACCAGTGTTGCAGCGACGGCAGAACTTGCAGACGCTTGGTTGCCTGCATTCTATACGCCGGAAGCAGCCCGAGCTGTGTGGGGTGAATCCATAGACAAGGGTAATGCCAAGCGCGACAGCGATAGAGCGCCACTAGACATCTTTGCTGGCGGTAGCGTGGCTATTGGAGACGGTACTGAAGAATTGAGAGAGCGTGCGCGTCCCGGTGCAGCCCTGTATATCGGTGGCATGGGTGCTAGATCGAAGAACTTCTATAACGACATTTTTGCCAAGAGTGGCTATGTGGATGAAGCGAAGATCATTCAGGACTTGTACCTTGCTGGCGACAAAAAGGCTGCTGAAGAAGCTATTCCAGCAGACTATTTAGCCAAGAGCTCATTGATTGGCCCGGAGGGTTTTGTCAAAGAACGCCTCTACGCTCTGCGCGAATCTGGCGTTACCTCTCTGAACGTCAGCTTTGCAGGCCAAAATGCAGAAGAGCGCGTGGCTCAGTGCGAGAAGTTACGTAATCTTGTCGATTCTATGTAGGTCAACTTGATTGAAGCAGTTCAATGCAGGCGAATTAGGCCTTCTTGAACAGTGGATGCCACCAGCTCTCCTTGCTCAGTAAAGATATGCCCACGGGTATATCCTCTGGCCTGAGAGGTGCTGGGGGTGTCAATGGCATAAAGCAACCACTGATTTAGATCTACCGGGCGATGGAACCACATGGCGTGGTCTAGGCTAGCCACCTGCATAGCTTCGCGTTTAAAGCTGCCTCGATGAGGCAGACGGGCTGTCCCCAACAGAACATTATCTGACTCATAAACTAGTAAACACGCGGCTAATGCAGGGTCAGTTGGCACATGGCCCGTGCTTTTAAACCAGACAAACTGCTCAGGGGGCTGCGGTGTTTCTGACTGCAAGCGCCGAAACTCATGCCGCCACGTGACAAACGGTGCGTCAAACAATGCCTTGGGTATTTTCGCCTCTAAAGGTGGTTGCAAATCCGGCATGGCTATCTGGTGATTCAAGCCAGCCTCGGGTACCTGAAAAGACGCATCCATACTAAAAATGGCTTCACCTCGCTGTGTAACTAATATTCGCCGCGCGGAAAAAGAGCCGCCATCACGAGTGCGCTCGACGCGAATAATTGCAGGTACAGTTGGGTCTCCTGGGCGCAAAAAGTAACCATGTAGTGAATGCACACTACGGTCAGAGCCAACGGTTTTTATGCCGCCCATTAAAGCTTGCGCCAGAATTTGACCGCCAAAAAGCCTTTTTGTTCTGGTTGGCGGGTGTTGTGCGCAAAATATGTCTTCTTCAATTTGCTCGATATCGAGCAAGTGCAAAAGTTCAGCTAACTTATCGATGGAACATTCCTCTTCAGCAATACGAGCACTGGTCTTTCTAATCTAAGCAATATGGGCCATAAAACGGGTCTTGGGCTAACGTAGCCCTACGGCTTCTGGTATCAATCATATCAAGATAGTTCCAAAGCAAATTACACGATAGGTCTGTTTGCTCTTCCGGGTTACCTAATGCATCAAAAATCACTTGCGTATCTTCACTAATCAGCAGGTCCTCCGGAATGGAACACAACATATCTAATGCATCTCTCACTGCCGCATCCACCACCTGCATTTCGGCTTTAGCTTGTAGCGACCAAAGCCACATGGCTTCGCTGTCGATACTACCCTGTCGCCATAGTTCAACCTGTTGCAACATTTTTACTCGATCTAGAATTTCCATAACTTGTCTCCACAAGGCTGTTGTCGTGGCAGATACCACGGCGTTACTATCGAGGCATATTCTAAAGCGATATGGGCGGGGAACCTATGCAAAGACTCACAAATACTTCCTCAGTTGGAAAATTTTGGATAATCGCGCTGGCTCTCTTGGGAACTTTAACCGCGTGCCAAGATGAAAAAACTGAGAGGCCCGAGCAAGCAATTCAAGCAACTCAGGCCACTACTGGCTGGCAGACCGTACTGCCTAAAGGCGAGACCACGTGTTCTGATGGCAGCGAGTACAAATTTTTTGTCCGCCAAGGCTCCAGCGACAAACTAATGGTATATCTACAAGGCGGTGGTGGCTGCTGGTTCAGACAAAGTTGTGATCCTGACATGCAACCGAGCTATACGATCAATTTAGCAAATACCTCTTACCCCAATTTCGGTATTTTCAACTTCGAAAAAGCCGAGAATCCGTTTAAACATCACTCCATAGTCTATGCCCCTTACTGCACTGGCGACGTACATATAGGTGCCAGTGACACCGTGTACCCACCCGTTACCGAAGGCCAAGAAGATCTAGTGATTCGGCACCAAGGCAGAGCTAACATGCAAGCCGTGCTGGAATGGACTTACGCGAACATAAAGAACCCCAAGGATATTTTTGTCACCGGCTCATCTGCTGGTGCAATTCCTTCGCCCCTGTACGCCTCTATTATCGCCGACCACTATGACAGTGCTCGTGTTGCGCAACTGGGTGACGGCGCTGGAGGTTATCGACGTATCAATCAGGCAACCCGACCCCACGAGAGCTGGGGCACCTTCAACTTCATCAACAACGAGCAGGGTTTCGAAGATTTAGAGTCTGCCGACATGAATTATGAATCTCTATATATCGCCGCAGCCCAACACCGCCCGGAAATTCTCTTCGCCCAGTACGATGCGGCGGAAGATGCGGTACAAAGAAGGTTTCTTGCCTTAAGCGGTCAAAAGGACACGAAGCTATTAGAAGCACTAAAGGCGAACCACCAAGATATTCGCGCCAAGGCTGAAAATTTTCGCAGCTTTGTTGGCGGCGGTGTGTCACACACCGTCTTACAAAAGCCCGAATTCTATACTTGGGCATCTAACGATACGGGCATTAGAGATTGGGTAGCAGGTCTAGAAAGCTTCCAAGCTGTCGCAGACATCTCGTGCACCGATTGCAACCGTGAGGAATATATCGGTGCAGCCATTGATCCAGCATTACAGAGCCTATGGGATAGCTGGGAAGATAGAAAAACCCAGTATGTGAAGCCATTCAAAATTTTCGACAATGTTTACTACGTTGGCATCGACTGGGTTTCAGCATACTTGATTGATACAGGTGAAGGCTTGGTGCTCATAGATTCTCTGTACGGCAAGTGGGTACCTCAACTTGTGAATAACATTAGATCTCTGGGGTTTGCACCAAGCGATATAAAGTATGTCATTAACACCCATGGTCATTTTGACCATGCTGGCGGATCTGCCTACTTTCAAAAGGTCCACGGCGCAGAAATAGTCATGACCACCGAGGATTGGGGTATAGCTAGGGCTGAGCCAGAGCTGCCGCAGTTTTATATGCCTAAGCCAGCAGTAGATATTGTCGCCAAAGACGCGGACACCATCACGCTAGGAGATAACACCTTTGAACTATTCAATACGCCAGGCCATACCACGGGCGTGCTGTCTATTCGCTACAAGGTTCGCGAAGGTGACAAAGAATATACGGCCATGACCCTTGGCGGTGTGGGATTAAACTTCTCTGGTGTTGAGCGAACCCAAACCTATATACAAAGCTACGAGCGCCTGCAATCCATACAGGCGGGGACATCTGTTAGTCTGCCTAATCATCAAGCAATGGGAAACGTGTTTGCGCGACGTGATTTACTTGCCGCTCGGCAACCCGGCGCGATAAACCCCTTCGTAAACGCAGATAGCTATAAGCAAGATTTAGCTAAGTTTGTTGCTGGTGCGAAAATTAAGCTAGAAAAAGAAAAAGCGGGGACAGCCCCCAGCTCTTTAGATGCTTTAGTAAATGCCACCACGGACTAATAAACTTATGGGAAGTTGCAGTGCATTAGACACCGCAAGTGCTGGTCGGTTCTCTTTATCTGTACTGACCATACTTGCCGCTCTAACGAGCTTTCTGAGCGGCGCGGTAGTAGCCGCTACAGAAGATAAAATTGCTGACAAATATGCTGGTGATTGGGTAATTAACCTAGCCGAAAGCGACTTGCTAAGAGAAGAACTAGATGAGAAGGCCCCAGTACTGCAGGGGGCCGGCAGAGTACGTATCTCTATTTTAGGCCTGCCTCTTCCCACACTTAACCCAAAGGTTGGTCCGCAGTCGCCATTGAGCGCAGTGGACCCTGCCGTACTACGCTCACGCAAGATGTCTATCTCAGTGTCGGCAAACAAAATTAGCTTCGAATACCCTGAGGTTAGTGGTCCAGACGCAAAAGAAGTACTGCGCAACGGTCACTACCGTGGCAGAGACAGCAAGTGGTCGCTAAAAAGAATTGAGCAAAAATATAGCACCACGGAACGCAAGGTGCGCAAAACATGGTCTATACGAGGCGATGGTAGGCTTTTGGCTGTAGTGACTATCAAAAACCCCAAGTCAAAAAAGCGCACTTTCAGTCGGGTATTCGACCGAGCCCCTTAGCTAAATAGCCCACAACTACGACTTTCGAAGTGCCTATTCCCACAGCTTGAGTAGCATAGGTAACGCTCTAGCTTTATTTCTACTCAACTGTATCTTAAGAATTTAGGCAAAGCAGTGGGAAAACATTGAACTTATTTACTCAGCCTTTTAAGGTCTTGCCCTAACTCAAACTGCGTTGACCAACCATGGCTTTTAAATTGCCTCCTGACATCTGTGAATTTCGCTTTATTCTGGGGTCGGGGCCCGGCGGCCAACACGTGAATAAGACAGCCACTACCGTCGAACTAAGAGTGAACGTAGCAAAGCTTAGGCTGCCACCAGCACCGCTAGCGCGACTGAGAGAGCAGCAGGCAAAACGGATCAATAAGCTAGGAGAGTTGGTTATTCAATCTGGCAATCATAGATCCCAGCTGATGAATCGTCAGGAAGCCGTGTCTAGAGCTGAAAAGTTTGTCAACGAGGCGTTAATTCGACCAAAGTCTCGAGTTGCCACGCGACCTACGCTGGCATCGAAGAAGCGTAGGCTTGAAGGTAAAAAGGTACGCAGCAGCGTGAAGAGCCAGCGCAAAAAACCTAACTGGTAGGTAATAGCTTGAAGGTGACAGCTGGTAGAAAGAGAAGTGGGTTTAGCTAACCGGCATTCACCCACTACCATTTTAAAAGTGCCGACTTATAGGGCAGCTTTTTCCTTGGCAACCAAAAAATCTACTACTCTAAGCATCTCTTCATTAGAGCCCGCCATTTTTCCATCTACTCGGTATTTGCCGTTAACCACCATGGTAGGCACACCGGTAATACCGTAAGCGCGGCCTTTAGCACTGGCTTGGGACACTTTGCTTTTCACGGAGAAAGCAGAATAGGCTTTGCCAAACTCTTCCTTACTGACTTGGGCATGTAATGCAAATAGATTCGCAACCACTTGCTCATTGCGAAGATCAAGACTATCGATATGAATAGATTCAAAGAGCGGCTCGTGCATCTTATCGCCAACCCCTAGCGTTTCAGCCGCATAAAAAATTTGCGCAAGAAGGCTCCAATCTTCAGAAAATACTGCTGGGACGCGTTTAAAATCTACGCCGGCGGGCTTAGTTTTCTCCCAACGCTTAAGCATTGGATCAAAGCTATAACAATGAATACACAGGTAGCCAAACACCTCTACTACTTCAACTTCATCGGTCAATCCAGTGTTCACCGGCACTCTGATAGCCTCGTAGTGAACACCTTCAACGTATGCTTCACCAGCATTAACAACAGGTGCTAAGAAAGCTGATAACAAAAGCGCGGCAACAGCAATTGCCTTAGCCTGTATCTGAACTAATTTGCCTATTTGCATCTTTGATCTCCGAGGTATTTGAGTCCCAACTCAATAAGCGGCTTAGTGCAGGCCGCTAATGTAATCAGCAAGTATCGCAATCTGACCGTCTGTTAGACCCGAGGCTACACCACGCATCATGCTGCCATAGGCGTCATTAGTGCCTCTTCTGCCTTCTCGATAATCTGTTAACTGGGTAACAGTGTATCCCACAGACTGGCCACTAATAGCAGGAAACCCTGCTTGAGCGTTACCTGCGCCGTTTGGTCCATGACACGACGAGCATGCCGCCACACCCTTCGACATGTCTCCGCCCTTATATAATCTTTCTGCCGCCGCAATATCTTCGTCACTACCTTGAGCCTGGGAATGCTTGCCCGGCAAAGATGCGTAGTAAGCGCCAAGATCGGCTAGATCTTGCTCAGATTTACCAATGAGCTGTGCGCTCATTAGGGCTACATCACGCTGTCCAGACTGAAACATTTGGAGCTGACGAGTGAGGTAAACCTCATTTTGCCCGGCCAAATTTGGATAGGACGGGTCAATGGCTGTAGCGCCATCTTGGCCGTGACACGCCGCGCAGGTAATAGCCTGGGCTTGTCCTGCTGCTGGGTCACCGGCGGCGAGAGCTACGCCGCTGAAAAGGCTCAAAAGAATAGAAATGGTAGTTATTTTTGCAATGCTTGTGCGAACACTCATGTATTCAAATTCCGTAGTTTACTTAGCGGTACAACCTTTATAGCGGCTTATGAGTCATATGAACGTGATGTTCATCAACTAACCCGCTAAAGGCAGAAATTTAATCTCTAGAGCTTTCATAGTTGTTCAATTCAATTCCAACCTCGGCACAGTTCAAGGATGTTACACTGGCGAACACTCGCCCGCAGATGCAACTAGCCTCTTTGCGCTGGCGGTTAAAATCAAAACCAAGCTCAGAGATCGCGGATTATATATCAAGATGACAAAAAAAGAGTCACTACCTGAACGACTTGAAGCCACCTTTCTTACCAGTGCGCCCGATTTAAAGCGCTGCCCCCCTGGTTTTGGCGCTGAAGTTGCCTTCGCCGGAAGATCTAACGCTGGAAAGTCATCAGTTTTAAACCAAATCTCGGGCAACAAAAGAACTGCCAAGGTCAGTAAGACGCCAGGGCGCACCCAGTTATTGAACTTTTTTGACATTAGAACCGGCGGTCGGATTGTAGATTTACCAGGCTACGGGTATGCAAAAGCCGGCAAAGAGGCCCAGAAAACTTGGCAAAAATCAGTTAACCACTATTTGTCTTACCGCAATCACTTAGCGGCGATAGTCTTAGTCATGGATATTCGCCACCCTAATCAACCCTTCGATCTAGAAATGCTCGAATGGAGTACCAAAAGCGACATTCCCATTCATGTGCTTTTGAATAAGGCAGACAAGCTGAGCAATGGCGCTCAAAAGCAAATTCTGCAGAAAATTCGCAATGAATATCGCAAATATCCACATGCTAGCGTCCAATGTTTTTCTGCTATGCGCGGCCTTGGTAAAGTGGAACTTATTGAGACACTGCTCACTCTATTAGCAACGCCAATTGAAGGCGATGCCGAGAATTTATATGACGGCAATCTGCCAGAAGAAGCTGATAAAGAAGGGGAGGGCCGCGAGTAAGAAGGCAAACGGCCCGACCCAAGACTAGAGCGCCTAAATACGTTAACTCTTCAGTGGCAATTGGCGTTTAAAACCCACTTCCCTACTGCTAGTGAGCCTCGTCCCAATTGATACCAACGCCCGTTGCAACGGTCAGCGGCACTGATAACTCAACCGCCGCGCACATGCGTTGTACCACTTCATCAGTCAATTGTTGTAAATCGCCTTCACTCACCTCGAACACTAATTCGTCGTGAACCTGCATGATCATCCGTGCGTCTAAATCAGCGTTAGCTAACCAATCCTGCACAGAAATCATCGCCAACTTAATAATATCCGCCGCTGTACCTTGCATGGGCGCGTTGATTGCGGTGCGCTCTGCTGCTTGGCGGCGAGGTACCGCTTTAGCGTTAATTTCAGGAAGATATAGTCTGCGCCCAAAAACAGTTTCAACAAAACCCTGTTCAGCAGCAAGGGCTTTGGTTTCTTCCATATACCGCAAAACTCCGGGATAACGAGAAAAATATCGGTCGATATAATCTTGGGCTAAGGTTCTGGAAATGCTCAGCTGCTTGCCTAGACCAAACGCCGACATACCATAAATAAGGCCAAAATTGATCGCCTTGGCGCTACGGCGCTGATCGTCAGATACCGCCTCTGGAGCCACATCAAAAACTTCGCTTGCCGTTGCTCGGTGAATATCTTGGTCCTCAGCAAAGGCCGTTGTCAGCCCTTGATCACCCGACAAATGAGCCATAATTCTCAATTCGATTTGCGAATAGTCTGCGGCCATTATCTTGTAGCCCGCTGGCGGCAAAAAGGCTTGCCGGATACGCCGGCCTTCCGCATTACGAATTGGGATGTTTTGTAAGTTTGGATCCGATGACGACAGCCGGCCAGTGGCAGCCACCGCCTGATGGTATGAGGTATGTATGCGCCCCGTTTCAGCATTGATGTCCAGTGGCAGCTTATCGGTATAGGTAGATTTAAGCTTCGCCAATCCGCGATAACTCAACAGCGTTGCTGGCAATTCAAAGTCCCGGGCCAAATCTACTAACACGGCCTCTGCCGTTGACGGTTTACCGCCAGGTGTTTTCTTTAACACTGGCAGGCCTAACTTTTCATAGAAAATTGTTTGTAACTGCTTTGGACTATCTAGATTAAATGTTTCGCCCGCTTGCTCCCACGCCAGTTCAACCAGTTCCTTCAGCCGATCTGCAAGTTCAGCACTATGCTGTTTAAGCATACGCCCATCGACAAGTGCGCCCTGACGCTCTACCTGAGAAAGTATCGGCACAAGGGGCATATCGATATTGGTGAATACATGCAGCAAAGTCGGCTGGGCCTGAATTTGCGGGTACAAACACTCGTGCAATTGCAAAGTTATATCTGCATCTTCAGCGGCGTATTCACCACCGGTTTCCAGCGGTACTTGGTTGAAAGTCAATTGCTTGGCGCCTTTGCCCGCAACTTCTTCAAAATGAATGGTTTTTCTGTCTAAGTAGAATTCGGCTAGCGCGTCCATATTATGGCGCGTTGCAACACTGTTTAAAACATAGGACTCAAGCATCGTGTCGTATAGTGGTCCAGCAAAACTGACCCCGTATCTAGCCATTACGCTCATATCGTACTTAATGTTTTGCCCGATCTTGCCAAGAGCCGGATTTTCCAACAAAGGAGTTAAGGCGGCTAATGCTTGTTCAAGAGTGAGTTGATCTGGAGCACCGGGATAATCATGAGCAACAGGTAAGTACGCGGCTCTGCCGGCTTTAGCCGCAAACGAAAAACCAACCAACTCCGCCAACATATAATTGATACTCGTGGTTTCAGTATCAAAGGCAAAGGCATCTACCGAAGACAACTCGGTGACCCATGAGTTCAGACCTTCCAGAGTAGTAATCACCTCATAGTCCCGAGGGTATTCTATTACAGGTGACTTTTCCTGCGGCGCGTGAGAATCTGTTTTTTGCTCAACTTGGCTATCACCACGTTCCAGTTCATCTGACCAAGCTTTGAATTCAAATTCCTTAAAGTACTTTTGCAGCGCCGCATTGTCTGGGGCGGTGGCCTGCAGCTGGGCAATAGACATATCTAGTTCTACATCGCACTTGATAGTTGTTAGTGCTTTGGATAACGGCAACTGATCTAAACTATTGCGCAAATTTTCACCAATCTTGCCCTTAAACTCTTCCGCCTTAGCCATAACTTCGTCTAGCGAGCCATATTCATTCAACCACTTGCTGGCAGTTTTCGGCCCAACCTTCGGCACTCCCGGAATATTGTCAGCGGTATCTCCCATGAGAGCTAGGTAGTCAATAATCTGCTCAGGGGTTACACCAAACTTGTCTACCACGCCCTGCCGATCCATCGTGGTCTCAGTCATTGTATTAACTAGAGTGACGTGCTCGCTGACCAGTTGCGCCATATCTTTATCGCCAGTAGATATAACCGTAGTGCGCTGAGCTAAACTTGCTTGAGTGGCATAAGTACCAATTACGTCGTCTGCCTCTACGCCTTCTACGCAAATCAGCGGTAGGCCCATAGCCTTTATCAGCTCATGAATAGGAGCAATTTGCTCGCGCAAATCTTCAGGCATAGAAGCTCGGTTGGCTTTGTATTCCGAATAGAGATCATCGCGAAAGGTCTTTCCCGGCGCGTCGAAAACCACCGCAACTAAACTATCGGGGTAGTCGCGTGCTAATTTACGAATCATACTAATAACACCACGAATGGCGCCGGTAGGGTGTCCGCTGGAGTTGCTTAAGTCCGGCAGGGCGTAATAGGCCCTGAACAAATAGGAAGAACCATCAACTAACACCAAAGGTGTTTGGTTTTCGGCGGGAATAGACGGTAGATTATCCGACACGAGTTACGTTCCTATAATTTTTAGAGAATTAGACAATGAGCAGATGCACTTTACCTGTGCTGGAACAAAAAAGAACAGGCTATTTCACGCGCGCGATGACTACTTTAGCCTTTGCTAGTAGATATGTCAGCGCCACAAAGATAAGCCAGCATGACACTTGGTTTTCCACCTGCGCACCGTGTATGTATTTTCCTCTAGCCGCGCCCCGATCACTAAGGCTAATTCTGCTTGCCCTTATTTTGCTCCTTTGCTCGTTTCTACCCCATAGCTCTCATGCTGAATCAGTTAGAGGTCCAGATGTTGTAATTGTGGCCAAGGAGGACCGTATTGTTTATGAATTCAGGCAAAACGGACACCTTAGATACATTCGCATCGTACCCAATCGCGGCAAGCCCTATTACTTAGTGCCCACAGATCCGACCAAGGGCAATGGGAATTTGGAGAGAGTAGAAAGCCTAGTTACCAGTTGGGTGTTGTGGGAATTCGACTAACTTGACTTAGGCAGCTCGGACAAGTCTCAATGAGCGCGTAGCAAGAACAATGAAAACCATTCATTGGCATCTTGCCAGCTTTGCAGGCAGTCAAACTGAGCTGATTGGGCAAGAGTAATGAACTCTTGTTTAGCATACTTATAAGAATTCTCTGTATGTAGAAGCTCACCTTCGGCAAAAGAGAAAACCTTATCCGCTATGTTCACCCTCTGTGCGACCAAACTTTTTAAGAACATTTGAATACAACCTTGTTCTGGGTTGTAGTGGGAAAAATGCTCAAAGTTGCCTACGTCAAAATCGGCACCAAGTTTTTCATTCAGGTGAACTAGAGTATTTAAATTGAACTCGGCGGTCACACCTGCCGCGTCATCATAGGCCGCTTCTAAAATACTGATGTCTTTCTTAGCGTCCACTCCCACCAAAAAGTAGCCACCAGAACCTAGTGTTGTTCGCACTCTTTGCAGAAAGTCGACGGCTTGGCTTGGCTCAAAATTGCCAATACTAGAACCGGGGAAAAATCCCAACGGTCTAAGTGCCTCAACTTGAGCTGGCAAAGCAAAACTTTGGGTAATATCAGCGCATACGGGGAAGATTTTTAGTTCTGGGAAGTCTTGGACAAGAGTCTGCGCATTGCTGAGTAAGTAATCACCAGAAATATCTACTGGCACATAAGCCTCAGGTTTTAGTGCCTCTAGCAGCCGTCTGATTTTTTTCGTAGATCCGCTCCCGTACTCTATTACGCAAATGTTCTCCCCTAGAGCCGCTGCTATTTCTTCTACGTGGGCATCAAACATGCCCATCTCTGTGCGCGTAACATAGTATTCGGGTAACTGAGTAATGGCATCGAACAGCTCTGAACCACGTTCGTCATAGAAGAACTTTGGCGATATCGATTTGGCTTCTAAGCTCAGACCCGCAAAAACTTCATCCAATACAAAGTCCACATCTGGCTTTAGATCTAAAAATGCAAATCTGTCATCTGAAAGAGAGGTGCTACTTGTCATAGGTCAACCGCCAAGCGTATCCCTGAAAACTGCCAACTGTCTGCGGGATAAAAAAAGTTTCTATAGCTGGCGCGAATATGAGTTGAATCCGTTACGCAGGAACCACCGCGCAGAACCAACTGGCTACTCATAAATTTGCCGTTATATTCGCCGAGCACTCCCTCGAGAGTTTTGTACCCGGGATAAGGTCCGTATGCACTCGCAGTCCACTCCCAGACATCGCCAAAGAATTGTTCACTCGTGCCGTCACAAACCCTGGGGTGAAATTGGTTCGAGTCCGCAAAATTACCCGCCAGCGACTGGCCCCGGGCCGCCCATTCCCACTCAAACTCTGTCGGTAAGCGGCCGCCGGCCCAGCCAGCGTAGGCCATTGCTTCATAACCACTGACGTGAGTTACCGGGGCGTCTAACTGCAAAGGGTGCAACCCGTCCATGCGGTATTCAGACCAATTGCCTGACCCCGTTTGGTGCCAATAAAGTGGATGATGTCTGGGGCTTTGTTGCAAAGCAGCCCAGCCTTGAGCCAACCAAAGGTCGGCCCGTTGATAGCCACCATCATGGATAAACTGCAAAAATTCACCATTGCTTACAAGTCGATCCGCTATACCAAAGGGCACCAAATAACTTTGGTGTCTTGGATATTCGTTATCAAAAGCAAAGTCAGAGCCAGCGCCAATATCTACGAGACCCGGAGTGTGTTCGCGAAACGACACTGGCTGCAGAGGCCCAACTGTATCAATAGATAGCGCCGTTGGCCCAGCGTGGTAGCTGGGAAATAGTGGGTTATGGCCCAAGTTGTACTTTATATCGGTTAACAACAGTTCTTGGTGTTGTTGTTCATGGTGCAGGCCAAGTTCTAATACTTGCGCGATTTCCTCGGCAGCAGGGGTCGTGAACTTACCCTCACCAACAAGGGTAATTACCGCTTGGTCGATTGCCTCTCTATAGGCAAAAACTTGGGCAACGGTTGGCCGAGAAAGCGAGCCTCTTTGCAGGCGTGGGAATGGATCGCCAACACCGTTGTAATAGGAGTTAAACAAATGCTCATAGGCGGGATGATGCGCCTGATAATCGGGCGCAAACTTTTGCAGTAGGAAAGTTTCAAAGAACCAAGTAGTGTGGGCAAGGTGCCATTTTGGTGGACTAGCATCTGCCATTGGCTGCACGCCAAAGTCTTCAATATGCAAAGGATGGCATAGCTCCAGCGACCGTTGCCGAACGCCTTTGAAGCGCTGGACCAGCGCCTTGAGAACAATATCTAAAGCTGCGCGGTCAACTGTATCTGTGTCAGTCTCAGTAGACTGGAACCGCGAATGCATAAGAGTCCTAAAATTGAGCGTCTAAGGTCTGGTAAGTAAGCCTAATGGTCTCCGCTTTATGTGGCAACTTGATGAAGCCGTGATAATGACCCCTTGGATTGATGATTACGATATTGCCAGTATGGTCAACGGTATAGGATTGCGCGTCCGAACCCTCAACTGGAGAACGTAGCGGTACTTTAGCGAAGGCAACGTTAACTTGGTCAGTGAATTGCACCAACTCAGCTCTCTCACCACGCACACCTAAGAACTCTGGCGAAAATGCGCTCACGTATGCGCCTAACCGCTCAAGAGTATCAGCGTCAGGGTCCACAGAGACTAGGCGCACTTTAAAACCGTTAGCCAACTCAGGTGCCTGGCGCTTTAGCTGATTTTCTACTTGGCCAAGGACAGACAATGATGTCGGACAAACATCAGGGCAATTTGTGAAGCCAAAAAATATGAAGCTCCAATGTCCCTCCAAACTCTGACGATTAAACGTCTCGCCGGTGTGATCCGTTAGTTGAAAGGGACCTATATCTCGGGGGGTAGGCAAAATAAATACACCTTGCGCACGCATTTCATCCGGCGAAAGTTGTGGTGTTCGCAGCTTGCTGAAAACAAACATCACCAAAACAATACTTATGAAGATGACACACAAACCAACCGTAGACTTAATACTTTGCATCAAACTAAACCGTCACTCTTTGCAGTTCTAAAGGGGCAATGTCTATGCCTTGCACCAAAAGGTAATGGTCAAGCAATAAAACAAGGAACAGCGCACCCAAGTAGACTATTGAGTAACGAAAAGTTTCCATTGGCGCGTTTGGGTTGCTATCGCGCACAAGCACTATCGCCCAATACAAAAATCCGCCACCCAGCGCCAGCGCTCCTGCCAGATACACCAAACCAGACATACCAATGAGGTAAGGCAATATAGTGCACAGAACCAACAAGATCGTGTAAAGCAGGATATGTAGTCGAGTATAGGCCTCACCGTGTGTCACAGGCAGCATGGGCATTCCTACGTCTGCATACTCGTCTTTGCGTTCAAGAGCCAACGCCCAAAAATGCGGAGGCGTCCAAACAAAAATAATCAGTACTAAGAGCAAGCCGCCAGGATCAATACTATTAGTCACCGCCGTCCAACCAAATAAAGGTGGCGCTGCACCAAACAAACCGCCAATGACAATATTCTGCGGCGTCGCTCGCTTTAAAAAGAACGTGTATATCAGGCCATAGCCCACCCAAGAGGCCAGATTAAGCCAAGCGGTTAAAGGGTTAATTAGGAACCAAAGAATGCCCAGACCTAGTAGCCCGGTGACCGCCGAGAAGATTATCGCATCGCGATTAGAGACCCTTCCAGTAGCAACAGGGCGGCTCTGGGTTCGCGCCATGCGCGCATCGATATGTGAATCGGCAATATGATTGACTACTGCTGCTGAGCCAGCCACAAGAGCAATACCGATATTGCCGTAAATCAGCACATCTAACGGGACACTTGAGGCGGTGGCGAGAAACATGCCGGCGACAGAACATATCAACATGAGTAAAACCACGCGCGGTTTACACATTTCCAAAAAGTCTCGCCATGAGGCGCCAACAATAGCTTCAGACATTTAAGTATCTTTCTTGATTAGTAATGTAACGGTTCACACGAACCGTAGTCGGGGCGCGAAGTTTACTGTAACTAAGCACAATAGTAACAGAGCACCTACCGTATTGTGCGCAGTAGCGTTAAGTAGAGGCAGCACCCATACGACGTTGAGTATGCCCAAACAAATCTGCAGCAAAAGTAGTCCGCCCATTAAATAGGCAATAACTGGCTTGATGGCCAATAGTTTGTAAACCAACGAACCTACTATAAAGAGTACAAATATTGCGCCAATACGATGAACCCAGTGAATAGCGGTGCGGGCCTCACTGTCCATTAAACCACCTAGGTAACTTGGACCGACGCTCTGGAGTAAATTGAAGCCCTGTGCAAAATCCATTGCAGGTGTATAGCTTCCGTCGCAACTAGGGAAGTCATAACAAGCTAAGGCTGCGTAGTTGGATGATACCCAACCCCCTAGCATGATTTGAACAACCACTGCCACGAACGCTATCTTTGCGTGCAACGAAGGCTGAGGCAGACCACTCACCAAGCTCGGTAACCCGCCTTGACGCAAATAAATCAGCCATATCAAGCTTAATGTTGCAAAGCCGCCTAACAAATGAGCGGTAACTACTTGAGGCCATAGTTTTAGTGTCACGGTCCAGGCGCCAAATGCTGCTTGGCAGAGAATCAGTACCATCAAAGCAGACACTATAGTAGTGGGTGTATTTTCTTTCGCATTGCGCCATGCCAGCACCAACATGGAGAAGACAATTAGCAATAGGAATCCTGCAATGTAACGGTGGCCCATTTCCCACCAAGCTTTCTCAATTTCAACCGGCGCGTCAGGAAATAAGGCTTCTGCAGCTGTTATGTCTGAGGTATTTTCGGGCACTGTCAAAAACCCATAGCATCCAGGCCAATCCGGACAACCTAATCCCGCATCGGCAAGTCGGGTGTACGCACCAACAGATACAACTAATAGCGCCCATATGACGCCGAAGCCGGCAAGTTTTCTAAGTCGGGAATTAACCAATTTGAGACACCTTTAGTAGTCGTTTAAGGTCCTGCAATATGTCTTTTGGATTAGTAGCAATTGCATAATGAAAAACCAAATTACCATTGGGATCGATAATATAGATTCCCGCTGGAACTGGCTGATTTTTAGTTTTGATAACTTTTAGATCTGGCTGATCTTCGGGTATGAAATTTCCCGAGATGTTAGAGAAAGCTCGGCGCACGCGTTTCGCTTCTCTATTCAACAAGATATGGGTCGCTTGAAGGTTTTTCAATGCCTTAGCGCAATCTTCAGCACAATGTTCGGCCACAGTCCAAAGCCACCAATGACCCGATGTACCCACGGCAACACCGTTTTCACTTTCCCAGCCAATAGCTTCAATAGTTAGAGGAGGATTTACGAAATCGCCCTTGTTTGTTGTGCCCCAACCACTGCTGTTCTGCGAAGCGAAGAACAATAAATAGGAGCCACCCAAGGATAGCGTCGCAGTAATAAGAATTAGCGTAAGTTGACGGCGGCCGCTTGCGGGCTTTTTGGCCGGTTTATCCTGCATGTTTAACTCCTAATACTTGCGAAACTATTGTGAAAAAAGCGCAGGCCTTCACGGGCGCTTAAACCCATAGAAAATAAAACCCACTAACAGTGTGATGCTTAACCCGAACCAAGTTAGTGCATAGCCCTTGTGAGTTGCGTCACTAAAGCCCTGAGCAAACGGTGCAGCCACTAATGCGCCCGGTTGTCCTGCCTCTAAGCGCAGTTCGGCGGGGTAAGCATCAACTAATTCAGCCATGCGGTCTATTTCCAAACGTTGAACTTGTTTTGGCCACCCATCATTCCAAGGGTCATCTGAGAGAATAGGAATCAAGCCTAAGTCAGGCCAAACAGTAGTCACCGGTGTAAACTCACCCTCTGGCATCGGCACTATTGGTTGTTCGCCCCGGTCCTTGGTACCAGCGATAAAACCCCTGTTGAGCAAGAAGCGACCATGATCTACGTCTAAAAAGCTATGAATGACCCAGTAACCTACCTGTCCGTCGCTAATTTGGTTATCCAGCAAAAAGTAGGTTGTTTCATAGCTACCCCTAAGGCGAATAGTATTAAATGGAATACCAAGCGTAGCCGGACTAGGTAATACTGGTAGTCCTGCCAATTGAGTTAAATATTTACTTTCAAGCCCGCGTTTTTCTTCGCCACGGCTCACCTGCCAATTGCCAAGAGCTAATAGTATTGGCAACAGGATGATGGTAAAAATGGTCATGCGCCAACCCGGTGAAAATCCTTTCATTGCTTAACGCCCGCATCCATATGCTTTAAACTAGAATTCTAAAAAAGAGAAGTGTACCAGTGCTCAAAATCATTATTGTTGTTTTACTTTTGTGCGTCATAGTTAGCCTTGGCAGTGGCTTGGTATTTCTTTTCAAAGACACTGACAAACCTGACAGCAAGCGCCTGTGGTACGCGCTCGGAGTAAGAGTCACCTTCGCAACACTATTGGTACTGACCATTGGTTACGGCTTTTACACCGGAGAACTGCGCATGGGCCTCAACGCGCCATGGCACGGCGCCACCCAGCAAAGCGAATAAATTAAGTCTGCCATTTCACCAGACAAAGTTTTGTGAAAATTTAGGCAAATAAAAAGGGCTCTCTTAGAGCCCTTTTTTATGCCAGCCGTTATCTGCCTGCCGACATCATGCGCTATCAGGCGAACCCGATAGCGCCCTTGCACTATACGACATAAACAAAGATAAACAGCCCAACCCAAACCACATCAACGAAGTGCCAGTACCAGCTTGCTGACTCAAAGCCAAAGCAATCATTCGCTGTAAAGTGACCCTTTATAGCTCGGAAAAGTTGAACTAAGAGAATGAAAGTACCCAGTGTTACGTGAAAACCGTGGAAACCGGTCAGAATAAAGAACGTAGAGCCATAAATTCCGCTATCTAAGGTCAAACCTAAGGCCTGATAAGCGTGAATGTATTCTTCTACCTGAAGAATCAAAAAGATGATACCTAGGATAACTGTTAGAGCTAACCAACCGATTATCTTATTACGTTCCTGAGACTTAATTGCATCGTGAGCAAAGTGAACTGTGACGCTAGAAGTCAAAAGAATAACGGTGTTATAGAACGGCAGGTAGGCGCCCCAAGCACTAAGATTAGATACATCCGGTGAAGCCATACTCTCGCCTGGATTAACAAAGATCTCAGGATTTGGATTAGCCACCACTGGCCAAGTAGCTTCAAATGCAGGCCATAGATATTCGCCAATGACAGCCTTATCGCCCTCACCACCTAACCAAGGTACAACAAATTCACGCACATAAAAGAGAGCGCCGAAAAATGCTGCAAAGAACATGACTTCAGAAAATATGAACCAGCCCATGCCCCAAACGTAACTCTTTTTCAGAGTTGCGTTATTCATACCAGCTGCATTTTCTTCTACAACTTTAGCGAACCAGCGATAAAGAACGAAACTGACAAACGCGAAGCCAACAAGACTTTGAGTCCAGCCACCGGCGCCACCGTTTTTGATTTCGTTCAAGAACCCCGCCAAGCCAGTGACCATAAGCATCAGGCCAAAAGCTAAAAATACCGGGTACCAACCTTGTTCGGGCACGTAGTATGTCGAGTTGTCCACCTCTGTTGAGCTACTCATCTATCTCCTCCACTAAAATTATGTCGTTATCCGCCTGCTACGGGGCTAACTTGGTTATCTACATTTTGCATATTTTCAGGCAATCCAACACGTTCGGTGACATCAAATAGCGCGTAGCTCAAATTGATACTTGAAACGTTTTTAGGTAACCCACGATCAACAATGAACCGCATTGGCATTTCCAACTCTTCTCCGGGTTGCAAAAGCTGCTGCTCAAAACAAAAACACTCAGTCTTGTGAAAAAATTCCGCGGCTGATGATGGCACCAACGAAGGAATCGCCTGGGCGATCATAGGTCGCCCGGTGGTATTTTTCACATAGAAGCTCACCGTATTAGCCGACCCTGGATGTACCCTCACAGCACCCTTTTGCGGCCAAAAATCCCAGGTCATCCCTTGATTAGTATTGGTGAGAAAGTTCACCTTAACTAAGCGGGATGTATCGGGGCTGGTTCTTGCTTCATCAAACACATATGGCCCACCGGTCTTACCGTTGAGCCCAGTAACTTCACAAAACAAATCATACAAAGGCACCAGTGCAACAACAAAGCCGCACATGCCCAATACAATCAAAGCCAACTTTTTTACAGTTCGCTTAATCTCTGTCTTTTGTTTTGCTTCAGTACTCATGTATTTCTAGCTCTCCTGACTAGCCTTGGGCTAGCCGTGGACTTCTTCGCTCTTCACTTCTGGTGGGTAAGTAAAGCTGTGGTACGGTGCTGGAGATGGAAGTATCCACTCCAAACCTTTAGCGCCTTCCCATGAACGACCTTTAGCAGGTGCGCCACTACGAATGGTCTTAATCACAACATATAAGAAAAACAGTTGAGAGAAACCAAAGATGAAGGCACCAATACTTGAGACCATATTAAAGTCAGCAAATTGCAGAGCGTAATCTGGAATACGCCGGGGCATTCCTGCTAAACCTGAGAAGTGCTGTGGAAAAAAGGTCACGTTCACACCAATAAATGACAGCCAAAAGTGCAGTTTACCAAGAGATTCGTCGTACATTTTGCCAGTCCACTTTGGAATCCAAAAGTAAACTGCTGCAATGATTGAGAACAATGCGCCAGGCACAAGTACGTAGTGGAAGTGTGCCACTACAAAATAGGTATCGTGGTACTGATAATCAGCAGGCGTAATCGCCAGCATCAATCCAGAGAAACCGCCCATGGTGAATAGCACTACGAATGCAATTGCGAACAACATAGGCGTTTCAAAAGTCATTGAACCGCGCCACATAGTTGCGATCCAGTTGAAAACTTTCACGCCCGTAGGTACCGCAATAAGCATTGTGCTGTACATAAAGAATAGCTGACCCGCCAACGGCATGCCCACTGTAAACATATGGTGTGCCCATACGATAAAGGACAAGAACGCAATAGAGGCTACCGCATATACCATTGAGGTATAGCCAAACAATTGCTTACGCGCAAAGGTTGGAATGATGTGGGAGACAATACCAAATGCTGGCAAGATCATTATGTAAACTTCAGGGTGACCAAAGAACCAGAAAATATGCTGGAACATTACAGGGTCACCACCACCGGCAGCATTAAAGAAGCTGGTGTTGAAGTGAATATCGAACAACATCATGGTTACCGCGCCAGCTAGAACAGGCATTACTGCGATCAACAAATACGCTGTAATCAACCATGTCCATACAAACATTGGCATCTTCATCAATGTCATACCAGGAGCGCGCATATTCAAGATAGTCGCGATGATATTGATACTACCCATAATGGACGACGCGCCCATTAGGTGAACCGCAAAAATAAAGTATGTTACTGAATCTGGCGCATAGGTAGTTGAAAGCGGAGCGTAGAAAGTCCAACCGAAGTTAGGGCCGCCGCCTTCCATAAACAACGTGGATATCATCATGCTGAAGGCAAAAGGCAGAATCCAGAACGAAAGATTGTTCATTCTGGGTAGAGCCATATCTGGGGCGCCGACCTGCATTGGAATTAACCAGTTAGCTAGGCCTACGAAGGCCGGCATAATGGCACCGAAGACCATGATCAAACCATGGTTCGTGGTCATCTGATTGAAAAACTCTGGCTCTATAAACTGCAAACCAGGTTGAAACAATTCAGTGCGAATGACCAAAGCCATAACACCACCAATCAAAAACATCGCAAAGCTAAACCAAAGGTAAAGCGTACCAATGTCTTTGTGGTTAGTTGTATAAAGCCAGCGCAACATTCCCTTTGCAGGGCCGTGTGCGTGGTCGTCGTGATGATCTGCGTGAATAACTTCGCTCATGCCTATTCCTTACTGACCGTTAGATAAATTGATTACGTCTTGAGGCTGGGAAATATCCCCAGCATCGTTGCCGAATGCGTGACGTTGATAATGCACAACTGACGCTAACTGAGCTGCGTCTAGCTGCTTGCCAAAAGCTTGCATTGCACTGCCTGCCACGCCGTTAATCACCAAGTTCAGGTGATCGTCGCGAGGTCCCATTGCTACAGCAGAACCTGCAATAGCTGGGAAGACTGGTGGTACACCTTCACCGTTAGCCATGTGGCATGAAGAACAGTACGTACCGTATATAACCTCGCCCTGCACCATGAGTTCATCATGGGAGAACGTCTTGGTTAAACTTTCTTTACGCACAACCTCAGAAGAAACCTTGGTTGCATACCAAGCGTCAAACTCTGCTTCAGGCATTGCTTCTACAACAATTGGCATAAAGCCGTGATCTTTGCCGCAAAGTTCGGTGCATTGGCCGCGATAAATGCCGGGCTCTTCCACAATCGCCCATAGTTCGTTGAGCATGCCAGGTACTGCGTCGCGCTTAATACCAAAATCGGGTACCCACCATGCATGGATCACGTCTTCAGAAGTCACCAAGAAACGCACCTTACGGTTAATTGGAATTCTTAGATGCTCGTCCACTTCTAATAAATAGGTTTCAGTTTTCTCTGATCGGTTAACAATCTGTGACCTAGGTGTAGCTAAATTAGAGAAGAAAGAGAAGGAGTTATTATAATCTTCGTCTAGATACTTATATTGCCACTTCCACTGGTAGCCACGAACTTCGATGTTCATGTCTTCGCCGCCGGTATCGTACATTGCAACAAGTACTTGGGTCGCCGGGATAGCCATTACGATCAAAATCAGAGTTGGAACGATGGTCCAAGCCAATTCCATTTTTGTGCTTTCATGGAATGTCGCGGGAAC
>CAJJDH010000007.1 GCA_905182905.1 marine gamma proteobacterium HTCC2089 | reverse complement strand
GTCACCAGATATAATTATGTTTTGGGATCCGCTGGAAAATACCTTTTCTACTCGGGATGAGGCTGCAGACGGTGAAAATCCTCTCACTAGCGCACTAGTGGATGGGCGCACAGATTTGGCTCAAGGGCTTTTTGATCAGGTATTTGAAGAGGCAATTGAGTTAGAAGAAATCAGCTTTGTCATGGCTTATACCATTACGGGTCGGCAAATTTATTGTATGTCCGGGCTTTTTTTACAAGGTGCAGATCCTTGTGGCAAAGAAGCGCGACCGGATTTTTTCCTAAATTTTGATAGTTTTCTGCGTAATGCAATAGAGCAGCCTACGCGGAATATTGTTCGAATCACTGATTTAGCAGGTCAAAAAGCGCTTTCTGTTAATGACTCCCTGAGTTTTGGTTTGCGCGACGCAAATGACGAAGCAATAGCCTTGATTGTAGTCGGTAAGAACTTAGTGGATAACTTGGAATTATTCAGTGAGGACTTTGAGGTTCGTCTCGCGGTTCGTTCAGGTGGCAAGTCAATTAGCTTAGATGAGTACTATGGCGAAGATGAGATAGTCGACGAAGAGTACGGGGTAGCAAATCTCCCTTTACTTATTGCAGAAGCAGAAGACCGCGCGCAATTATCTTCAGATGCTACGTTCAGTGACGTTGTGCCAGTTCTTGGGGTGTCGATGACTTCTATTCCTTTGAGTTATCAAGCATCTGCAGAAGAGATCAGTTTGATGATCTTCAAGGACCAAAGCGAGAACATATCTTTACAAGTAACTACTTCTAACAACACCTATTATACTATCGCCGCCGTGGCGCTTTTTGTTGTAGTGGTTATTCTTTCCTTAACCATCGGTGCCTTTGGTCAGATTACTGCAGCGATTGGTATTTTACGTGGCATGTCTGAGGGCAATTTGTCACTAGAAATGCCCCCACGAAATAAGCTGTTGTCTTCTACAGGCGACGAAGTGGGGCGTCTGTCGCAAACTATTGATCAATATCGTGAGCACTTAGTGCAGTCTGAGGAACAGCGCGTAGACCGTGGCAGGCGCCGTCAAGAACGTGACAACTTGATGTTTTCTAAGATGGAGATCTTGGCTACCGAACTAGACGGCGGGCCAAAGGAAATGATGATCAATGATATTGATCATATGCGCAGTGAATTAGCCTCCGGTGACGATGAAAGCAAAGAGCGCGCTTCGATTGAATTGATGGGGGTTGCGTTTTCTCGTATGTCCGACGAGGTCGCTTCGCTGATCAATGCCCGGACTGAAGAGTTGGTGCGTACACGGGATGAAATTGACAGTTCCATACGTTATGCCGCACGACTGCAAAATGCCTTATTGCCGAAAGAATATCCTGGTGACATTTCTTTCAAGGTCCATTGGCGTCCTCGAGATTTAGTGGGCGGCGATATTTACTTTGTTCGCAGCTTACCTGATCGTGTTTACATTGCGGTTGTGGATTGCACAGGCCATGGCGTTCCCGGAGCGTTTTTATCAATTATTGCACGCTCGGTATTGGACAAAGCCGTAGACGAGACCTACGCACAAAATGCTGGAGATTATCTCTCTAAGGCCAACCAACTGGTTATGGAAACGTTAAGACAACAAGACGCTTCAAACCAAAAAATTGATGAAGGCTTCGACGGCGGTGTGTGTATCTACCATCGTAAAGAGCGTCGCCTAGAGTATGCGGGGGCTAAGTCGTCACTGTTTTTGGTAGGGGAAAGCGGTGCATCCGAAGTGAAGGGGGATAGACGCTCGGTGGGCTCTTCGAAGACTGCTGGCGAATTCCAGTTTACGACTCACGTTATTGAAAATCTCGGCGGCGCTTTTGTGATGCTAACAGACGGTATTACAGATGTGATGAGTGCTGAAGACAGACCTATCGCTTTTGGCCGCCGCAGAGTAATGCGGTCGCTGCAAAATACCAAGCAAGCAACACCAGACGCTTTGGTGACTAATATTATGACCAGCGTTGATCTTTATCGTGGTGGCGCGCCATATCGCGATGATCTTACATTGTTGGCATTCTCATTGAATGATGATGAATCCAGTTCGCAAGTTTCGGAAGTAGAGGAGGTATAAAAAATGCAATTAGCAGCTACACAAAGAACCCCCCTGATAGAAATTTCAGCAACCAATTGCCGCATTGTCGGTGAGTGCTACCCTGAAAATATTCAGGAATTTTCAAGTCCGGTTATGACAGAACTGAAAGGCGCCGTGCCGGATAGTGGTGAGTACAAGGTCGAGTTGGAGCTTTTTTACTTCAACAGTTCTTCGGCAAAGTTCTTCTTTGATTTCTTTGAGTTCTTTGAGGAAAAAGCAGAAGCAGGCGTTTCTGTTAGCGTTAACTGGAATTACCGCGCAGACGACGACACCATGTTGGAAGCTGGCGAGGACTTCGCTGAGGATATGATCCAATGTAAGTTCGAACTTGTGGAAATGCCAAGTGAAGCCGGCGCAGACGCTGAAGGCGAGTAGTCGTTAGGTACGATAAAAATAAGGATATTTTCAGATGGTAAGTGATGCAACTTTAGAACTACATAAGTTCATGCAAGCGCGAAAGACTCTTTTTTGTTACTCAGGCCCTCTCTCTGAAGATTTGCTGACGTCGATATCCAACCCTGTGAGACACCAGCTTTCAGAAACGGATTCTACCGACGGTGTGGCCAAAAAGGTCTTCGGTGTGTTCATTGAACAAGCGCAGAATATCATTCGCTATGCGGATACTAGATCTACGGCTACCGGCGACGGTGTAGGCACTATTGCAATTAGCCTTACAGATGAAGGCTTCTTGATTGAAGCGGTGAATACCATAGATTCAGAAAAGAGCAATGCTTTGGAAAAGAGTTTGGTTGATCTGAGCATGAAGGACGCAACCGAACTTCGTAAGATGTATAAAGAGCGATTGCGTAGTGGTCCGCCTGAGGGTTCAAAAGGGGCCGGCTTAGGCTTTATCGAAATGGCTAGGCGCGTGCAGCGTTTTGAGTTCGAGATCGCTGAAACAGAGAAGGGTCCGGTCTTCGTTTATCGCGGATACGTAGCTTAACCCCGCCTCCGCAGACAGCGCGTTGAAAAGCGCGCGCGCACTCCTAGAGTGCTTAGCGCTTGCCCTTGTGTTAGCTGCCTATAATAGAGATTCTTGCTGACTCATATTTTCTTTAGTGCCTTTAACCTTTTCGATAGCGCGCAGTAACGATGCCTCAAATTCGTCAAGATCTTCTACCGAGAGGGCTGAAAGGTTGGCGTTTAGTGACGAGCTACCCACCTCTAATGATATAGAGGACTGAATATCTTCAATATTTTGCAATGGTTGAAAGGTTCTTACCGGGCCGATGCCCTTGAGGTGTACGGTTGCTAATTCTTGGCAGGGGATCTGGTCGCTGACTAGCGAGTAGGTGTCGAAAGACATCAAGATTTCACCATTTTCAGCTGCAGCTTCTAATCTAGATGCTGTGTTAACTCCTGAACCGATGGCTGTATATTCCAAGCGAGTTTCGCTGCCAAAGTTACCGACCGTACAAAAGCCCGTAGCAATGCCAATGCGCATTTGCAGTGGGCTTTGCAGTCCGTACTGGTGCCAGTTGTCCTGCAGCCCATGCAGCGTTTCTTGCATCTCTTGAGCCATTTTCACGCAGTTTACAGCGTCTTCCTTTATGCCAGCGGACTCTGGGTCACCAAAGAAGAGCATGATGCCGTCGCCAATATACTTGTCGATGGTTGCACCATAGTTGAGGGCAATTTGGGTCATTGTCTCAAGGTACAAGTTCAACATGTCTGTTACATCTTCAGACTCTAGATTTTCAGCAATGTTGGTGAATCCACATAAGTCAGAGAAGAAGACTGTGAGCTTTTTGCGCGAACTAGTTCGTGCTACCGCTTTATTGCCGGTAAAAATAGATTGGTATAACTGCGGTGATAGGTATTTTGACAGCTGATTGGACAAGCCTTCGAGTTGCTTGTTGGTGTCCTGTGCTTCTTTTGAGAGTGCGGTTAGCCGCTGTTCGCTTTTATCACTCAGCTTAATAATGCGCTTTGTAGTGCGCAGTAATTTTTTGTATTCAGCACCGAGTTTTTTGTGATCTTCTGGTGTTGCGCTGCCTTGGCTGATGAGTTCTTCAGCAGTCTCCAGTACTTTCGATTCGTGATCAAAGATATCTCCTGAAGCCATAATTTCCCCACTTCTTTTCTGTCAAACCATAACAGAGTGTGGTCTGAAGCCAAAGCAGAACTCGATTAAACCCAGTAAAAACCCAGTAAAATCATTGCGCGTATACTGGACTGCTAAGTTTTACATCTATAGGTTTTTACATCTGCCAGCGGCTAAACTACTTACTAGTGCGAAGTTTGTCGTAGTCTAACCAATAGTGAGGGTAGGTTTTGTTGACCACCGTTTTGTCATCAACGGAGAGTTTTTCGCTACGGCTACCAAGCAGTGAGAAGGCCATTGCCATTCTGTGATCGTGATATGTAGTTAGCGTATGTGATTGCAATTGAGTAGGTAGGGTTTCCTCGACACTAATTGTGTCGGTTGTGGTGGATACTTTAACGCCCATGGCCCGTAACTCCGTAGCGGGGCATTCTAGTCGATCACATTCTTTATGATGTAGAGACTGCAAGCCGGTAATTTTAGTTGTGCCGGGAAGTAGGGGTGCCATTGCGATAAGGGTTAATGCAGCGTCAGGCATAGTCACCATATCAATGTTCGTTATACCTAAAGGCTTGGGCGGGCCAATAATACGCGTAGACCCTTGCCGTTCAACTTTTGCGCCAAGAGCCTCCACTACTTCACAAAACTGGTAGTCACCTTGGTGGGTAGTGGCATCGATATTAGTTAAAGTTACCGCGCCGCCGTGCAGTGTAGCCAGCGCGCTAAAGTAAGTGGCTGCTGTGGCGTCGCCTTCAATCGTACGTGGGCCATTTTGGTAGCTGTTCTTTGCCACAAAAATTGTTCTATCGTCCTGCCAATGGGCGGTTACACCGCACTTGCTCATTTCATTCAAAGTAATATCAAGATAGGGCTTTGAAACAAGGTCACCTGAAATTTTCACTAGTTGCCCAGAATCAGGGCAGGTTAGCGGCGCAATTAGTAAGAGTGCGGTGATGTATTGGCTGGACAGGGAGCCATCAATAGTTAACGCTGAATTTATCGCAATAGGGCCGGTGATTTTTGCTGGTAGCCCGCCGCTGGCGGATTCAACTGTACAACCATGGTTCTGTAAAACATCAAATAGCGGTTGATTAGATCTTGCTTGCAGGGAACTGTGGCCGTCGATATGCGTTGCACCTTTGCGCAGCGCAGCTATGCCAATAAGCAATCTGGTAGAGGCGCCACTCATTCTTGCATTGAGATGAACGGTGGCTTCACCAAAATCCATTGGGCCCTGCACAGTGGTGGTAGCGCCATCAGTTTGTATATCAACGCCGAGTTTGATTAGGCAGTCAATCATGGCTTGGGCGTCATCACATTCGGGAATGCCTGTGAGGTGTGTTTTACCCTGAGCCAGTGCTGCCATTGCCAGTTGTCTCAACGCAATGGACTTGCTGCCGGGAAGGGTGATTTCGGCGTCGAATGATCTTGTTATGGCGGGGATCAAAAACGGATTGAGAGAAGACAACACTTCACCTTTTGGCTAAAAGACAGAGTTTACGAGTTAAATTGACATAGGGACAGTAGTTGCGACTTGAAGAGTGTTGTTAAAACGGGGTTGCGTGGCTGGAGAGTAAGAAGAGCCGCCCCTGGGGGCGGCTAAGTATTCCCGCTACTTTTTATTTTTTTGGGAATGCAGATGATGCTCTCACTTCACCTGTTTGGAACGCGTATCGACCAGTAAGTCGAACGCTGCTAGGAGTTACCGCTGAATGACAGCACAGTAATCCATCTCTCCCCCTACTTAACTTCTATCAAAGACCTGGCAGGGCTTTATGCATGCTAAGCAAAGTATGCATACCAAAAATTAACAGACGTAATGATGTGTTGCAACAAGTGGTGAAATCTCAGCTTTAGGGATTTTTTTGTCTACAGGCGACGCGCGTGGTCATGGCGCAGAATAACCGGTCACGTGCTGTAGATTTTGGTTAATATTAGAACCTTCTCCCGGGAGTATTTGATGTCAAATTTTTACCAAACCCTTGAAAGTAGCTTTACAGACAACCTCGTGGGCGATGCGCTGCGTTTGGCAGACGGGCTTGTATGGAGTTATCAAGATCTATATCTGCGAGTTGAGCAATATGCCCAAGTATTGGTGACCCACGGCCTGCAACCCGGTAATCGATTAGTTGTACAAGTTGAAAAGTCTGCGGAAAACTTGGCCCTGTACCTCGCTTGCTTGAAAGTCGGTGGTGTCTATGTGCCTTTGAATACTGCGTATACCCAAAGCGAGGTGGACTACTTTATTAATGATGCTCGACCATCGATCTTTGTAGGTCAAAGCGAACGCTCAGACGTAGCAACGTTCACTATGGATGAATTTGGGCATGGCACTTTATTCGACAAGATTGCCGAGTGTGTTGCCGGTGAGTCCTGTGTAACGGTGAGTCGCCAGCCTGATGATATGGCAGCGATACTGTATACCTCTGGTACAACGGGCAGATCTAAAGGTGCGATGCTAAGCCATGCCAATCTTGCTTCAAATGCCAATAGCCTGAGTGACTGTTGGGGCTGGCAAAAAGACGATGTATTACTCCATGCGCTGCCCATATTTCATGTGCACGGTCTCTTTATTGCTAGCCATTGTGCGTTGTTGAATGCCACTCCAATGATTTTTTTACCCAAGTTTGATGCGGCCCAAGTAATGGGGTTCCTACCTAAGGCTACCGTGCTGATGGGTGTGCCGACCTTTTATACCCGACTCCTTCAGCAGCCTGAATTGACACCAGAGAACGTAGCTAATATTCGAGTATTTATCTGTGGCTCTGCACCGTTAACGGAGCAAACGTTTACGGCTTGGGCGGATGCAACGGGCCATTGGATTCTGGAACGCTACGGTATGAGCGAGACTATTATCAATACCAGCAATCCATTAGTTGGTGAACGGGTTGCAGGGACCGTTGGGTTTGCACTTCCCGGTCAGGAATATCGTGTCGCTGACGTAGACGGTGTGCCAGTCTCAACTGGCGATATCGGCACTATAGAAGTTAGGGGGCCGAATGTATTTCAGGGTTATTGGCAAATGCCCGAAAAAACTGCCGAGGAAATTCGTGATGATGGCTTCTTCATTACAGGTGATCTGGGTACGCAAGACGCGAAGGGTAGGTTATCTATTGTTGGGCGCGCCAAGGACCTAGTTATATCAGGTGGCTATAATGTTTACCCTAAAGAAATAGAGGGCTTTATTGATAAAATCCCAGGTGTTAGTGAGTCTGCTGTAATCGGTGTGCCTCATGCTGACTTTGGTGAGGCGGTAGTTGCCGTTATTGTCCCCACGGGCGATGAGGTTGATGTTGAAACTATTCAAAGCCACTTAGCTGACACGCTTGCTCGGTTCAAGCAGCCCAAAATAGCCGTAAATGTTGACGCGTTGCCGCGCAATACCATGGGGAAAGTGCAGAAAAACGTTTTGCGGGAGTTGTATGAGGGGCTGTTCTCTAGAAACTGATGGGATTGTGAGCCTTGTTTCTCTGTGGTTAAGGCATGCGATTTTCATAGTACTAGCTTGAAAGCTGAAACCTGACAAAGCTTAGCAAAAAGCTAAAGTGACTCTTGTTACCGCCTGATCTTCTGGGCGGCTAGCAAATGCCCCTGTACAAAAATAATATGCATGCTTAACCGCCTAAGCTAGTATGTGCGCCGCGCACAGGAGCAAGTAATGGTGTTGAGTGTTTATAAATCTGCGGTTTTACTAATATTTGGGCTGATTTTTACCGGGTCGCTACATGCAGAACCTGTGCTGGTATTGGGCAGCTTTAGTGACCAAAAGAATGCTGCGAGTCATATCCAGCGAGTGGAAAATAGGCTGGGTAAGCCAGCGTATGTTGCTCAGACACTTGTCAATACCAAGCCTTACTATCGTGTGGTTATATCGACCCAAGGTGCCTCAATTGAAAGTCTGAAAAGGCAAGCCGCAGATGCTGGCTTTTCCGGAGCGTGGTCTTGGAACGCACCCCTTGGCATAGATCAATCGCTTACAACTCAAGCCATGGCTGCGGCGCCACAACGTCTAGTTAATCCTTTGGCCAAAGATCAGTTTGCTGATCGAGTTAAGGTGATTACTAACACAGATGCTAAAACTGACTCTAAGGTGGTAACGGAAGTTATCGCTCTGGATTCTGATGGCACGAATGTAGATATCCTGATTCCCCAAATTGATAACCTAGCCGAACCTATGGTCATGGACGGACGTCTCGATGAGGCCATTTGGTCTAAGATTCCCGGTTATGACAATATGTTAGTTATTGATCCAGATACGCTTGCCGACACTCGCTATAAAACTGATGTGCGCATGTTTTATACGGATAAAGGGCTACATTTTGCAGCGTTCATGGAACAACCGCATGAGACTCATGTGGCGCGTTTATCTAGTCGTGACGAATTTATCAACCGTGACGCTATTGGCATAACCCTAGATACCTCCGGTGAAGGGCTTTACGGTTATTGGTTCTCCGTCAATCTCGGTGGTTCCGTTATGGACGGTAAAGTTGCCGCAGAGCGTCAGTTTTCCCGCGAGTGGGATGGGCCGTGGACTAGTGCTACCGCCGTGGTAGAAAATGGCTGGAGTGCAGAGATGTTTTTGCCGTGGTCAATGATGACCATGGCTGCGTCGAAATCTGGCGAGCGTAAGTTAGGTTTTTGGATCAATCGTAAAGTTGCTTATATTGACGAGCGTTGGAGCTGGCCTGCGCTTCCTTTTGCTTCTAAGCGATTCATGTCTGCGTTGGCAACTATGCGTACGCCGAATGTCGAACCGAAGCAGCAGATCGCAGCTTTTCCGTATGCCTCACACACAATTGATGACGCCTCTGGTGAGGATGAAAGCCGTGTGGGTGTAGATTTGTCTTGGCGTCCATCCTCAGATGTGCAGATTACTGCTGCGCTAAACCCTGACTTTGGCGCGGTTGAATCTGACGATGTTGTAGTCAATCTGACAGCATTTGAGACCTTCTTTCCAGAAAAGCGCCTGTTCTTTTTGGAAGGCCAGGAAGTTTTTGCCACTACACCGCGCAGTCAGAATAGAGGTTCGGGCCCTACTGGGCGTGGCTCTAGAGGCACCGCGTCGACTTTTAGTTCTGAGCCCACAACACTGCTAAACACTCGTAGAATTGGTGGTGCTGCTCGGATAGATGTGCCAGCCAACATCGATGTTGCGGGTGTAGAATTGGGTAGCCCAACGAACTTGTTGGGCGCTGCAAAAGTTACAGGGCAATCAGGTGGCTGGCGCTATGGGGTGCTTGGAGCCAGCGAAGATGAAGTGTCTTTACGCGGCACAATCAACACGGGTGTAAATCAAGGTCAGGAAATCAATGTCACAGCAGATGGTCGTGATTTTGGGGTGGTACGTCTGTTGTATGAAGACGTCGGCGAAGGCCGTCGATCTATAGGTTACTTGGGTACAGTGGTAAGTTATCCAGACACTGAGGCGGTAGTACATGGCGTTGACTCACACTGGCTGTCTAAAAATGGCGCTTGGCAGGTTGATGGGCAGCTTATTACCAGCGATGTAGCTGATGAAGTTGGTTACGGCGGGTTGGTAGATATTGCTTATAAACCCAAGCAAGGTACCGAGCATAAGCTGTCGTTGGATTACTTTGATGACTCGTTAGATGTCAGTGATCTTGGTTTTATCCGGCGTAACGATGTTACGTCTGCTGTCTATTCCTATTCTTGGTCCACCGGGCGTGGCTTGAAGTATCTACGCAATAAACGCCGTTCAATATTGATAAATAGTGCATGGAACACGGATGGGTTTCTTGTGCGTACCGGCATTTTCTTTCGCAACGCTTGGACTTTCAAAAACCTCAGCGAAATTCGCACGGAGGTTGATTACTTCCCCGCGCGTTGGCACGACCGTAATAGCTTTGGCAATGGTCGCTATAAGGTAGATGACCGCATTGTTGCCGAGGTCGGCTTTGGCACTAATACTTCGAAAAAACTGTCATTCAGCGCGTTGCTGGGTGTGCGTCAGGAAGAGTTGAGTAGTTGGACCAGAAGGGCGTCTGTGGGTTTGACGTACCAGCCTTCTGATCGCTTTTCCGTAGACTTTGACCTTAATTATTTGCTGCGCAAAGATTGGTTGCTGCACGATCGTGACCGTTTGTTTACAACCTATGATGCCGGCGACTTTCAACCACGAGTAGGCATGGACTTGTTTTTAACCTCCAAGCAGCAAATTCGCTTTACTATGCAGTGGGCGGGAATCAGGGCTAAGGAGCGAGATTTTTATCAGGTGCCTTTGAGTGAAGGTAATCTGGTGGCGATTGATGATCCCATTCAGTCTGGTCTAGTGACCGCTACGAATGGTGATTTTGCAATCTCACGCTTGACTACTCAGCTTCGTTACCGGTGGGAGATTGGGCCGTTGTCAGATCTGTTTGTTGTCTACACCAGAGGGAGTAATTTGCCGAATCGTGTAGACGACGTCTTTGCAGATCTGTTTGATGATGCGCTTAGTACCCCCATTGTCGACGTCTACGTTGTGAAACTACGCTACAGGTTTGGTAACTAAGATTTGCTCCAGAGCTTTGCTCTAGAGCAAAGCTCTAGACGTCTTAGGTTTATAGATGTCGGGAAAATCGGAAGGGATTGTCTAATTTACTGAGCAACCGCATGGCGTATGCCATGCGTTGGTCCAGGTTTGCTTAATGCAAATTTAGAAGCTGTCTGCTACATCTAGTGAGTCTCTGAGTTCCCTTTTGAGGAATTTACCGGAGGCGTTGCGTGGCAATGCTTCCTTCATGAACCAGAAGTAGCGAGGTATCTTGAATTTAGCCAGCTTGCCTGCGCAGTGACCGCGGAGCTCATCAGCGGTGATTGTCGCGCCAGGCTTCAGTAATAGGGCTACGCCCACTTCCTCGCCTAAACGGTCATCTTCAACGCCAAACACAGTGCATTCTGCGACATCTTCGTGATCAAATATTGCGCTCTCAACTTCTGCGCAGTAGATGTTTTCACCGCCGCGCAAAACCATGTCCTTAATGCGGTCAACTATGAAAATGAAGTCGTCCTCATCTTTCTTAGCCATGTCACCTGTGCGCAACCAGCCGTCGACGATTGATTCAGCAGTCGCCTCTTCGCGGTTTAGGTAGCCGCGGATTACGTGGCCGCCGCGCACCCATAGCTCACCTGCTTCACCTAACGGCATTTCTACACCGCTATCGGGATTTACCACCTTACTCTCGAAGGCTGGCATTGCTGGTCCGCAGCTTGCTGGCTTATCAACAAAGTGATCTGCACTGATAGAGGTGATAATGCCGCAGGTTTCGGTCATACCGTAGCCTGTATTTGGTCGTGCTGTGGCAACTTCGGCTTCAATTTTGCCAACCAAATCTGGTTGAAGCTGCGCGCCCCCGCCACCAAGTGTCAACAGGGTAGAGGTGTCGGTTGTAGCAAAGTTCGGGTGTGAGATGATTTCACGAGCCATAACTGGGACACCACTCACCGCTGTAATTTTCTCTTTCTCGATAAGCTCTAAGGCAACGCCCGCATCCCACTTATACATGTGAGTCAATTTGCCGCCGGCTAATGTAGTGCCGTGGGCAACACAGTTGTTTGCCGTAACGTGAAATAGGGGAGTGGTCACTAGTGCTGATGGTACGGCTGGTTCAGCATCGGCCTCTAACAAGCCATTTTTAACCGCTAGGGTGCGCTGTAGTGCACCTGCGAACATCATGCTCCAAACATTGCTCACGCAACCTCTATGTGTGAGCTGAGCGCCCTTAGGCTTACCTGTTGTGCCGGAGGTATAAAAGATACATGCGTCTTCGTCGGTATCAATATCGAGCATTGGCAGTGCTGCTGGATTAGCAATAGCATCGGCCCAAGGAGTAACACCTGCTTCTGCGGCTGGAAAACGGACACCTAAGAGTGCTATGTCGCTGACTTCTTTGCGCAGGTCACCAAGTTGTTTGAGGCGTTCAGAGTCCAAAATCATGACTTTAGGTGTTGAATCTTCCAGTGCATAAAGCATTTCGCTGCCGATCCACCAAGCATTCATGCCTACTACCGCCGCACCTACCGAAAGGGTAGCCCAATAGCAGAGCATCCATTCTGGGTAGTTGCGCATTGCAATTGCTACCCTGTCACCGGGTTTAACACCCTGTGCAATCAGCCAATTGGCCAGCGAAGCTACTTGTTCATGTGCTTGCGCATAGGTAATGCGTTCGTCTTCATAGACTAAGTAGTCACGATCAGCAAAAGCTTGTGTGGATAGCCATAAATCGCGAAGGTTTTGCGCGGCATTGGCGTAAGTTCTTATAGGTACGCCACGTACTTCTTTGACTGCAATTTCGAAATCTGCGCCTGGTGCGATAAGCTCATTCCAGGTCTCTTTATACTCTTGATACATCTTTGTCTCCCCCTTCAAAAGTGCACAGAACTGTACAGGTAAAATTGAAGTTTGCGAAGGTGCTATGTGAGTAAAACGTGAAAGTTTAGAGTTTCCACCTAGTTGCTTGCACCGGTGCGGTTTTGAAGCTTGAATAGCTGCGGGACCGGTTTGCTTAAAATGACTAGACGAGGTTCGATGCCATGAGCAATGATTGAGGTTTTGGGGGGCGGATAAGTTAATGAGTGGGCGAATGGATCTTTCTATAGTCATTCCAGTGCACAGAGATTTTGCGTCTTTGCTGGCATTACTCGATGACCTTGCCAGTATGGATGCAGAGGTTGTGGTGGTGGAAGCTGTAAGCAGTGCACAGAGCACTTTAGAGGCACCCGGTCACCTGAATTTACGCGATCAGTGCCGTCAGCTAGTTTTGCAGCAAGGTGGTCAGTGGCTGTCTAGCCAAGCATCGCGTGGTGCTCAAATTGCTCTAGGTTGCCATAAAGCTAATCACTCATGGCTTTGGGTACTGCACGCAGATACACGTTTGATTGTATCTGTAACCGCTTATTTCCAAGCGCTTTGCTCCGGTGGGCAAACTGGCTGGGGAAGATTTGATATCTGTTTTCGTGAGGTCCACCAGCGTTTAGAGCTGTTAGCACTCTTTATGAATTGGCGTTCTCGATGGACGCAAATTTGCACAGGTGATCAGGGCATGTTTTTTCATCGCCATTGTTTACAGCAGATTGGCGGATTCCCTAGTCAACCATTAATGGAAGATATTGAAGTCAGCAAGTTACTTAAGGAGAAGGGCGGATTTGTCTTTCATGGTGCATCGATCCGACTACAAACCAGTGGCCGACGTTGGTTGAAAAACGGCTGGCTGAAAACTATTTTGCAGATGTGGCAATTTCGTCTTCAGTATTATTTTGGTAAGCCGGCACAAGCTCTCTATGACCAGTATTACAAAAGATAAACTTCTCTATGACCATTAGCCGTGATTAAACATCAAGCATTAGGCATTTTTGCCAAAGCCCCTGTTTTAGGCCAATGCAAAACTCGACTTATGCCCGCTCTTAGCGCCGAAGAAGCTATGGCCGCGCACTGTGAACTTGTTGCACGCGCCCTAGAACAGGTAACTGGCGTTGCCAATACACAGGCGAGTCTTTGGGTGACAGACATTTCAGCAACGACAGAGCAGTGGGCACAAACATGGCAGTTGCCTGCACAGCTACAAGTAGGTGCTGATTTGGGTGCGCGTATGTTCAATTGTTTAGACAAGTTGTGTGCATCTACCCACGAAGGTGCAATGTTGATGGGCACCGATTGCCCGGAAATTGATGCCAGCTATATACGAACTGCAGGGCATCATCTGCGTCACTATGACCTAGTGCTGGGTCCAGCGGAAGATGGTGGCTATGGTTTGATAGGTCTGCGCAAAGCCCATTCTGAAATTTTTGCTGGTATAGATTGGGGTACAAGTTGCGTAGCACAGCAGACGTTGAGTGCGGCGGAAAAGTTAGGACTCAGGGTTTTTCTCATGCCACTGATTTGGGATGTAGACAGACCGGAAGATTGGCAGCGTTATCAGTTATTAAAGGAACAGATTGTCGCTAAGACAAATTGACCGGTGGAATGCGGTTGCCTGCACAGGGCCAAGGGCGGCAACAAACCTGTCGGAAGCGGCGAAGTTAAAGCAGGCAGGTACTTAATTTCTTACACGCTGTTAGCGGCAATCTGCTTAATCCTCTCAATCATAGAGCGCAGCCCATTACCCCGAGTTACAGATAGATGGGCAAGTAGATCTAACTCGTCAAATAATCCATCTAAATCTAGCGCGGTGATCTCCGCGGCAGTTTGATCGTTTGCCGCAATGAGTACTACTGCGCTGAGGCCTCTAACGATGTGGGCATCGCTGTCGAGTTGAAAGTGTACCTTGCCATCTACTAATGCATGGGTCAGCCACACTTGGCTTTGGCAGCCGCGAATAAGGTTTGCTTCAGTTTTATCAGCTTCCTCTAAGGGCGTTAGATCTTTGCCAAGGTCTATTATAAACCTGTACTTGTCTTCCCAATCATCAAAGAAGCCAAAGGTCTCTTTGAGTTCTTCTAGGTCCATGCTGACTGCCATTAGATTAAAAAACTCCTAATTCTAGCTGGGCTTCTTCGCTCATCATTTCTCTGGACCAAGGGGGGTCTAAGACTAGGTCTACATTTACCTCGGTGACCACCGGAGCCTGCATTACGCGATCTTTTACTTCTTCAACAAGTACTGGACCCATACCGCAGCCTGGCGCGGTTAACGTCATTTCTATATTCACAAGGCCCTGATCCACCTTTACCGAGTAAATTAGTCCTAGGTCGGCAATGTTAACCGGTATTTCTGGGTCGAATACTGACCTTAGTGCATGCCACACATGTTCTTCATCAACCTCGTCGGAGCTGGTTTTGGCGGCTGGAAATACGAGCGGTTCAATGTTTAGGCCAATGGCATCTGCATCCATGCCAGCAATACGCGCCATATTGCCATTTAGAATTACAGTGAACGTGCCACCTAATGATTGGGTGAGGGTAATAAAAGCGCCTGAAGGAATAGTTACAGGGTCGCCCGTGGGTACTAAGCGGGCGGCGCACTCTCTAGTAGTGGTAACAATACGTCTTTCCATGAATGCTATGTCTGCGCAGTAGCGTCAGTGGCTAGGTCTGTTGTTCGCGCTGCACTTGCCTCGCTCTCGCCGTCTTTGCTAAGGGCAAAACTCTCACCGCAGCCGCAGTAGCTTTGGGCATTTGAGTTTTTGAACACTAACGCTGAGTTTAATCCCTGAGTCACCATGTCTATTTCAGTTCCGCTAACTAGCTCGAGATCATCTTGATGTATGCAGATATTTACGCCATCTGCTACTTCAACCTGAACATCGTCAATTAGAGTTTCTTCGAGAAAATCTAGCGTGTACATGTAGCCGTTGCACCCGCTCTCTTTTACACCGAGGCGTAAAAAGTGCGAGCGAGTCAGTTCTACTTGCTTGCGAATATGCTCGCAAGCTGTGGGTGAAACGGTAATTTGTGTATTCATAAAATGTATTTCA
>CAJJDH010000006.1 GCA_905182905.1 marine gamma proteobacterium HTCC2089 | reverse complement strand
AAGCAGAAGTCCAAACTATACCCACAAGTAGGAGCACCAGACTAACGACAATAATTCTAAAAGATCTAACACCCAAACTTAGAAGTAATACAAGTAGTGCGAGAGATACTACACCAGCAATTTTGACCCCTTCCTTAGCTGCGGCGATTTCCTCGAATTCCAACGCTATCTCTCCGGTAACACGGACCTGAACATCGGTGTCTAACCGCGTTTGTGCGATGACTTTTCTAATATTCTCAATAGTTACCGCATTCGGCTGTTCTTGATTATGATCGGTATAACCCTTGAGGATAATCAGCTGATATTGGGTACCATCACGCTGAAACAACTCATCTGTCCAGGAAACCTCACCCGACTCGCCTCTATGGACCGCTTCAGCTGACTCCGCCAACAACCTTAAAATAGGTTCCAGACCCTCCACCGGATCACTCTCGGCACCGCTACGCAAGAGCTTTAGCACGCCGACCAAACTTTGATCTTCTGCCACTGCTGTGAGTATCGGTTGCGCTTCAGCTAGCTTATCCGCCAGCTCCGACAATTCATCGTAGTCAAGGTAAAGCAATAGATGATCGCGAAAAAAACCATCAGTAGCCGGTGCATAAACTTCCTGAAAGGCATCCATATCTGCAAGCAAATTCGCACCAAGGCGTTTACTCGTGCTCTCAACACCCTTAACCGAAGGTCCAGAGACAACAACAAAAGCCGTTTGAATAAGCGACGGGAACTGATCGGCGAAGGCGTCAAAATCTCTCCGCCAAGCAGTATCCTGCTCGATTAGATCATTCATCTCAGAATTAATGCTAAACCGTTCTACGGAAACCCAGCCTGCTCCAACGGTTATGAAGGCAATGACAAAAAGAGTTGCTAAAGAGTGCCTGCTAACCAAACCCACCCAGCGCTTTAAAATCGATGTCAAAACCCGCGAAATATTCAAAATACTGGCTCGGTCTTATCGAGTTTCGAAACTGAGCTATAGTCCTCGTCAACATCAGAAAAGTCCTCGTCTAATAAATCGAAGAAATCTTCTGTTGGCGGATTGCCATTAAAAATCTGGTTCTTTCTGGTTTGATAATAGGCGTTACGAGTAAACGCATAGGCGTCTAAGGCTATATCGTCACGAGCGTCAGTCTGGACAAGAACATTCGCTCTAGATGACACACTATCCGTTATCCTAGCAGTGGTCGCAAAGCTGCCGAAGAAAACATTAGCAGAAAGAATCCGCTGCCATATCTGCCCGGGCACATCGCGCACAGTACTTGGTCCAAGTATGGGTAGATAAAGATAAGTGGAATCAGTATAGCCCCACCGCGCCAATGTCTGACCGAAGTCTTCTCCTGAGGATTCAAGGCCAAACTTGGACGCCACATTAAATAATCCCACAAAGCCTAACGTACTATTTATGGTTACGCGGCTAAAATCCCTGGCGCCACGTTTTATCTCACCCTGCAAAAAACTATTTAGCGAGCTGTCAACATCGCGCACATTACTGAAAAAATTTGTTACACCGCTACGAACTGGCGATGGTACGACTACGGTGTACCCTCTAGCGACAGGTCTAAACAACCAATTATCGAGTTTTGCCGAAGAAGCAAAAATGGCTCGATTAGTTTTTTCATATTTTTCATGAGCCGCGAACTCGCCTTGGTTAACGCTCGCACAGCCGCAACCCAACAGAATAATAAATGCTCCCGCTAGGCGACTAAGGTTAAAGCAAAGCGCGGCCATGTTATTCAGCTACTTTCCGAATGCCGCAAGTTTATTTTTCAGACTTTCAAGCAAAAACACATAACCATTTTGCTTAATCACCCCGGCATAGTCAGCACGACGTAGAGACAAGTCGCTAACCCCGTCGGCAATAACATTAAAAATACGACCATCCTTAATATAGTAATCAAGATTAACCTTACCGCCATCAGCTTTAGTCAGAACGGTTTTTACTACCCAACGTCCGGGGCGATTTTCCAGTTCGCTAAGCACCTCAAATTGCTGCCCTGTGTAATCTACAAATCTATCAGCATAAGTTGCGGCAATAGTATCCACCATCAACTGCACAAATTGTTTTCGCTCTACAGGCGAAAGCTTGCGCCACGTAGCACCAAGACTCACTCTTGCAATGGCAGAACTATCAAAAATTTCGTTCACTGTCGGCTGCAATCTTTGGTATCGACCCGGGAAGTCTAAAGAACCCTGCATATTCGAGAGTAAAGTGCTGTGAAGTTTTAGCACACTAGGACCGCTACGCAGTGGATCCTCAGCCGCGAAACTGGGGATACAGGTCATAGCAAAAACAATCTGAGCGACAAAAATTAGTACCAATTTTTTATACCCGGTCATCAACCACTCCAAGATCTAGCAACAGCATCAACACTTGTTAGAAGCACTAATGCTGGTGGACAAACACTTACATTTTAGCGCCACCAACCAGCAAATACTTCCAACCCACAAGGGACCATTAGCACAAAGCGCTTATAGTAAACTGTGCCGTATACCACGACATATGGACTCAATAAGCAGACACACGCAGGCACTGAGGCGACAGAATACTTTTTTCAAAATACCCCTCAAAGAGTTGTATTAGCAAGTAGTATTCCCACCCAAGCCTGAGTCAAATCGCCTCTCAAGCAGAAAACGATCAAACTTACCCTGAAATGGAAAACGCCCAATATGAAACCATGCAACCAATGTGGCAAATGCTGCATCAACTATAGCGACGGCGGACTTTCGGCGAGCGCAGACGAAATCAGCTGGTGGGAGACATTTCGTCCAGAAATCCACAGCTATGTCGCAGATGGTAAAATTTGGATGGATCCTGAAACTGGAAAACAACTAACACGATGCCCTTGGTTACAGGCTATACCTGACAATAAGTGGGGTTGCGCTATTTATCACGACCGCCCCGACGACTGCCGCTACTATCCTGTAGAAATTGCACAAATGATTGAAGACGAATGCGAAATGCTCGAACTCAGAGATGTAACAGACATGCAAACTGCGCAGAAAAAACTCGATTTACTTATGTCGGACAGTCGACCAACCGCAGTGTAAGAACAAGCAACTACTCCTACACGGACTATTACTTGAAGGTATAGCTCCACCGCCAGAACAAATGCGATTGCCTTACTTGCGTTCTCTTCCCCAGAGATTAGTCTTACGCCCACTTATATTTGAAGGGGAAACCAATGTTCTCATCTCAGTTTGCTGTATCACCTGCGGATGGTCCAATAGCTGTCACCGGCGCCAGCGGTTATATCGGTTCATGGATTGTGCAAGATTGCATGGAACAAGGCTACGAGGTGCGTGCTTGTGTCAGAGACAAAAACAATCCTGCCAAAGTAGATCATCTACTTGAACTAAATTATGACGGTATGCGCGGAAGCGTTACATTATTTGAGGCAGATCTTTTCAAACCTGGTAGTTACGATGAGGCTTTTCAAGGCTGCGCTGCGGTAATTCACGCAGGCGCCACAGTTGGCTTCAACAAGGAGACTCCGCAAGAAGTTTATGACGGTTGTTTTAAAGAAAATGCCCATGTCATAGAGTCTGTAAAGCGCTCTGGAAGCGTAAAACGTTTTGTTTTCACCTCATCTTTTGCCGCAGTAGGACACCCTCGCCCTGAAGGGTACGTTTTTACTGAAAAGGACTGGTGTGGCGATAATGTAGAAGCCTACAAAGGCCGCTGGAGTGAAGAGCAAATTAGTCAAAGCCGCGATATTGCCTACGCAATGGCAAAAGCCAATTCAGAAAAGCTTATATACGCAGAGGCTGAAGCAGACGGCAGTTTCGAAGCATTAGCTATTCTTCCGTTGCATGTTGTGGGGCCTCTCATTGCGCCCAATCATGACCAACCCTGGAGTTGGCAAAATCATATTCGCGGCATGATGCAAGGTAAGGCTTACCGTGGCGGTCGCGAAGGACGGATGTTATGGAATGCAGTTGACGTGCGCGACGTTGCTCGAGCACACCGTCTAAGCATTGAGACCACGATTGGAACCAATGGCAGTCGTTACATTCTCTCAGCGGCAGATCGTAGTAGTGAATTATATACATGGCAGTTACAAGCCCTGCTGGAATCAATGTATCCCATGGTAGAAGAAATCGGTGGCGAACCCATGGAAAACGATATGCCTGCGCAAACAACCTACGATGCCCCGAGAGCTTATTGTTTGTTGGCTATGCAGGAATTAGGACTGGAAGCATTTGATATTGAGACCACCATTCGGGACACGGTAGATTCTTACTATTCTATGGGCATATTGAAAGGGTGAGCTCAACGTAGAGGGACTCTATAGCCTCATCTAACGGGTGTCACGACTTGAATCAGTTCTGCTGAAGTCTGTATTACGGTGTGTTCGCCGGTGAATTCTGCAAAAACCGGTTCACCAGAGCGACGACAAAAGACTCTAAATCGTCAAATCCATGGGCTTGAGGCGTAATCCTCCCTTCGACCAACAGGTTTGTTATGCCATAAACCTGCCCCCAAGCAAGAGGAATATCAAGTTGCTGTTGCTCTGAACCAAAATGCAAGAGCGGCGAAACGGCGAGACCGTTGGCCAACATTAAGTATCCTTCTGTAAGAACCCTTGGCGCATCGGCTACGTTTTCGACTGCCTCAGATATATCTGTTGTGCTCATAAGACGAAACAGAGCGCGATGATCGAGCGCAAAACGTATGTGACCAACTGCTAAGCCGGCAAGGTAATCTGGGCCCTCTCTACCAGCGGCTTCTCGACTCATGTATTCACCAAACAACTTAGTACCCTCAAGACAAACAGCGGTGATCAAGTCATTTTTGTCGCGAAAATGGCTGTAGGGGGCTGCTTGGGATACGCCGGTATCGCGAGCGACTCGGCGCAGAGTAAGGGCTTCGACACCGCTTTCCTCAAGAATGGTCATCGCGTTCCCAATCAACGCTTCGCGCAGATTTCCGTGGTGATAGTTCCTCGTTTTACTCTTATTGGGCTTGATCATGCTCGGAGTATAACTTGACAACGTTAAGATTTACGATAAATTCGTGCGAAAGCTATCTTAACGCCGTTAATATTTAACATCTTACTTTGGGGAGCTTCGATGATTAAAAGCGATTTTGTGCACGGGGTTTCGGGTGTCGCGTTTGTAGTTGTATTAATTCTGCTGTCTATCGCTACTGCTACGTCCAGCGGCGCGACCGCGAATCTTGTAGAGCCCGAATCTACAATACCTAGTCAATATGCGGCGGATATCGGCCATCCGACCTTTGTTAGTCCGCACACCAACCCCATTGCCGTCCACAATGGTCAAGTCTTTGTCGTCAATACACCCAGTGCAACCTTGGATGTAATCGACGCAAACAATCGCACGATCACTGCGCGGGTTCCTGTAGGGATTGACCCTGTTAGCGTCGCCGTGCGCCCAGATGGTCAAGAGATTTGGGTTTCGAATCATATTTCCGATTCTGTTTCTATTGTCGACAACGACCCTAAAAGCCCAACTTATTTACACGTCATCGCCACCATTCAAGCATTTGATCAACAAAGCAAAGCCACTCTATTTGACGAACCCATGGGTATAGCCTTTGCGAGCAACCAAAAAGCCTACGTTGCGCTATCGTCCGACAATCAAATTGCAGTGGTTGATGTAGCAGAACGCAAAGTAATTAAGCGGCTGACCATTACGGCCCAAGACCCGCGCGCGATTGCGGTACACAACGGTAAGCTGTACGTGATCCCTTTCGAATCGAATAACAAAACCCAGCTCTCCGGCGGCATGAAAGACAGCATCGACGGCGACCTCGTAACTTTCGACGCAGTCGCCCATTCAATCGTCACTAATAGCAAATTGTCGCTCGGACATGTGCTAGACATCGTCAAACACCCAGACATGCCCGACCGCGATCTATACGTATTCGACACTGAAACCGACGAGTTGGTTGAAACCGTTGACACCCTTGGCACGCTTTTATACGGCCTAACAATTGATTCAATGGGCCGAGTTTTTATCGCTCAGACCGACGCGCGCAATGACGCCAACGGTCGCGCAGGTACAGAAAAGCATGGACTAAAAGAACTAATGAATCGTGCGTTTCTCAACCGGATCACCCGAGTCGATCTCAGCGACCGCAGCCCAAAAAACACCACATTTTTCGACCTAGAACCATTACCACCAGCGCAACCAGCGCCAGGGACTGCCCTCGCGACGCCCTA
>CAJJDH010000005.1 GCA_905182905.1 marine gamma proteobacterium HTCC2089 | reverse complement strand
GTGGTGCTCTACCAACTGAGCTATTCCCGCTTTGTTTGCTTTGCGTCAAACAGGTGCGGAATTCTAACGAAGTACGGCTGGGAGTCAAACCCAATCACGCGCATAGGCTAAGTTATCTGCAAAGGTCACTCAAAAATTACATAAATATGCAAAAAAACCCCAGATCTTGCCTTGCAATATGCTTTTCTTGGCACATAATCAAAGTCCTATTAACAACATACAAAGGAGGTGATCAGTGATATCTATTGCAAGTTTCGAGGGCCAACCTTCTTAGTTGCTCCTCACATACGAGCAATGAGGGCCGGTTTTTAACCGGCCCTTTTTACATCCGCATCACTAAACTCTTACTGAACTAGTACTAAAATAAAAACCCATTACACCCCAGAAGCCTTTTTCTTAAAGAGCCCCACTAGCTTTGGATATTCGCCATTAAGAGCCCTAACTTTGCAAGCATCCTAGTAGACAGTGAGTTGCAGCTCTGTTTCAAGTCGGTTCGCTAACTTCCTCTGCAACAATGACATTGCGCCACAGCGGGCTAACTGAGCTGACTAATAGCAAAACGGTGATCATCCCAACCCCAGAGATAACAATGGCTTGTTGCGGACCATATATGTCCGACAGATAACCATTGAGTAACGCGCCAAAGGGTCCTGCGCCCATAAACGAAAAAGCGTAAAAACTCATAACACGACCACGTTGGTCGGCGGGTGCCAACTGCTGTAACAATGTGCGAGACATGGGCATTGCCAAACCGCCGCAAACGCCCCAAACGAATACCAAGCTAGTAAAGACTATTTGATTGGAAACTAAGCCAGCACTCAATAAAACCAATGAACCAATCCCTTGAGCCATAATCAATGCCCGGCCCGCGCGCGAGATATAACCCACACGCAGTAAAACCAAAACAGTGAGCACTAAACCCAATGAATTGAGCGCATTAAGCGCAGCTAAATCACTGGAAGAACCGGCAAAAACCTCTCTAATGACCAAGGGAAAGGCAACAATAAAACTGCCCATAAAAAAGAAACCCATTGCAATATTTTGAATCAGCACAGCCCGCATCACAGGATTGCCAACCACCGTGGCAGCGCCTTCCCATAGTCCCTTTGATACTGTCTCTCGATCTTTTTTTGCAACAACAGGGCGACCAATTTCGCCCAGCTGGAAATAGCCCCAGGTGCCTATGAGTAATATAACCGACTGAAAACTAAGGATAAGTATGGGACCGACCGAGTCTGCGAAACCCGCTATAGTAAAACCAAGAATTTGAAATCCGAACTGGCAAAGACTAGACAACATCACCATGCGTTGAACATTTTCACCAGCAACAAGATTTAGTAAGCCATCTCTGGCAGGCGTCAAAATCGCTTGAGCAATACCCATTAGCAAGGCGTAAATAATCATTACAGGGTAGGACAAAGCGTCGAACATAAACGCCAAAATCAAAAATAACGGCATTACGCCAGCAAACATCTGAGACCATATTGCCTGCCGTTTTTGCCCTATACGATCAGCCAAAACACCAGCAATGAGGATGAGAAACAAACCCGGAAGTAACACGGACATCTGCGCGAAACCGACTCGCTCAGCACTCTCACGAAGTACAATAGTTACCAGCCACGCAAACAACACCGACTGCATGCCAAACGCTGCGTACCAAGACGAGATAGCTAGTAGATAACTATTCCTAGAGTTAATAATTTACCCCTAAACAAAAAGTGTTAACGCCAGGTAGCTTGCACAAGCGTGCAAGCTACCAAACAGTAAGTAGAGACTATGACGCGCTGAGTACAAATCCTTCATAGTCATTGGCAGCCACTCTGTCACAGGTTTCTCGATAGACTCCCACACCGCCCACATAGGGCATAAATATTCTCGGCTTGCCGGGAATATTTGCACCGAGATACCAGGAGTTACATGAAGCTGCGGTAAACATTGTGCCTTCTGCCGCTTCATTTACATGGGCAATCCACATGTCTTCAGCGTCTAGTGTTGGCTCAATTGTTGTCAGTTCGGCTTTGTCCATATACGCAATACAGTCGCTGATCCAATCTACATGTTGCTCAATGGAGACAATCATATTGCTCAAGACCGATGGAGAACCCGGCCCGGTAATTGTGAAGAGATTAGGGAAACCACTGGCTTGCAGACCCAAATAGGTGCGCGGGCCAGCATCCCAATGCTGGGTTAATGCAGTATTGTTCCTGCCGCGAATATCAATCTTGCCCAGTGCTCCGGTCATGGCATCAAAACCTGTGGCATAAACCAGCACATCAAATTCGTAATCGCCTTGTCCGGTTTTAACACCAGATGCTTGAATATGTTCGATACCACCTTTGCGCAGATCAACCAGGGTGACATTGTCACGATTAAAAGTGGCGTAGTAATCGGTATCAATAACCGGTCGCTTACACCCTATTGGGTAATCTCTTGGCATCAGCGATTCGGCGGTCGCCTCATCTTTAATCACACGCTTAATTTGCGCGCGATACATGTCGCATGCCAACTCATTGGCATTGGGGTCAATAGCCACATCAGCAAAACGGCGGATCGCGACAAAGCCCTCCTCCTCTACCAGCGCCATGCGCTGAGCTTCAGTAGTGGCAAGAATTTCGTCCGTTGGCTCTAGGCTTTCCGCGCCACCAAAACCAAAGCCATAGCCGATTATGCCGACCTGAGATGCGCGCTGTTCGTCACGAATATCCGCATAATTCTTCTTAGCCTCATTCTGGAAATCCTCACTCAGAGGGCCATTGTGGGCCGGCATTGTGTAATTTGGCGTACGCTGAAATACAGTTAAGTGCTTGGCCTGCTCTGCAATTACTGGAATAGATTGAATACCAGATGAACCGGTGCCAATAATGCCTACGGAAAGACCCGAGAAATCCACACCCTCTTGAGGCCAGTTACCTGTGTGATAAATTGGCCCAGCAAAGTCATCAGCGCCCGCAATATCAGGTGTATTAGGTACAGACAAACAACCCGTAGCCATTATGCAAAAACGTGCGCTGAAACTATCACCCGCTTGAGTTGCTATACCCCAGCGTTTGCTGTCCTCAGCAAATACTGCACTAGCCACGCGGGTATCGAACTTAATGTTTGAACGTAAATTGAAACGCTGAGCAACATGATTAGCATATTCAAGAATCTCTGGCTGGGCGGCCATAATTTCGCTCCAGTTCCACTCTTGCTGCAACTCTTCAGAGAAACTGTAGGAATACTCCATACTTGGCACGTCACAACGAGCACCAGGATAGCGGTTCCAGTACCACGTACCGCCTACGTCGCTGCCTGCTTCCAAAACCTGAACGCTCAAGCCCAGTTGACGCAATCGATGCAACATGTACATCCCTGAAAATCCTGCACCAACAACTACAACATCTACCTCAGTAGGCTCAATTTGACCGCTCACTTCTACCTCCTTGCTCTTGTTCTAGTTCTAGTTTTAGTTCTTGTTTTAGCTATATTTTCCCGTGTACATATCCACACGTAAACCAATATCACAGTCTCATGGAGTCCGGCGATATCAGTTTTTAACCATCGCTTTAGTTTACGGTGACCCCGCATAGGTTGCTAGCACCAGAAGGCCCGCAAAGTCGAAGGTTATTGTTTTAACCAGCTCTGATCACTAGGAATCTTGTGCCGCCTCACGAATATAGGCCAATCGCTCGGGCGTCAGAGGGTGAGAGGAAAGTAGTTCCAGCAATTTTCTCGACAGATTGTCTTCGCCTTCTGTATCCGCTGAATCTGTATCCGCTGAATCTGTATCCGCTGAATCTGAGGTCTCTATAGCTTCATCGGAGGCAGCACTTTCAGCAGGCATTTTTGTAAAGCTATGGCTAGCGCTAATCCGCTCCAACACTGTAGCCATTTTGAGAGGCGATATACCTAGTGCCTTGAGTTGGGCTACAGCAAATTCGTCGGCTTCGCGCTCATGCTTACGTGAATAAGCTGCTTGTCCCAGAGTCAACGGCAGCGCTAGCACCAGCTCGCCTACCCCGCCTATATCTCCAGTAATCATAGTTAACACCACTGCCCAGGCAACGCTTTGTAAAATCGAGCGTTCTACATGCAATAACCTAGCGTGGCCCAGTTCGTGGAAATACACAGCTAAAAGCTCTTCGTCATCGTCGGTTAGCTGAATCAAGTCGTCAGTAAATACCACCGTGGTCTGACTCAAGGTAAATGCATTTGCCCCAAGCCGCTTAGTCTGACGGAAATGCAGCTCATCAACTGCTCCGCGCGATAGAAAGTACTCGCTTAACTGTGCTTGACGATCGCTGGGTAATTTAGACTCGGCGAGAGCAAGATCTAATTTGGCTAAAGTCGAGGCACCAAGTTTGGCACTAACGCTTTGGGGTAAGAGGTAAGCGGTGCCTTCCGCAATTTTGGGTACACCGTAAATCCCAAAGCCGAGAATAAATAACAGCGTAACAAAGGCGGCAGAACCGACTACTCTCCAGCGGTTTTCTAACGCTGCAACCCAGTCCATTGCTGAGCTTTTGCCGAGGGTTTTAACAAGCTGATCCAATTCTGGGGTAGCGTCAGCAGCGAAGAAACCATCTCTTTGCCACGTAATTTTGCGCGGCAGGCGCCCTAACGGTGGTTCAATGACCAAACTATCAGTACTTAGGTCTATGCGCGAATCGGCGTAGCGTAAAACTGATTGCTGCCCGACCACCTGCAAGGTCCCAGCATTGCCTCGACTATTAACGCCATCGTAAAATGTGCCTGTCAGGTGTGTCATATACCAATGCCGAGATCGAAGGCCTCGCCAATTTCCTCGCCTAACGGATCATCGCCATCGCCAGATTTGGCAACAAACGAATCTAAATCAACCGCATCAATCCAAAGGTTGTCTTGCACGTATTGAGCCATGCGCACCTGAGCCCAAGGGTAGTAAAGACCTAGGGTGAGTAGCGTCAAAATGGTGTTACTAACAAGAACTACGCTTAGACCCCTAACGGAGACACTGGTCCCAAAACGGTTATCGTCAACGTCTATATTGTTGTAAACGGTTTGCAGGTAAAGGGCCTGGAAGACCACAAAAATCATTAAATAAAATAGGAAGTACAGAACGCCGACAACTACACCAGGAAAAAGGTTTAGCGAACCGCCTGCGTCATCAACGGCCAAAAATGATGTCGCTCCGAGTAACGCAGTTACTCCAATCACCACTATGCCGCCAACAAGTGCAAACAAAAAAGTACGAAGTGCTATCCCATAAAAATCTGCACCGACGGTTGTTGAAATGCTATTCGATGAGCCAAAGCGGTAATTAGACAATAAATACTGATTCTGCTTGTACCATGCATAGGGCATACCAAACCCTAATGTTATAAGTCCGAATAGCGGCCAGAGAACGTAGGCTTTAGCAGCGCCAACCCAATCACCGTCAAAACCAAATCTAACCCCGCGCCAGCTGCTCATTTGCGCGTTGAAGCGCAGTGCTCGGTAAATTATCCACGGTAGTGCGGAAAGAAAGAGTAAAAGTACAGCACCCGTGATTACTGGCGGGGCAAAAGAAACCAACACTTGATAAGCCACCAAAAGTGCCACCGCCAAAATTCGACCTTTCAAAATAGCTATCGGGTCGCCAAGATAATCAAAGCGATCACCATCTAATTCTGTATTGCCGTAAAAGTAGCGTTTTGTGCGTACCTTGGCCCAAGCGGAATAAATCCCCAGAGTCAAAAGGGTCAGGCCAATATTGACAATCCAGATACGAAAAAACTCACCACCTTGACCATGAAACACAAAGGGGGCGCGCACTGAATCCGGTTTCGAGGCACCTGAACCTAGAGATGCTGCTGTGTGGTCAATTTGCTCACCACCATTTAGTTCTTCAGACATGCCTACCCCAAAGTTTTCTTCAGAACATTACTCTTACCAGACTATAACCGCTAATAAAACCAACCCTCTATGAACGGTATACTTTGCGCATTGAATAAACCTAGAATAAAACGAGCTAAATGTAGGTTACCTTCATATTGAAATTAGGGCTTAACGAAGAAATTTTGCAAGGAGCAAGGTCGTGGCAAAAGTTTTAACAAATATGGCACTGGGGGGGTTTGCTCTGGTCATTATCTTAGGGCTAGTTGTGGTCACCAAAACGTTACTACACACACCTCCACCTTTTGACGATATAGCTGCCGTGGATATTCAACTCGATGAAGCCAATCTAGCAGCCAACCTTAGCGCCGCCATCCGCTTCAAGACTATCTCCTACCAAGCCTCAACGGGTAAACAAAATACTGAGTTTAGTGACTTTATAGCTTGGGTTATCGCCACCTATCCGGAAGTCAATCAAGTACTCGAACTTGAACTGCTAAATCAGTCGATGCTGTATAAATGGCAAGGCTTGGACACCACCTTAAAACCAATTTTACTCACCGGCCACTATGATGTTGTACCGGTCATCCCAGGGTCAGAGGATAAATGGCAACAACCGCCATTTTCCGGAAACATAGTTGATGGCGTTATTTGGGGTAGAGGGGCACTGGACGACAAAAGCGGTGTAGTCGGTATTTTGCAAGCCGTTACCTATTTATTGGATCAAGGCTTCCAACCCCAGCGCACAATCTACTTAAGCTTTGGCCATGATGAAGAAATAGGTGGGCGTAATGGCGCGGGCGCTGTGACCGCCCTTCTCAAACAACAAGGCGTGCAACTGGCTTGGTCACTCGATGAAGGTTCTTTTGTTTTCGACGGTATTTTCCCAGGATTAGAAACCTTACTCGCCTCAATCAATGTAGCTGAAAAAGGCAGTGTTACTTTAGATATTGTAGCTACCGCACCAGGTGGACATTCCTCTATGCCGCCAAGAAACAACGCTGTAAGTGACTTAGCTAAAGCCATTACGAAGCTACAGGACAACCCTGTTCCCGGCGGATTAAGTGGGCTGAGTACGCAAATGTTCGACAACGTTAGTCGCTATATGCCCTTCACCATGCGCGGCCTATTTGCCAATCAGTGGCTGTTTGGCCCGATAATCGACCAACAGCTCAGCGCTTCCACAACAACTAATGCCATGCTGCGCACTACCACCGCTCCGACTATGTTATCTGGTAGCGTAAAGACTAATGTTCTGCCGATTGAAGCCATTGCAACCGTAAACTTCAGAATCCATCCCAGAGATAACATGCAAAGTATCGAAAATTATGTCACTCAGCTTGTGGCCAGCGATACCATTAGCGTGCGCAGACGAGGTGGTATCAACGCCTCGGCTGTATCTGACTGGCAGGCTTCCGGTTACGCCGCTATAGCCCAAAGTATGCGCGAGGTGTATGGGGATATCGCCGTCGCGCCAGGCCTAATGATTGCTGGATCTGATAGCAAGCACTATGGTCAGGTGGCAGACAACGCCTACCGTTTTAATCCGTTTATTTTGACATCCCAAGACCTGACTGGCTTTCACGGGACCAACGAAAAAATATCCGTGCAGAACTTCGCTCAGGGTGTGCGCGGCTATATACAGGTCATCCGTAACGGCAGTAGAAGATAGCGACTTATGACGATGCGATGGAAGCAGCGCCTCGGGGAAGCAGAATTAGGGTGCTCACGCCAAAAGGGACGGCTCAAGAGGAAGGTTAGAAAGTAATTACAGCCGAGAAAACGGCTTTATAGCCGTCACCAATACGCAAGCTAATTTCGTGCCGTAGAAATGAAAAAGCCCTTTAAGACATACATCTTAAAGGGCTATTCAATATGGCGTCCCCAAGGGGAGTCGAACCCCTGTTGCCGGGATGAAAACCCGGAGTCCTAGGCCTCTAGACGATGGGGACTAGTCTTCTTTCGATGTCGCATCAATGCGCTTTCAGAAGAAGGCGCGAATTCTATGAACCAGACTGGTCAACGTCAAGTAATCGCTGCATCTATTTTACTAGAACAGGCCTTTAGAGCATCTTTTTATCTAAAAGCGTATACCAAGACCTAAAGTGTAGGTTGTATCTGCCTTTTCATTGCCTGCAATGGGATCCGTTTCGTAATTTAGATCAACGCGAAAAGCAGTATCAATACGATGGTTAAGCGCAAAACGAACACCCGTAGAGCTAGACAAAACTTGCCCGCGATCTCCAGAAGGAATGAACAATAAACTCTGGCGGTGAAACAGCTCAATACGTTTGGCAAGGAAATAGCGGTTGTAGTCGACTCCCCACCGAATAGCTGGGTTTACGTCTTCAATGCCATCCAATTGTTCTTGCACTGCACTGACACCCAACTCGGTAGATAGTGCCCCAAAGCTATTGTCGCTGAACTGATAACCCGCGCCGACACCCAAGGTTATCCGTTGATCCACATCTTTAATCGGGTCACTAAAATACTCGGCGTTGACTGCACTGAACCACTGGTCCGACATGAAGAGTTTAAAACCGTAGTCAAAATAAAGCTGATCCTTGGTCTTAAGACCTTCACTGTCTTCGGTGTTGATAAGCAAGGCAATCTGGTGCGCCGTTCGGTCTTGCTTGTAGTCCGACTCCACCAACGTACTGTAACTTTCTGTTTCGGAATTACCCGAAGACAAGGTCAGCGCCAGATCTACCCGCGAATTCCATTCTCGCGCCACGGACGTTAGGGCAAGCTTATTTTGCAGGGCAGTACGTATATCGGTAATTTTATAGGGAGTAGTCTTGGTGTCGGTAACCACCACAGGAACACCATCTAAAGAGGCTAAGCTGCCTTTTAGAAGCCGACCCTGCAGGTTCAACTTGTAGCTAGTTTCCGTTTCTATCTCGCGGATTGCTGCCAGATCAATAACTACGTTACCCGCGTAGGACGTTGCTAGCACTAACCGACCGCCCGCAATATTGTCCACTTTACCCGTTAAAACATCACCGTTTTCAACAACAATGGTGTCACCAACAGCCACACCGTTCAGCAACAGTGCGGCCACAAGCACAAAAAGATACCGATTCATTTATTAGTTCCTAATGCCAGCTCCCAGCGCTGGTTCTTTTTCTTCAATTCTTATTTTACGATCTGAATACTGCTCTCTATTGACAGTGCTTATAGAGGATTACCATGTGGTGTGTTCCTCAACCTTGGATGCTGCCTGATCCACTACCCACCAATTAATCTTTCGATCAAATCTTTGCTTAACCAACAGCCGGATTTCTAACTATTCATCTAAGCTAGAAGTTCCAAGGAGTTTTTGCCCTACCCAATGTCTGGCAAAGTGTGATGCGGTACGACCGCTGCGCACACCTCGGGCTAAAGCCCAACGCAGAGCCTCTTGACGAAAGCCTTCGCGCTGAAATATATCATTGCTGCTTTGACTGGGATCACTCTCCTCTACCAGTCGGCTTACCCATACTTCTACCATGTCCAAATAAGCTTCTTGGCGAAACGGATAAAACGAAAGCCATAATCCAAACCTATCGGACAAAGAGATCTTTTCTTCCACCGCCTCGCCATGGTGCAGCTCGCCGTTCACTAACCCGCTTTTGCTGTTGTCGCTCGCTCGCTCGGGCAGCAAGTGGCGTCTATTTGAGGTGGCATAAAATATGACATTTGCAGCGCCTTTAAATACCGAGCCTTCTAGAGCACTTTTGAGGATTTTGTATGAGGCATCATCTTCTTCAAATGACAGATCATCGCAAAAAACGATAAATCGATAAGGTTCTGCACTCAAGCGTGCCACAATTTCTGATAACTCCTGTAGCTCGTCCTTACGCAGTTCAACCAAGCGCAACCCTTGGTCAGAATATTCATGCAACAAACCGTGAATCAGTGACGACTTACCCGCACCACGCGCTCCCCAAAGTAACGCATTATTTGCGGGAAGCCCGGCGACAAATTGCGCCGTATTTAGCTGTAAGGATTCTTTTTGCGCGTCTATGTGCAACAGATCATCTAAAACTTGAGTCTGAGTTTCGGGGAAGCTGACAAAATCAGACTGCCAACGGCCACGCTGCCAGACAGCGGCGTTACTGACTTGCCAATCAATACTCTGCGTAACCGGCAATATGCGCAAAATGCGGCCCAGTACCTGTTGCATCAAACTCTTCTCAACGGTTTCATCGGTTGTGGTATTCAAAAAATTCCCTTCTTTCACTTTGTATTAGGTAGCAGTTTTTAGGCGGCTTGGAGGACATTCGCCAGCGCATTGAAAAGTGCATAGAAAATGTGCATTGGAAAACAGTATTTAACTGGGTTTAGCTACCGCCAATAGGTACAACATTGGTTGCAGCCTTGTGATACAACATGGCTGTTCCATCCGCTTCTTCTAAACTTAAAACTCCCGCGCGAAAGAAATTAACCTTAAACGAACGTTGTCCAGTCTGCGTAGATAGTACCAATTGATCTGAAGCGAAATACCAACTGCCCGTACGTACTTGCTGACCAGCCCTTTCTTCAGCGTGCAGAGTAAAAGTGCCTTGGCTCAAACCGCCGTCCAATTGCAAGTAACCTTCAGCAGTTTGCATAACCCAACGCCCAGGCAAATCTAATGTCGTCAGCCAGCGCTGTTTGGCGCGCTTATTGGACCGCACATAGATAATGACAACCAAAGTCACAAGGATCGTTAAAATAAGAGGCATAAGCTATATGTTCAACTTTTTACTAGGTTCAAGCTCCGCTCCCAAGTACCGAACTTTGGCTCAAACTTCCAAAATTGCGCGCACTTATGCGTGGGAGAACTAAGTTTGCCATAGGCCTGAACATAAGCGAATATCAATAGTCGTATTTTACTTCGCTAAGTTTTAGTGAGAGCCGGCGAAAAAGACCTGGATGCGGCCTAAAAAGGCGTAACTAGGCTGGTCTAAATAACTTAAGGGGAACTCAATGTCTGACATATCTGCAAC
>CAJJDH010000004.1 GCA_905182905.1 marine gamma proteobacterium HTCC2089 | reverse complement strand
GCAAAAAAAGCCCCGAACTAGTCGGGGCTGTAATGATTAGTGGTTGTCCTTAAAGACTAGCACTAAGTCTAAGAGTCCAAACGCGTCCGCGTGGATCATGCAGCGTGCCGTCATAGCCTGTGATGACCGGTACAAACGGCGGCTCTTCGTTAGTAAGATTCAAAACGCCTACGCTTACCGAAGCATCGGACAGATACTTGAGATCGCCAAAGGAATAAGTGTACTGGGCATCAGCGGTGATCCAAGAGTTTATAGATGAATCTAAGAAGCGATCTGCAAAAGCCTGACCGTGAGCCAGCGCCGCTGTAGCGGCAAAGAACGTTGAGCCGCCAGTAAAGTTATGATTCACACCACTTACATACTTTACTAACAAAAATGCTCTATGTTGATCTAATCCCCAATTCAGGGTTCCGTTCACTTTCCACTCAGGGAGTGGTCGGGCGACTGGATTAGCGTCATTGTATTCGCCTACTGCGTCGAATACGGTTGGGGCACCTCCGGTTCTGCTGGCAACTTCAACTTCATAGTCCGCTAACCATGCGGCTTGCAGGCCAGCTTTCCAGTTACCTACATTGGTATCGAAGCTGTAGGAAGTAGAAAGATCTACACCGCTGACTTCAGCACCGTTTGCATTTGCAAAGTTAGGTAGCACTCTGAGCAGGCCTCCAGTTGAATTACGTATGACTTGTGTGCGATTGCCCACGCCGGCTTGCACTGCCTGAAGTAATGTTCCACCGTTAGCGGCAACATGCGCATTCAGCGCTGTTAAATCTTCACTAAGCAAATTTGCGTGGCTTTCCCGCGTGATGATATCTGTGTAGTCATAGCGATAGTAATCCAAATCTATTTGTAACCCCTCAAGTGCACCATCTTCAGGTGCCCAAGACACGCCAATATTAAAATTCTCGGAGGATTCCGGTGCAAGATTTGGATTACCTACTGACACAGCTGCTCTAAAGGCGGTACCACCTAATCCAGTGTCGGCTAGGTTGTGCACGGTTGTAATATTACCGTAGAGCTGTTGGATAGACGGTACTCTAAACGAGGTGCCATAAGATGCTCGCAGTGAAACAGAGTCGATTGGCTGCCAGAGGAGGCTAATTTTTGGATCAACGGTATCTTCATTTATTTCGTCAAACTCCTCATAACGAACGGCTACATTGACTTCCAAGTTGTCAAGGAAGGGCAAGCCTATCTCAGCAAACAACGCCTGAGTGGTTAGTCTGCCGGTCCAATCTTGTGCTCCGAAAGCAAAGTCTAAGTTATTACTATTTGTTGCCCCATCATAGAAAGCTGAACCGCTATCAGCTCTGCGCTGATATCCAATAGCTAACCCTGCTGTACCACCGTCAAGTTCAAAAATCTCGCCGCTTGCAATAATATCGATAATACGCTGTCGAAAAACCAAGTCGCTTGTAACTCGGCCGGCGACAAAGTCGTAAAGCTCATCTGGGTTAACTAAAGTGAGATCTGTTTGTGGGTCACCATTTCTGTCAAAGCTAGCGTTGCCGAATGGGTTGAAGTAATAGCAGTTATTTCCAGCTGGATCGACGAACTGTCCGCCTGATGCCGCGTAAGCCAAGTTACCATCGCCTGGAGTGCCGTTTACGATGTCGCAATTTGGGCCGCCCAAACCGTTTATGGCTAATTCAAACTGAGCTGATAATGTGTCTTGTGCTTGAGTGGTAGCTGTATCGTGCTCGCTCGCAGTATAAGAAAAATCTACCGTCCAACTCTTGCCGCTAAGTTCGGTATCCCATATTCCACCTAATACAAGCCGTTGGTCGGAACGAGAAGTGTTTGTAAAGGTGTCTAAGGGTCGATCTGCGCTGGAGGTATTTCTCGTGCCGCCCAGCAACCTTGTTTGGTTGCCTACGGCAATTGGTACGATGCCACGACGAAATGCATCTTCAATATTACCGAAATGGTTTGGGCTAATAGTCAAAATTGGTGCATTTGGGTTGAGCGAGTTCAAACGATCAAACTCAGAATCATTGCCCGCGAATTCGAAGTAAGCCTGTAAAGATTCCGATATATCGTAGTCACCTGTTACATGAATCTTACGCAGCGACTCCTCAGACTGCAGAGCAAAGAAAGAACCGAAATCATAAGCGCAAATTAGATTACCAAAGACTGGGCCAAGCGCACCGCCGCGTTCTTGAGCTGCTGCGTTTTCACAGTCTACGTCCGCTTGACCAAAGGATGTACCTTGAGCGTTACGCGGAAAAGTGCCGCCATCGATAGCGGCACTTACTGCCTGTCCGGGTCTGAGGCCGTGGGCTGCCCACACAGGCGTACCTCGTGGCACTATTCTGCCGGGCTGACCTGTGCCGGAGGCGCTAGAACCACCAAAACGATCATAGCGATCATCAACATTTATCTCGTCTCTATTGAGAACTGAGGCGGAAGCTACGATACCTCCCTTGTCGCCCCGAGTACCAAAGATTACGCCAAACTGATTTGCAGGCCCCTCGCCAGTTTCCTCATCCGTTGAGTACTGGTATTGCAGATCAAAACCTTCAAAGTTCTTCTTGGTAATGAAGTTCACAACACCAGCGATAGCGTCAGATCCATATAAAGCGGAAGCACCGTCTTTAACAATCTCTACTCTTTCTAATGCAATATTGGGTATCAGTCCGTTAACGTTAACGGAGGAGTTGCCTCGCGCGTTAAACCACGACGGCACTTGGCGCTTACCGTTTACTAGTGGCAGGGTTGCACCATGTCCCAAGTTACGAAGATTAATAGAACTTCTTCCATCCGCACCCTCACCCTGAAAGGTAGATGCCCTAGTCTGGCTACCTGATTGCCATGGAAGCGATTGGACCACCTCGGCTATATCAGCAGCGCCTAGGTCATCAATGTCTGCGGAAGTGATAACAGATAATGGCGACGGTGAGTCTTGGGCGGTGCGTTTCAAAAATGATCCAGTAACTAAAACTTCTTCAATTACTTCGTCTTCAGCAGCGACATTTTGCATGCCTATAAGATTTAACAGCAACGCACCAATACACAGTGCGCTAAACGGCCCTCCTCGGTTAAATATTGTACTTTGCCTTTTCCGTTTGAATAGGTTCATAAACCTCTCCTAATAGTTGATCAACAATATGAGCTACAAGCATTTATTCATCGCGTTAACAGATGACATAAAGCTGCGCGGGAAAAATCCCATCAAAAATTTGTTTCAAACTGTTTCTATCAGCTACAAATAGAGCGGTCGAATGCAAACGAGAGAAAATTTCATTTTTG
>CAJJDH010000003.1 GCA_905182905.1 marine gamma proteobacterium HTCC2089 | reverse complement strand
GATCGCGGTTATTTGTCTCCTTACTTCATCAACAACCAAGATTCTATGGCTGCTGAGCATGAAGACCCCTTCATTCTTTTGTGTGACAAGAAAATCTCTAACATCCGAGATCTTCTGCCTATTTTAGAAAACGTTGCAAAAGCAGGTCGGCCGTTGATCGTGGTTGCTGAAGACATCGAAGGCGAAGCACTGGCAACTCTAGTTGTAAACAACATGCGCGGTATTGTTAAAGTTGCTGCGGCTAAAGCACCTGGTTTTGGTGATCGTCGTAAAGCAATGTTGCAAGACATTGCAGTATTGACTGGCGGCACAGTGATTTCTGAAGAAGTTGGCCTAACTTTAGAGGGCGCAACTTTAGAAGATCTTGGTACAGCTAAGCGTGTTGCTTCATCAAAAGAAAATACAACTATTGTTGATGGCGCTGGTGACAAGGAAGAGATTGCAGGTCGAATCAAGCAGATTCGTGCAGAAATCGAAGACACTTCGTCAGACTACGACCGTGAAAAACTTCAAGAGCGTCTAGCCAAGTTGGCTGGTGGTGTTGCAGTGATTAAGGTTGGCGCACCAACTGAAGTAGAAATGAAAGAAAAGAAAGCTCGAGTAGAAGATGCACTGCATTCAACTCGTGCAGCCGTTGAAGAAGGCGTCGTGCCTGGCGGTGGTGTGACATTGGTACGTGCTATTGCTGCAGCTGAGAGTGCTGTCGGCGATAACGAAGACCAAGCAGTAGGTATTGCTTTAGCGGTACGTGCTATGAGCGCGCCATTGCGTCAAATCGCTCACAACGCTGGTGTTGAAGGCGCGGTTGTTTTGGACAAGGTTGCAGCCCTAGGTGGTAACGATGGCTACAACGCAGCCACCGGTGAGTACGGTGATATGTTGGCAATGGGTATTCTTGATCCAGCTAAAGTGACCAGAACAGCGCTTCAAGCTGCATCTTCTGTTGCGGGTCTTATGATCACAACGGAAGCTATGGTAAGCGATCAGCCTGATGAAGGTGGTGCCGGAGGCGGAATGCCTGGTGGTATGCCGGATATGGGCGGCATGATGTAGAGCAATCTACACTAGCTTTAAAAACCCGGCTTTAGCCGGGTTTTTTTTGTTTTGGCAAACATACTCCAGCGGTAATTTGCACCTGCGGCTCATGGCGCTTCATGTGAAAAGCTCAAATATTGGGTAGAAGAGTTACAGTCCATTACGAAATACCATGATTCATTTGGCTTTTACTGGTGCCTTGAAGTGCTATTCGTTATCCTTCCGTAGTCGTTTTCCAGAGCAATAGCTCGCAATAACACTAGGGGATTTTATGGACGCTGCGATGATGGATTACTTGGCGAGGTACGCCCACGTCTTGTTCGGTATTACATGGATAGGATTACTTTACTACTTTAACTTTGTTCAAACTGAGTATTTTAAAGAAGCTGAACCTAATGCAAGAGTGGACGCATTTTCGAAGTTAGCGCCGCGTGCTTTATGGTGGTTCCGTTGGGGTGCAATGGGTACCTTTCTAACAGGAGTCGTACTTCTTGGTTATCGTCATACTGGTCTAACAAGCGATATTACAGTTGGCGCAACTCTGGGTACGTTAATGTTCCTTAACGTTTGGCTCATTATTTGGCCAAATCAAAAGATCATTGTTGAGTCGAATCAAGGGGTCGCTGCTGGTAACGAACCAGATCCAGCAGCTGCGGCAGCCGCACCTAAAGCGGGTCTTGCTTCGCGTACCAACACATTGTTCTCAATGCCCATGTTGTGGTTTATGGGGTCAAGTGCCCACCTTTCGAGTGGTGGCATTGCTTCTAACACCAATGCAATTATTGCGTGTTTGGTGATCATTGCACTGCTGCAAGGTAATGCGATGTTTGGTAAGCAAGGACCACTGACTACAGTTCGTGGTGTGATTGTTTCAGGCCTAGTTTTGACTGTATTACTTGCGGGTATCCTGCGGGTTCTATAAGAAATCAAAATATAGATCAGCTGCTGCCCGTTAGTGGCCGCGGCGCAAAAAAGGCGATCCTTAGATCGCCTTTTTTTGTTTAAAAAATTGCGCCAAAAGTGTCTTTGGCTAATATTGCCGGTGCGTTAACGTTGAAAACGTTTGGCGATAAGGTGGTCTAAGCTTAGCTTACCCGCGCCAATGTAAAGTAGTGCTACCAGCATAATGGTATACGTTGCCGCGAATTCAATTCCATTGTTAAGAATCACAAGGCTGCCTTTTTCGGTAAGCCAGCTGTAGTTTGCATTCTCTTGTAAAATCTCTTTGGCTCTATCCAAGCGTTGAATCGCCCCCATTGTTCTTTCGGTTGCAAACAGCCCGCCACCTTCCGCAATTGCTAGCCAACCATTAGGTAAGTGCACTGTAACCGCTGCAACAATCATAGTGATAATCAGCGGAATAGAAATCCACCGAGTTGCAAAGCCAAAGAATAAGAAGATCGCGCCGACTACCTCGGTGAGTGTAGCCGCCCACGCCATAAGAAATGGTAGGGGGAGACCTAGGCCCCAATCAGGGTTGCCAAACCATTCAATGGTGCTTTCCATACTGCCAAGCTTCATGGACCCGGCCATCCAAAAAACTGGTACCAAATAAAGTCTGAGTAGAAGAGGGGCGATAAAGTCTGTGACGTTGATCTTGTCTAAGTACATTTGTGCTTTGGTGGCTAGACTAATAATCATGGGAAAGCTCCTTGCTAGAGGTATATAGAGGGTTAAGTTTTCGCTTGCTTATGTTTTTTTTGCGTGCCCAAAAGGATGTGTTTAGCTGTCATTTGGTACATCAATTCACAGCCGCCCTGAACAATTATGCTTGGGTCGGGGTGATCTATTTCTTTACTGATCTGTAGCAAAATTTCTTGCCCAGTTCGATTTTCGTCTGCGCTGATTTTTTCTAACAACATGGCAGCAAGCGGGTTCAATTCCATAAAACCCGTTTTGAGTCCTGCATTTCGGTACACAACGATATAGGTAGGTTGTTCTGGCAACTCTTCTGGTAGGTGGTCTGGCCCGATTTCATGGACGGGCCAGTTAAACCCTACAGTAGTGGAGATAGGGTTTATTACAGGACATTGCTCAAGAAATAATTCCGCGTTAGCCGCAGGTTTGTGAATGATATTGCGGGTATCTAAATCAATAGCCAGCTCTAACCATTCGTAGTGTGCTAGTTCCCAGGTAAAGGGAAATTCAAGGGTACCCTGTTGCTCTACTTCTTTTAGGAACGTTAAGAATTCCTGTGGCATTTTAGGGAAATGTGGTGTGTGCGAGATATGGTCTCGAACAAAAGCCCTTATCAGAGATAACCATTTTTGGTCTGGATAAATGGTTTTCAGAACTGGAAAGCTGCCGGAGATCAAGGAGTTAATGTTATTGAAAACTAGGTCTCGATAAATTTTCAGCCTTCTATCTTCGATATCCGCTGGCCCAGAGTTTACTGAAGGATCTCGCATATGGGCGGTAAAGGCTTTTTGTACCTCTTTGAAATTTGCTTGCATTGATTCAGACCCGTACTTCTGCGGAGGTGGCAAATTTTTCCTGGATAGCACTTATCTGGTCTACCTCGGATATTAAGTCCGTAACGGAGGGAATATTAAAGTCCCGTTCTAGTAGTGTTGGGAAAACGCCAAAATGATCATAGGCTTGTTCAAGAAGCGACCAGACCGGATCAATTATATCCGCGCCATGTGTGTCGACCAGCAAGTCTTCGGCCTCGTTGTAGTGACCGGCGATATGTCCATATGCGATTCGGTCACCTGGTAAAGCTTGCAGAAAATCGACTGGGTCGTAGTTGTGATTGATGCTGTTTACATAAATATTGTTAACATCGAGCAGAAGTTGGCAATCAGCTTGTTCTAAGACTGAATTAAGGAACTCAATTTCGTCCATACTTTTGCCCGGGGCTGCGTAATAGGAAACGTTCTCTACGGCTATGCGGTGGCCTAAAATGTCTTGGACACGTTTGATTCTGTCAGCTACGTGGTTAACTGCAGCACTCGTAAATGGAATTGGCATTAGGTCATAAAGGTGACCTTCGTCAGCGCAATAACTTAAGTGTTCGCTGTAGTGTGTAACTTGAAAAGTTGCCAAAAAGTTTTTTACTCGATGTACAAAAGCTTCATCAATTGGTGCCAATCCTCCGAGATTGAGAGATAAGCCGTGACAGACTAGGGGCGCGTGAGAGGTTGCATGTTCTAGAGCCGCAGCGAAACGGCCGCCTACATCAATCCAATTTTCTGGCGCAACTTCTAAAAAGTTAACCGACTGAGGGAAGCTTGTAGAAAGATCATCGATAAAGGAGCGGCGCAGACCAAGACCTGCGCCGCTCATTACTGGCTTAGGAGACATGGTACCTATTAGCTACCGCACTTGCCTTCGCCACACTTGCCTTCGCTGGTTTTGGACTCACCGCACTTGCCTTCGCCACACTTGCCTTCGCTGGCTTTGGACTCGCCGCACTTGCCTTCGCCACATTTGCCTTCGCCGCCTTTGGACTCACCGCACTTGCCTTCACCACATTTGCCTTCGCCGCCTTTGGACTCACCGCACTTGCCTTCGCCGCATTTGCCTTCGTCGCCTTTGGACTCACCGCATTTACCTTCGCCGCACTTGCCTTCGGCAAACTGCATGTAGCCAGAATTTAGTTCTTTCATGGCGAATGGATTTTGATCCGCATTCACAGATGGGATGCAGGCTACAGAAACACTTAGTGCAGCGCTTACGGCAATGGATAAAGGTGATTTAACTAACTTGTTAGACATTTCAGTCTCCTTACTATTTTATTCGGAATATTTTCAATTTAACTTAGCGGACCCAAAGCCTAAATTTTGAGGTTTTGATTCACGAATCTAGAGATTACGAGTATTTGGAGGGAGCGGCTTTGCAGATTGTTGAGTGGGGTCGTTTGTCAGATAAGCGGTCTAGTTATCTGTATAAAGTAGAGGGTTTGGGTGTTCAGCGGTAAAGCATGAGGGCAAAATATGACGACTTAGCCGCCGTTAGATGCAAAATTTTGTTAAGAAAAGTTGTCGGCAACAGTAGGCTTGGCAATTTGTGATTTTCCTCTAGTCTCATTTGTTCTCTTGAGAATGTGTCGAAAACACAAAAAGTGCCGAGAAAACCTTTCTTTCGCTGGATTAGTTTTTATACTCTTGGCTAATCGAAATGTGAGATTTTTATGAGTGACATGCCAGAAGATCCGCTCTCTACTCAAGCTGGAGGCAACTATCGCCAAAGCAATAGTCGCAGGTCGCAAGGTAGCAATTCTGGGCGCAGTTTAGCCAATACCCTTATCCTTGCGTTGCTGGTAGCGGGTTTGTTGGGTGCCGGCTGGTTTATCGCTAACCAGCAGCAACTTTTGGTCGCAACGGAAGCAGAATTAAAAAGTGCTGATAGCCGCTTGATTAAACTTGAAGAGCGCCTCTCCGCTACAGATAGCGCCATGAGCCAAGGCGGGGAAGATACAAAGCAACAGATAAATCTTTGGGAATCTGAAATTCGCAAATTGTGGTCAATTGCCAATGAGCGCAACCGCAACTGGATTAAGGAAAATCAAAGCAAAGTTGCCAAATTAGATCAATCGATGAGAGGTGTTCTGGCTAGTAACAGAGATCTAAAGGCCGCCAGTAGTCGCCATGATGAAGCTTTGGCAGATCAGCAAACCGTTATAGATCAATTGACCAGCCTAGAATTACAAGTGCAGCAAATGCTCAGAGTGCAGCGTGATCTTACGGATAAAACCAATATTGCCTCTCAATCTGTCGCTAACCTTAACTCTGAGCTGAGTGGTCAAGTGAAAGACAATAGCGAAGCGGTGCTAGCAATGGATGCTAATAGGCTGGCTGTGAACAAGCGTATAGTTGCATTGGAGAAAGCCCTAGCCAATATTAGTAGGCAGATTGCCCCAGCCTCAACGCCAGGTCTTTAGAGTTGCTCAGACTGTACTGGGTTAATCTCGTACTGTTCCATGGTTTGGGTAATACGCTGGTCTTTTGCTAGCCAAATATTTTTCACCCATTGCACGATTTCTGTTTTGCGTTCGGTGGTTTCTGGGGTGGAGGTCCAATCGGGTATCGCATGATGCCGTATATCAATATCTACCCGCTGACATTTACCCTGTAAAAAATAGCCAAAGGACGGCACTGCGTCCGGGTAAACTAGAGTGACCTCAACAAGTCGGTGCAGGTGCTGGTCCATACCCTGCAGCACGTACTCTATCCCGCCAGCCTTGGGCCGTAACAAATTCTTAAACTCGCTATTTTGGCGCCCATGTTTTTCTCTCGTATAGCGGGTGCCTTCAACAAAGTTAAGAATACTCGTCGGGTGGTTTTTAAACCGCTCACACGCCATCAAGACGTTGTCGCGGTCGGCGTTACGTAGCTCAGGTTTTTGTTTGATTTGCGCCTTATTAACCCGCTTAACATAAGGGAATCCCAGTGCATACATAGCAAGTCCAATAAAGGGGATCCAAATCAATTGTGCTTTGGTGAAAAATTTGAGCGGTGGTAAATCATCTAAGAGATAGGTTTGGAGTAACAAGATGTCTGTCCAAGTTTGGTGGTTGCAAACTACCAAGTACCAGTTTTCCGGAGAAACTTGTTCTTGGTCATGCCAAGTAATATTGACGTTGACTAAATTCAGTTTCTTGAAGGTCCAGCGATTAGCTTTAGTCCACCCAATAATGACCTTATCCATCTTCTGCAGATTTTGCGAGCGGGCGGAGCCTTTTAACCACAACAGTTTGGTGGCCCACCAAGTAAGCGCAGTGCACATGCAGACTGTCGCAATTACAATGGCAATAAAGGCTAAGGTTGCTTTGAGAAAATGCATGAACGAACTCGTTAAATTGGCCGGAATGGTTATGTTGGCACTCACAGAGTTGCGCGGCAACTTCAAAATAATACTCTTGGGTTTATACCTTTGTTTGCTTAGCGGCTGTGAGCATCTTGGATTCTACAACCAGGCTGTGACAGGGCACCTAGGAATTATGCTCAGTAGTCAGCCGGTTAGCACAGTGCTAGATGACCCACAGACACCGAAAGCACTGCGGCAACAACTTCAGTTGAGCGAGAAAATTTTGCAGCACGCTGAAACAAGGTTGTTACTCGATGTGGGCAGTAAATATGCGCGTTATGTACAGTTGCCTGGCGACTATGTGGTTTGGAATGTTTTTGCAGCTCAGCCTTTGCAAATGCAAGCCCGGACCTGGTGTTATCCAATTGCGGGGTGCGCGCCTTATAGGGGGTATTACGCCAAAGAAGATGCGCTAGCTTTTGCGCAGAAGTACCAACGTTTGGGTTTTGAAACCTATGTAGGTGGTGTCTCCGCCTATTCAACTTTAGGTTGGTTCAATGACCCGATACTGAGTAGTTTTATTGATTACTCGCCATTATCTCTAGCTCGGTTGTTGTTCCATGAGCTTGCCCACAGCAAAGTATGGGTGCCCGGTAGCGCAGCGTTTAATGAGAGTTTTGCCAGTTTTGTTGGTAGGCAGGGTGCTTTGGAGTGGTCGCAATCTGTCAAGCTTGATAAACCACTCGCCTACAAAAGATGGCTTGGGCAGAGTGCGCAGTGGCGAATATTCAAAGATTTCGCGTTACGGAGCAAAGCCGATCTCGCGGCAATTTATGCAGATAAAGAGCGTGGTCCCCGGGCGATTATGCTAACTCGGCAAAAGTATCTTGCTCACATACAAGTTTGTTATCAAGAAAATCGGGAGAGCCTTGGTGGGGGCAGGTACGATAAGTTAATGAGTGATCACTTTAACAACGCGTTTTTAGTTTCCCTAGGTACCTATGAAGATTACCTTCCTGCATTCCAGCAATTATTCGATCGCGTTAAAGGTAACTGGGCGGAGTTCTATGTAGAGGTTGCGCAATTGGCAGAATTACCGACCTTAGAGCGCCAATCTGCTTTGGCCCAATTAGTGCAGTCCGCGGCCAATGGGCCTGAGATGGACGAATCAGGTGAGCAGCAGGTAGCAGCCAACGCTGATAACAATAACGCCAAACAGGTTCAATGCCAGGCCCTCTCGGACCATGGTTTGGATTGAGAACCTACCTGTTGCAAAGGTGACCACATTCGGCGGCGTAGCAACTGGCAACATGAATGCGCACGAAGCACTCATCGCTGCCGGTATCATAAATAAAATAGGATCAAAGCCAGCACCTACTGCCGCGGCGCCCAAAATTGGCATCAATAAAGTTGTAGTGGCTGTGTTGCTGGTCACTTCTGTTAAGAAGGTCACCGCAAGGCATAAAACTCCGATCATCAATAGAATAGGTAGTGCAGATAACTGCTCCAGGCTACTGCCTATACTGGTACTTAATCCAGAGTTGGTAAAAGCTGTGGCTATTGTGATGCCCGCTCCAAAGAGCAATAACATACCCCAAGGTATTTTCTCCGCAGTCTCCCAATCCATGAGGCGAACAACATTACCCTCGGCTGTTTTTTCACCGCTGGGTATAACAAAGAGTGCTACAACCGCAAGGAATGCAACGATTGCATCGTTGGTATAGGGCACGCTAAACCAAGTGCTCCAGCCACCAAACGGCCCTGTGCGGGTGACCCATAAAAGCGCCGTGATGACAAAAACAGCGAATACTCTGCGTTCTCTAGAATGCCATGCACCTACTTCCGGTAATTCGATATCACCTTGATGACTCATGTTTCTGGTAATCCAGAATGCGGCAATAGGCAGCAATACCAGCGCAATGGGCAAAGCCCACATCATCCATTGCCCAAATGAGATGGGTGCGCCAACTATTTCAGTATAAACACCCATAAATACTAAGTTAGGTGGTGTACCTATTGGTGTGGCAATCCCGCCAATGCTCGCGGCATAGGCGATGCCCAGTAGCAGTGGCGCGGCAAGGTCACTATCTTTAGATTTTTCCAGCACGGCCAAGGCGACAGGTAATAGCATCAGGGTTGTCGAGGTATTGGATATCCACATACTTAGAAATGCACTGGCGAGCATAAATCCAAAAACCAAGCGGCGTGAACTATTGCCACCAAATAAACGCACCATATATAGGGCGATACGACGATGGGCACCACTTCGCTCAAGGGCTGTGGCCAGCAAGAAGCCGCCCATCATGAGTAGAACCAGTGGATTGCCGTAAGCGGCCCCTAGCTCTTTAGCACTGAGCACACCCATCATGGGTAGCAAAGCCATAGGCAGCAAGGATGTTGCTGGAATTGGGATGGGTTCAAAAATCCACCAGATGACCACCCAGCCGGTAACCCCCAGCGTAATGGCTGCATCCATGTTGCCAGTAGAAGACCACATTAAAAGTCCGGCAAAAATTGCAAATGCCGGCCCACTTGGAAGGGCTAAGGTTTTAATATTAGGGTATCGTTGTTGCATTCAGGGCGAGGTTAACTGACATGGCAGATAGTTTCTATTGGTACGACCTAGAAACCACAGGTGTAAATCCTAAATGGGACCGCATTGTTCAATTTGCCGGGTTTCGTACCGATGCAGACCTCAACCCAATTGGCGACGAATACTGTACTTATATCAACTTGCCTGACGATGTTTTACCTAACCCTGGCGCCACTCTAGTTACTGGTATTACTCCCGAGTTGCTCGCTCGTGAGGGCATAAAGGAAAGCGCAGCCTTAGCAAAAATTAACCAGCTTTTTTCGGAGCCTGGTACTTGTGCGCTGGGCTATAACAGTTTGCGATTTGACGACGAGTTTATGCGATATAGCCTCTACCGAAACCTAATGGACCCTTATGCTCGAGAATGGCAGAGCGGTAACTCTAGGTGGGACCTTATCGACTTAGTTCGTGCTACCGGCGCTCTGCGACAAGAGGGTATTAGCTGGCCTAAAAGTGAAGAGGGCCTGCCTGTCTACAAATTGGAAGAGCTGACTAAGGCCAATGGTATTGATCACGGCAAAGCCCATGACGCTATGTCTGATGTACATGCCACAGTAGGTATGGCTAAGCTGATAAAAACCCACCAACCCAAATTATTCGATTACTACTTTGGTCTGCGCGGGAAAAAACAGGTGCGCAAAGTCCTTGAACCTTATGGCGCGAGATTATGCGTACATGTCAGTGCAATGTATCCGCGCCAGCGTTATGGCGTCGCGCCGATCATGTCACTGAGTCGGCACCCAACCAATGCCAATTCTATTATTGTCGTAGATTTAGCAGCTGATATTCAGTCATTGATTGATTGGAGCGAAGATGAAATTCGCGCTAAATTATTTACACGTGGCAATCACGAGCGACCGCCATTGAAAGAAATACGCATCAATCGTTGCCCGTTTATTGCACCTATTGAAGTGTTAGACGATGAAAATATGTCACGTTTGGGTTTGTCCATGCGCGAAATTAAGGAACGGGCGCGGCGCCTCAAGCAGCCGGGAATTGCTGAAAAAATACGGCGCGTATACCTGCAGGGCTTTGCTGACAAAGCCAATGACGTGGATGCTGGCTTGTATGATGGCTTTCTGCAAGAGGAAGATAAGGCGCGTTGTAACCATTTACATAACTCAATTGCGGAGGGCGAATGGCAGGACATGGATTTTCGTGACCGACGTTTGCAAACACTAGCCCAGCGGATGAAAGCGCGCTCTTATCCAGAATGGATGTCTGAGCAGGACCAAGGTCAGTGGCATGAGTTTGTGCAAGAAAAGTTGACCGAGGATGGTGATTGGCTGAATTTACCAAAGTACTATCAAACCATAGCAGAGTTAGAGGCTACGGATTTGACTCCTGAAAAACTGGGCCTTTTGCACAGCCTAAAACAATATGGCCTGCAACTTCAGCAACGCTATGCATTGAAGGTAGATCAGTCCTGATGACGACTCATTCTCATTGCGTAGTATTTGATCGCGTTAGTAAAGCTTATGGCGATCTTCAGGTGTTTTCAGATTTAACAGTGGGCCTGCCTAAGGGGGTTACCACAGCCATAGTAGGTACTAGTGGCAGTGGTAAAACTACGTTACTGCAAATGGTCAATGCTCTTGAGAAACCTGATAGTGGTAGCATCCTCGTTAACGGCAAACCGGTTCCCGAAGCTGAACTTGAACCATTTCGTCGTAAAATAGGCTATGCGGTTCAAGGCGCAGGTCTTTTTCCCCATATGAGCGCCAAAGAGAATGTGACCCTAATTGCCGGTTTAGAAGGCTGGAACCAAGATTTGATAGATGAGCGTTTTGCGACCCTGTTAAATGCTATGGAGCTTCCCTTTGATGTGGCTGACCGTCTGCCGCGCCAACTCTCTGGAGGGCAACAGCAGCGCCTAGGACTCTGTCGCGCACTGATGTTAGAGCCGGACCTGCTGCTTTTGGATGAGCCGTTTTCCGCGGTAGATCCAATCACCCGGTTAGGTTTGTACGAACGGTTTGAGTCAGTGCAAAAACAAAATCAGGTCAGCACGCTTTTGGTGACTCATGATCTTCGAGAGGCAAAACGCTTAGCAGGTTATTTACTCATATTGGATCAAGGTGTGGTGGTGCAAGCGGGCACGCCAGAAGACGTATTAGAACATCCTGCTACAGCCTATGTTGAGCGCCTTATAGAGAGCCAATTAGCATGAGTACTCTAGCGCAGATAGTCATGGGCTTGTGCCTGTATGCAGGCGTCAGTTTTGTTAACGCCAGTACTGAAACTGCGCCTACAGCGAATGTGAGCGACAAGGTGGTTATCGGTAGCAAAAATTTCGGTGAAAGTTATTTGCTGTCGGAAATTGCGGCACAGGTGCTTGAGCGCCAAGGTTTTGCCGTTGAACGCCGCTTTGGTCTTGGCGGAACACTCATTTGTTTTGAAGCTCTGCGTAATGGTGAGATTGACTTTTACATGGAGTACACCGGCACCCTAAGTCAGGCGGTGCTAAAGGTGCCCGGCAGGCCTACTAGGGATGAAATCAATACGCTGTTGGCGTCGATGGATTTACACATGCTCGACGAGATTGGCTTCAATAACACCTATGCCATAGCAGTTAGAGAGTCTCAGGCCCAAGACTTGGGCTTAGTTACAATTGCTGATTTAGCCAAATATCCGAATTTGCCATTCGCTTTTAGCCATGAGTTTTTACAACGTGGTGATGGCTGGCCTGGGCTTGCGCAACTCTACAGTCTGAACCATAAAGTTGAAGGTATAGAGCACGGGCTGGCATACCAAGCCATAGCTGACGGAGCCATTGATGCTACTGATGCATACAGTACCGATGGTGAATTGCTGCGCTACAGTCTGCGTGTTTTGGACGACAACAAGAGCTATTTTCCGGCTTATCGTGCAGCCCCATTAGCGCGGACTGATTTGTCCACCCAAGTGCGCTCAGCACTTTTACCTTTAGTGAATTTGATAGATGACCTTGAAATGCAAAGGCTCAACGCCGAAGTGGTGGTACAAGGTAAAAGCTTTCAAGCTGTAGCGGATGTTTTTATAACGAGTAGGTCCAATGAGTTAGGGCTGGATCAGTCTCAGTATGAAAGTGTCTCTTGGCAGCAAGAACTCTGGGGCCATTTTTTGCGCCATATACAATTGACTGGTGTGGCATTACTTGGAGCCATAATTGTCGGCCTTGGCCTCAGTTTGTTGATCTATAGTAATACTAAAGTTGCGAATGCCGTAGTTTATGCCTGTGGGCTCATGCAGACCGTTCCGTCACTGGCTCTTCTTGCGTTGATGATTCCAATATTTGGTATTGGCGTACTGCCTGCCATTGTTGCCTTGTTCCTTTATTCGCTTCTGCCAATTGTGCGCAATGCAGTGACAGCGTTGTCCGGAGTAGATCCAACCTTGGTCAAGGTCTCACGAGCACTTGGTTTAACGCAGTGGGAGCAATTACGGTTTTTGCGTCTACCTTTGTCTATGCCCGCTATCTTTGCAGGCATTCGCACCGCGGCAGTCATCAGTATTGGTACTGCGACACTGGCGGCGTTCATAGGTGCAGGTGGGTTAGGAGAGCCTATTGTAGTTGGACTGTCGTTGAATGATTCGGATATGATTTTGCGCGGCGCTATTCCAGCGGCATTGTTAGCCATTATGACCGAATTTTGTTTTGAAATTTTGCAACGCAAGGTGGTTGGACGAACCACTTAGAACTGTTGTATTAGTGCGTTCACTTGTGGTGGCGCGCAATTATTAAAAAAATATTGTTATTTAAAAGGAATACTTTTGCAGCCCCTACAAAGAGAAAATATAAGACTTGCAGCAACCGTGATGATTGTTCGAGATAGCGCAAATGGCATTGAAGTTTATATGGTTAAACGTCCTGGTAAAGGGGATTTCCCCGACCTCTATGTTTTTCCTGGGGGCAAAGTTGATGAGGATGATTGGCAACCTGACTTATGTCCAGACTTGGCAGACAGCGATGCGAGCGTGCGCTTAGGCTTAGATGCTGGAGCGATAAGGTATTGGGTTGCGGTGGCGCGAGAGTGTTTTGAAGAGGTGGGTGTACTTCTTGCTCGAGATGCAAACGGTATCCATGTGCCAGATGTAAATCAACGAGTTTTACAGGCTCAGCTGCGGGGCAAACTTTTATCTAGTGAAATGTCTTGGGCCGAGGTATTGCAGGCGCAAAATCTATCGATAGCCTCCGAGCGTCTGGTGTATTTTAGCCATTGGCTAACACCTCCTTCTGTGCCGCGTCGGTTTGATACGAGATTTTTTCTTGCAGCTTTGCCCGAAGGTCAGGTGGCACTAGCGGATACCGAAGAGACCATATCTGGGCAGTGGGTGAGTCCAAGTACTGCTCTGCAATTACATAAGGATGGTCAGTGGCAAATGATTGGTCCGACTTTAAGTTCATTAGAAACGTTAGCGCAATATGCCACTGCTGAGGAAGCTCTGGCTGAAGTGACCGCAGAAAATCATGTTATACCTTGGACTGAAGAGTTGGGCGGACATGGGATGCGCCCTTTTCGCTAGGCCGCCCACAAAGCAAAATTTACGCTCACATAAGTAGTTAGGATAAGAGTATGAGCCATAAACCAAAACACTCTGAGTTAGATTGGGATAAGTTAGACTCGCGTTATGAGGAAGCGGGACTAATGCTGTTTGAAAAGCGTGTAGATACTCTGCGCAACCCTCGCAACAACAAGACCTTTGATCGCATTATTCTAGAATCAGTAGATTGGGTGAATGTGGTGGCCCTAGATAGTCAAGGGCGCTCCCTAATGATCAGGCAATATCGTTTTGGCGTTGGTTACACAACTTTGGAAACTCCAGGAGGAATGGTTGATCCAGGTGAAGACTCAAAGACAGCAGCTGCGCGTGAACTGCTAGAGGAAACGGGATATGTTAGTGAAAAGTGGACGTATCTTGGCGCGGTAGAGCCCAATCCCGCTTATCATAATAATCTCTGCCATCACTGGCTCGCCGAAGATGTATATGCGGCTAATGATCAAGATCTAGGCGATGGCGAGTCTATCGCCTTAGAGTTTATGCAGCCCGCCCAAGTGCGTGAAAGCGTAGAGAGTGGGGAGTTGAAACATGCACTCGCCCTGTCGGCGTTATCTAGGGTTTTTCCGGTATGGAATATGCCCTTTGCTCAAGCAGACCCCAAAGTTGGTGAGTGATAAGCTGAAAAGAACAACTACAATAATATGGATTAAGTATGAGTGCTGAGGGTATTGATGCACATGATCTAGCCATTGCGGTCAATCAGCTGACAACTGGCGGCGGCACTCTGCCGTCCACAGATATCTATGCAAGCTTATTACAATGTGCTGTTGGCTCTACTTTCGACCTAATATTGTTGTTAGATGTTCAGGGCCATATTCGCTACTGTAGTCAAAATAGTTACGAACTAGTTGGGCTTCCAGACAAGCAAGCTGTGGGTAAGTCTCTGCGCGAGCTGATCTATCCAACTGATCGAAGCATAGTTGATGAATTATTGGCGGAATTAGTCGAAGGGATACAGACAGCTGCAAAAGTTGATGTACGACTGCGTAGCGAAGGCGATGACGAACAATTTCTTTGGGTGCAAATTTCTGCAACTGTTATGTCTAACAATGACAGTTCTGACTCACGCGCAATATACGTAGCAGTTAAAGATATCTCCCAGGTAAAACACGCCGAAGCACAGATCCAATATCAACTATCCCATGACAACCTGACCGGGCTTATGAATCGCGTGCAGTTTATAAGTGAAGTAGATGCCGCTATTGCTGCGGCCAACATTGATCAGCAACCCTTTATGCTCCTGTTCTTTGACCTCGACCGGTTTAAGATAATTAACGACTCTCTGGGGCACGACATAGGCGATCGGTTATTACAGGCAATTGCACAGCGGCTCGCAGGCGCAATAGATGTTAGTGGCGTTTTGGCGCGTTTTGGTGGTGATGAATTTGGTTTGTTGTTACCCAACGCCCATAGTTTTCAATTGGGCCAACAGGCATGTGAGAAAATACTCTTTCTTTTATCTGAGCCGTTTTCTATAGAGGGTTACGAATTGTCAGTAGATACGAGTGTTGGTTTGGCTAAGTTCCCCGACCATGGCTCCTCCAGCGTTGCTCTGGTACAGAGCGCCGATATTGCGATGTATCACGTAAAAGAAAATGGTAAGAATAATTATGCCATTTTCGACGCTTCAATGAACAAAGATCGATTTGCACAAATTCAACTTGAGCAAGAATTACGCAGAGCATTAGCCAAAGGTGAGTTAGAAGTTTATTACCAACCTGTTGTGTCTCTCGTTGGAGGAGAGATCATGGGTGTAGAGGCGCTGGCGCGTTGGAACCATAAACGTTTGGGTCTAATGGAGCCAGGCGGTTTTTTGGATCTCGCTGAAGAAGCTGGCTTGGTGGCAGATCTGGACAGCTTTGTGCAGCGCAAGGCAATGCAGCAGGTTATCCAATGGCATGCGTTGGGCCACGACATTTTTGTGTCGGTAAACACCTCGGCAGCTCAGTTAAATCAGGAGGCTTTTACTGCTAGCTTTGAAGCCATGCTAAGTGAAGTAGGGATGGCGCCTAGTAAAGTTAAACTAGAGCTGACTGAAAAGACGCTAATTAAGAGTAAACAATTTATTGTCGATCAGCTTAGCTACTTGAGAGATCTAGGGGTTGGTATTGCCGCTGATGATTTTGGTACGGGGTATTCCTCATTAGCCTATCTAAGAGATTTTCCGTTGACTTCCTTGAAGATCGATCAATCTTTTGTGCGCGACATTAAGGATGAGAACGATACTGCCAGTCTAGTTGATGCAATTTTGGCAGTTGCGCACGGGCTAGGTTTAAGTGTTGTTGCTGAGGGTGTGGAAACGGTGGCGCAAATACGTTACCTGCTTGCGCGAGATTGTGATGAAGCTCAGGGCTACATTTTTTCTGCACCTTTGAGCGCCCAAGACATGCAGGCTTTTTTGGCTAACAACAGAGCTAAAAATTTGCGCCAAGAAAATTTTTCGGACGCTTAATCTACCGAGTGAGCTGATCTTTCGTGGGCGCAAACCCTCAGTCCTAAACCTAATTTGCTATAAGTTGGAGCCTTGCCAAGAAATAGCTGTGAATCTCGGGTGTTGTCTTGCTCGGTTAGAAGTATAGTAGAGGTTGAAGCTCACCAGCCCTACGGAAAAAGATGTCGACTAAAGGATTCACCACTACGATCGTGCACGGCGATCGATTGGAAACAATCGAACACGGATCTCTGCATAAACCAATTCACGCAAGTGTTGCCTACGGTTACGAAGATGCTCGGGATTTAGCCGAGGTATTTCAGGGTAAGCAATTTGGTTATAGTTATGGTCGACAGGTTAACCCCACTGTAACTGCTTTAGAGAACAAAATTTCCGCGATGGAAAATGGCATAGCCACTGCGTGTTTCGCTACGGGTATGGCCGCCATCGGCACATCGCTTTTTTCGTTGCTTCGTGCTGGGGACCACATGATCTCCAGTTCCTTCCTATTTGGTAACACTAATAGTTTGTTCAATACCTTCAACACTAATGGTGTTGATATTGATTTTGTTGATGCCTCTTCAGTTGACGCGGTTATTCAGGCTGTAACGGAGAAAACCAAGTTGGTTTTTGTTGAAACCATAGCCAACCCTCGAACCCAGATTTCAGATCTACAGGCTATAGGTGATCTTTGTGCCGAAAAAGGCTTGGTCTATATCGTTGATAACACCATGACTTCGCCTTATGTGTTTCAGCCGATAGAGGTGGGTGCTAGCCTGATTGTTAATAGTCTAACGAAATATATTGGCGGGCATGGCAACGTTTTGGGCGGATCAATTACCGAAACTGGTCTTTTTGACTGGAGCACATTTGCCAACATTTATGACACCTACAAAAAAGGTGATCCGAAAAAGTGGGGTATTACTCAAATTAAGAAAAAGGGCTTGCGCGATTTTGGTGCTAGCCTTGGTCCAGAAGCGGCCCACCACATTGCTATTGGCGCCGAAACCTTGGCGCTACGCCAAACGCAACAGTGCGCCAACGCCCTTGCCATGGCTACTTTTTTGGAGCGGCATGACTTGGTTAAAGCAGTATATTACCCCGGCTTAGCGTCCCACCCGCAGCATCAGCGTGCGGCAAGCTTGTTTCGTTATTTTGGCGGCCTATTTAGTTTTGAGTTGGCTGACGGTGTAGACCTTTGGGATTTCATGAATCGTTTTCAGGTTATCGTAAAGTCCAGTAACTTGGGTGATAACCGCACACTATCTATTCCGGTGGCGCAGACTATCTATTACGAGATGGGTCCAGAGCGTCGTGCCAGTATGGGCATTGATGAATCTCTAATAAGAATCTCTGTTGGTATTGAAGATACACAAGATCTGATTGCAGATTTGCAAAGCGCCTTCGTTGGAATCAATGGTTAGACTGGCGTTAATGTTGGGCCAGTTTCTGTCCCAATGCATGTGCTACAACAATAAGAAATAGTTAGTGTGACGAGCAGATTTCTGTCGCGTTGCGCAGTCATATGAGGGGAGAGACAGCATGGGTAGATTAGACGGTAAAGTTGCCATTATTACCGGCGGCGCTGGTGGAATTGGCGTTGCTGCTGGTAAGCGTTTTGTTGCTGAAGGCGCATCGGTATTGCTGGTAGATATAGACGAGCAAGCGTTGAGTCAAGCTTGCAGTGAGATAGCGAGCAATAAAGTTAGCTTCTTTGTTGGTGATGTCACTTCATCAGCAGATAATCATGCCATGGCCCAGGTGGCTACCGAGCGTTTCGGCGGTGTAGATATCTTTTTGGCAAACGCCGGAATCGAAGGCGATGTCGCATCTATTTTGGATTATGACGAAGCTCGGTTTGATCAAGTCATGGAAGTTAATGTCAAAGGCCCATTCCTTGGTCTTCGCGCTGTGGTTCCTCAAATGCAAAAGCGTGGCGGCGGCAGCGTTATTATTACCTCCAGTATTATGGGTGTTAAGGGCGGTGCCGCTGTTGCACCTTATGCCACCAGTAAACACGCAGTGATTGGTTTAATGAAGTCCGCTTCACGAGAATTTGCGGTGCAGAATATTCGCGTCAACACAGTGAACCCTGCGCCTGTAAATACCCGAATGATGCGCTCCCTTGAAGAGGGTATGCGTCCAGGTGAGGCAGAAGAAGCTAAGGCGACTATTGAGGCTGGTATTCCCATGCAGCGCTATGCTGAACCCGAAGATATCGCTAATATAATGTTGTTCCTGGCCAGCGATGAAAGCGTATTCGTCACTGGTTCTGTATACTTAGCGGACGGCGGGATAACCTCATAGTCCCACTTCACGAATAACTTAAAAGGATTTCTTTCGATGGCATCAGCGCTGCTTGCGACCGACCTTAACCTATTAAATAAGCGTACTGGTAAGGTGCGCGATTTATACGATGTAACTTTGTCTTCTGGCGAGGAAGCGTTGTTGATTATTGCTACCGACCGCATCAGTGCTTTTGATGTAGTCATGCAAAATGGACTGCCCGGTAAAGGGGTCGTCTTAACGCAAATCTCAAAATTTTGGTTTGATCATTTTGCGGACACGGTTCCCCATCACCTGATCAGTACAGATGTTGCTGATGTGCCAGGCCTAACCGACGCTCAGCGTCAAAGTTTGGCGGGTAGAATTATGTTATGCCGGAAGACCGAAGTTGTACCCATCGAGTGTATTGCTCGGGGCTACATTACCGGCAGCGGCTGGAAGGACTATCAGCGCAGCGGCGAAGTCTGCGGTATTACGTTACCCGAGGGTCTGCAAAATAGTGATCGTTTGGCGGAACCACTGTTTACACCCTCTACTAAAGCTGTAGATGGTCATGACGAAAACATCAGTTTTGCTCAAGGTGCAGAAGAAGTAGGCGAAGAATTGATGCACTGGCTGGGCGAAAAAACCCTAGCTTTATATAGTTCCGCTAGAGATTATGCAGCTGGTCGAGGCATCATTCTTGCCGACACTAAATTCGAATTTGGCCAGGTAAATGGTGCTGGCGAACCAATTCTGATTGATGAAATTTTTACTCCAGATAGCTCTCGATTTTGGCCTGCTGATGATTGGCAGCCGGGACGCGAGCAAGCCAGTTTCGATAAGCAAATTGTGCGTAATTACTTAGAAACCGTAGTGGCTAGTGGCGAATGGGATAAAACCTCTCCTGGACCTGTGTTACCAGATGAAGTAATTGATCGCAGCATTGCCCGCTACCTTGAGGCATATCACTTGCTTACGGGTGATCATTTGTCTCTATAGCCCAAGGGGCTATAGCTGCTAAGTGGAGCGAAGTACCCATGCGCCAACGAGACAGTCACCGTTAATGGACTGGCCTGAATACAAGAGGCTATGTGACCGACCGGATTATTGGTCTCATTGGATGCTCAATCAGTGCCTTGAGTTGATACAACATCAAGACAGTGCGGGTTTACAGGAAGCTATCCAAGCGGCACTAGTTAATGAACCCCTGCATAGGCCTGCAGATCACGCAGGCCCGCAGAGTACATTCATGTACAAGTTCTCCCCGTCGTTATCACTGAGCGAACTGCTACTCGCTGAAATAGAAAAAGCCCAAAAAACAAATATAACTACTGTTGCTACCCGAGAGCGCGGCTTGGCGGGTTTTCTTGCTGCTTGTCGAGAATTAGTTCAGTTTGCCCAGGCCGAAGCAAAGGCTGCCAGTACCTTAGCCAACTCTTCTGCTGGTGAGGCGAAGGATCATGTTTAAGAAAATTCTTGTCGCCAATCGCGGTGCTATTGCGCGCAGAATAGTTCGGGCGTGTACTGAGCTTGGCGTGCAAAGTGTTGTCGTTTATTCACCAGTTGATATCCAAGCACCCTATATTGCCGAGGCGACAGAAGCATATCCACTGCGGGGCGACGCGGCTGTGGATGGTTATTTGGACCAAGATCAACTGCTGGCTATAGCCCATAAGTGCAGGGCTGATGGTATTCACCCTGGCTACGGGTTTTTATCCGAAAACTCTGCCTTTGCCCAGCGTGTAATAGATGAAGGGCTAGCCTTTATTGGACCCTCACCCCAATGGCTGGATCAGATGGGCGACAAAGTCAGTGCGCGCACAGTGATGGCAAAGCTGGGAATGCCTATTTTTGCAGGCAGCGAACTGATCACCGATGTGGCTCAGGCCGAGGCGTTTGCGCAAAGTGAAGGTTTTCCACTGGTGGTTAAACCTGCCGGTGGCGGCGGTGGCATGGGTATGCAAGTGGTCCACACAAAAGACCAACTTGGTCCAGCCTTGCTGCAAGCCAAGGCTATTGCTAGCAAAGCCTTTGCTGCCTCAGGAGTTTATCTAGAGCGGTGGATCGAAGCACCCAGGCATATTGAGTTTCAGATCGTTGCTGACCAGCAAGGCAATGCCATGCATTTATTTGAGCGCGAATGCTCTGTGCAGCGGCGGCATCAAAAGTTAATAGAGGAAAGTCCTGCACCTGGCCTTGATAGTACTGCCGTTGTAAAGCGAGCCGAATCTTGTGCACAGATATGTGCGCAGTTGGGCTACGACAATCTTGGCACAGTAGAAACACTTTATACCCCAGCCGGTGAAGTGGGGTTTCTCGAAATGAACACCCGCATTCAGGTTGAGCATGGTGTAACTGAAGAAGTCACAGGTGTAGATTTGGTGCAGTTGCAAATCTCTTTGGCATGCGGCGGTAGTTTGCCTAAGCAAGTTACGCGTACGGGTTTTGCCATAGAAGCCCGGCTTTATGCAGAGGACCCCGAGACCCAATTTCCCTCTACGGGTACTCTCAGTATCTTTAAACCCCCCAAGTTATTTGCAGTAAGGGTGGAAACTGGGTACCAAGAAGGGCAAACCGTATCGCCTTATTACGACCCTATGTTGGCCAAGATCATCGCTAGGGGCGATACCCGGGAGCAGGCTATTGGCCGACTGCTGATTGCGCTTAAGGCTTTTCAAGTTGCGGGCGTTAGCACTAATTCATCGCTACTTATGCGCGTTTTACAAGATGCAGCGTTTCTTCGTGGCGAAGTAGACACAAATATTATTCAGCGCATTCAAGGGTCAAGTAGTGGACGAACGCTGCATTAGGCTATATTGGGCATAAAGAGATTTAGCGACGCGCTCAGCGAAACGCTAAAATGAGTATTTAGGAGAGGGTAGAAAAATGGCGAAGCATGATGTTGAAAGCGAAGTAACAGGCAACGTTTGGAAAGTGCTTTTAGAAACCGGCGCAACAGTGGCTGCCGGCGATGTAATTATAATTTTGGAATCTATGAAAATGGAAATTCCAGTGGAAGCACCTGTAGCAGGCAAGCTCATAGACATTATGGTTGCGCCAGAAGAGCAGGTTGAAGAAGATCAAGTACTCGCGGTTATTGAAAGCTAAAACTCACACTAGAACGAAAAATAGCGCAAAAACACAGCAAAAACACAGCAGAGAAGAGGTGCAAGATGGAACAAGATTTAGTCACTATTGAAATAAAAGATGGCGTCGCAGATGTGCGTTTGAATCGTACAGAAAAATATAACGCGCTAAGTCCGGGTATGTTTCAAGCAATTATCGACGCAGGCGAAACGCTGGCTGAATCTAAAGACGTCCGTGCGGTTGTGTTGTCAGGCAATGGCCGCGGGTTTTGCGCAGGCTTAGACATGGGCAGTTTCACAGCGATGGGTGACGGGTCACGCAAAAAGGGCAGTACTGAAAACACGCTGCTCGCTAAAGACGACAGAGTGGAAAATTTTGCGCAACGCCCAGCACTCGTCTGGAAACGCTTGCCCGTGCCTGTAATAGCGGCCCTACATGGTGTGGTTTTTGGTGGAGGCGCTCAAGTTGCGTTAGGTGCTGATATTCGTATTGCTGCCCCTGATATGAAAATGTCCATTATGGAAATTAAGTGGGGTCTTATTCCTGATATGAGTTTGACCCAGACCTTGCGCGACCTTATGCCCATGGATTTGGCCAAAGAGCTGACATTTACGGGTCGTATTTTGAATGGCGAGCAGGCCCTTGAAGCGGGGCTAGTGACACATGTAAGCGATGACCCCTATGCACACGCCATGGAATTAGCTACCGAAATTGCATCGAAGTCACCAGACGCTGTGCGTTCTGCAAAAGAGCTGTTCGAGGCGGCTTGGCACGCTGATGAGCGCACCGGCTTGGAGCTAGAGGCATCTTTACAGGGAGCATTGATTGGCACGCCTAATCAAGTAGAGGCGATAAAGGCCAATTTCGAAAAACGTGCGCCTGCATTTAGTGACGCAAAATAAAAAGTCAAAGTAAGCACTCTGGGTAAAAGTCATGAGTTGGGAATCGGAAGTTAGAGAAATAGAACGTCGACGCTACCTTGCCAAGCAGCAAGGCGGCGAGGCGGGTATTGCCAAACAACACGCCCGCGGCCGGATGACAATTCGTGAGCGTATTGAAGTGCTCTTAGATGACGGTAGTTTTAGAGAGCACGGTCAGGCTACAGCTAGTCCGGTTTATGACGAAAATGATCAATTGTTAGAATATGTGCCGGCAAACTATGTTGTTGGCTTCGGCAAAGTTGCTGCGCGCAGAATCGTGGTGGCAGGTGAAGACTTTACCTTGAAGGGCGGCTCCCCAAACGCTGCGGGATTACGTAAAAGTGTGTATGCCGAACATTTAGCTGTGCAATATAAAACACCGCTTGTGCGTATGTTGGAAGGTGGCGGCGGTAGTGTTAAAGGCGGCGCGAAGAAAGGCGGGACTGTTGGCGACCCCGTTTTTACCGAGCCTAGATTTAAAATTATTGCCGATGCAATGACAGTTGTTCCTGTAGTTTCCGCGGCCCTAGGCGCGGTGGCAGGTTTCCCCGCCGGGCGCTTGGTAGCATCACATTTCTCAGTAATGACCCGGCATACTGCCCAAGTTCTTATCGGTGGTCCGGCGCTGGTTGAGCGTGCCCTTGGTGTAAAAATGACGAAGGAAGAGCTGGGCGGCGCAGAAGTTCATGTCAGAAGTGGCATTGTCGATAATATGGCGGAGGATGAGCACGATGCTCTAGCCCAGATCCAACGCTTTTTAAGCTACCTGCCTAGCAATGTTTGGCAACGCACTCCGCGTCGGGAAAATACAGATCCGATATCGCGTATGGAGCAAAGTCTGCTAACCGCTGTGCCTCGGGAAAGTAATACCGGCTTTGATATGCGCACCATAGTTAACGGTATTGTGGATGCAGACAGTTTCTTTGAAATTTCGCCCTATTACGGCCCAAGTCAGATATGTGGCTTGGCAACATTAGACGGTCAACCCGTAGGCGTACTCGCTAACGATTGCATGCATTACGCTGGCGCTATGACCGCAGAAGCTGCGCAAAAGTATCGTCGTTTTGTGGAAATGTGCGACACATTCCACGTGCCTATTGTGAATTTCATTGATCAGCCCGGCTTTATGATCGGGCCAGAATCCGAAGCTGCAGGTACTATCCGCTATGGTATGGCAGCCGTTGCTGCTGCGGCCCAGTCCACTGTGCCATGGGCTGTAATTCAGGTGCATAAGGGCTTTGGTGTAGCTACCGCCGCCCACTATGCACCAGGTGCTTACATATTGGCTTGGCCTTCCGTAGAATCCGGACCCCTGCCTATTGAAGGTGGTGTTGCGGTGGCTTTCCATCGTGAAATTGCCGCGGCAGAAAATCCAGAAGAGAAACGTCGAGAGTTAGAAGATAAATTGCGCGAAGCGCGTTCGCCTTTCCCTCGGGCGGAATCTTTTGCGGTACATGAGTTGATTGATCCTAGAGAAACGCGGCCAGTGCTGTGCGAATGGATAGATTGGATTCAGCCCCAACTTGAAACTCTTGTTGGGCCAGTGAGTTTTGGTATTCGGCCTTAGTAGCTAGTTAAATAAGTAGCCAAATACTAGTTTAGTTAATTAACCCTAATTATTGGAGAGAACATATGTCGATTTCATTTGCAGATCAGGTAGCCATTGTAACCGGTGCTGGTGGTGGTTTAGGTCGCTGTCACGCATTAGAGCTAGCACGCCGTGGTGCTAAGGTTGTGATTAACGATTTGGGTGGAGCGATGGACGGCAGTGGTGGATCTTCCGAAGCGGCTGAAGCCGTTGTTGCCGAGATTAAAGCCATGGGCGGCGATGCTATTGCAAACGGTGGATCAGTTTCAGACAGAGCTGGCGCGCAAAGCATGGTTGATGATGCAATGAACGCATGGGGCCGAGTAGATGTACTTGTTAACAATGCAGGCATTCTGCGCGATAAGTCATTCTCAAAAATGACTCTAGATGATTTCGATATGGTCGTTAACGTTCACCTCATGGGTGCTGCCTATTGCGCTCACGCGGTATGGCCCATCATGAAAGCGCAAAACTATGGCCGCATCCTAATGACCACTTCACCTACAGGGTTGTATGGCAACTTTGGTCAAACAAACTACGGCGCGGCCAAATTAGGTCAAGTGGGCCTAATGCACAGTCTGAAGATCGAAGGTGCAAAGAATAATATTCACACCAATACCATTGCACCAGTTGCTGCAACTCGTATGACGGAAGATCTTATGCCAGAAGCGGTATTAGAAAAATTGGGGCCAGAGTTGGTAACTCCTGCGGCTATTTTCTTGGTCAGCGAAGATGCGCCAAACGGTGTAATTTTGCAGGCCCAAGGCGGTAAGTTCTCAATCGCTTGTATCGTTGAGAACGAAGGTGTGCAGATTGGTGTAGATGCAACGGTTGAAGATATTGCGTCTAACTATGAGTCTATTGTGAATCTAGATGGCGCTAAGCCTCGTGGCATGTTGCAAATCAACGCAATGTAAATGAGTTGAGGCCTTAGCACTCATCGTTTCTGGTGAGTTTTGTTTAGTTTGAGGTACAGCCAAGCGTGGGGTGCCTTGAACTAATGCAGCCGGGACAATGTTTAAGCCACAGAAGTATTATCGTCTTTCTCTGTAAAAAAGGGTCTTATGTCTATGGCAGCACTAATTTTAATTTTCATCAGCGCCTTTGTTCTGGCAGGATTTTCTTGGCTCTTGCTTGGATCAAGATTTAACCTTCGCGCAGAAGGTTCAGATAATGACATGGCAAACTTGGCGGCCTATTTTGTTGCCTATATTCCCATTACATTTGCAGTCGTCTTTTTTGGTATTGGCGGTTAGTTCTAGTAAGTCCTGGCTGTTGAGTTCTAGGTAACCTACTGTGACCGAGCCATCTGCTGGGTTGTTGTCTACAGCCAAACTTCCGCTCCCATCTCTATTTCTTATATCCAAGTCAAAGCAGGCACTAATGAACCTACCCCTCGATCCGGAATCTATTAAAGGCTTTCTTCATCCTGAAGAGGGCGCCTGCCTTTATCGTTATGCGTTAGATGCATCGAACTTAGGCCCATGTTTAGAGGTTGGCAGTTATTGTGGCAAGTCGACACTGTATATGGGTACTGGTGTGCGCGACGGGGGAGGCCAACTTTTTGCGTTAGACCATCACCGTGGTTCTGAAGAGCATCAGTTAGGTGAGGAGTACCATGACGCAGATTTATATGATGCAGAGTTAGGTGCTATGGACTCGTTGCCGGCGTTGCGTCGCACCTTAGCCAAAGCCGACTTAGAACAGTGTGTGATTCCGTTGGTGGCTTCTAGTGCTGAAGCAGGGCGTTACTGGCAGACGCCGCTGGCAATGGTTTTTATAGATGGTGGACATAGCCAATTAGCGGCGCAAACTGATTACCGTACCTGGGTACCACACATAAAAGTCGGCGGTTACTTAGCCATTCATGATTTGTTTCCAAACCCCGAGGATGGCGGGCAAGCCCCTTACGAGATTTATCAGTTAGCTTTAGCTTCGGGTTTGTTTGCTGCCCATGAGACCTGTCATACGTTAGGCATACTCAAGCGTATTTAAGCGACTTTGCTTGTTGGAGCTATGCGCGTTTAGGAGTGAATAAATTTGCACCAGCGGTGATATCCATCAATGCATCGGCCGCGAGCAACACAGCGGCCGCAGTCCAAGTAGGTTTTTCGTCCGGCCAGTGTACTTGGTCGGTAAAAACATAGCCTGTCCACCAACTGCCGTCGCCTAGCTGAAATTGCTGAATGTTTGTAAATAGAACTCGTGCCTTGTCTATTTCGCCAGCAGCAACACACGCCATAATTAGCTCGCAGGTCTCGGCAATAGTTACCCAAGGTTGGTCTGCTACACAACGGCACCCTAAATGCGGTTCAACAAAAGTATCCCACTTTGCAGAAAGTCTCTGTTTGGCCGCGTTGCCACTGACTACCCCACCGAGGATGGGATAAAACCAATCCATAGAATAGCGGGCTTTAGACTCCCAAGTACGATCAAAACGTTCAGGCTTATGTAATAGCGCGTCGCCTAGGCGCACTTTAGCTTGCATCCAATCATCGCTGCTATGACCTAGTGTTCTAGCAGCGTTTATGGCGCACTCAAGCGATTTAAATATGGAACTACAGCCAGTAATGAGGGCATCTTCAGATGGTCCGGTCTGAGTATCTACGGCCCAATAAATTTCCCCTGTAGGCTGCTGTTGGGCTAAAACAAAATTGATCGCAGCTTCTACCATTGGCCAGTACTTGCTCAGGGTTTGCTTGTCATTGGTGATTTGGTAGTAGTGCCAAAGACCTGTGGCGACGTAAGCGACAAAATTTGTTTCAGCCCGAGTGCCATCAACTACCGCATCATCATTGTAGGCAGCAAACCAAGCGCCATCTGATCTTTGACTTTCAGCGAGCCAGTTAAAACCTTTGCGTGAAGCTCCCCATCGACCTGCAACACTTAAGCCCATTATTGCTTCCGTATGATCCCACGGGTCAGTAATACCACCTGCGAACCAAGGCAGTGCGCCACTAGACAACTGTAGCCGCTCAATATAATCCGCTGTAGAAATTAGCGACGGTGTCAACTTTGGATTTTGATGTGCTTTCATCTAATGGTTGTTAATGCACTAGTTGTTGCGGAAATACATTACAACACTCTTACCCATTAGCGGGTTGAGTAGCTGATCTAGTACTTGGGTGAGTTTAGGTTTTTGCATTAGGTCCCAAACTAAAAAGCGGTGGTACTGACGCACTAACCAATGCGCTTCTTCAGGCGATTTATTTTCATCTCTGCGCCAGAACAAACAGCGTAACCACCAATAAGGCACATGCAAGCTATGGGCCCAGTGTCGGTCCATGAAATGCATAGATGTATTAGCGATTTGATTTTTCAATACATTGCTCTTGAATATACGGACATGACCGCCTTCAACTTCGTGGTAGCCATCACTCAGCTGCCAACAAACCCACTCAGGCAGGTAGCGCGGTACGCTCACCGCGAAAATACCACTAGGTTTGAGTACCCGTTTAATTTCAGTAAGCACTTTTTCATATTCAACAATATGTTCTAGAACTTCCGAGCAAATGACTTGATCAAAGCTGTCATCCGCAAAGGGCAGGGTAAAACCGCTGGCGCGGATAAAGGAACAATGATCAATTTTGTCTTTGTCTATAACAAAGTCAGAGAGGCGTTGTTTTGCTGTGGCTAAGTCTTTAGCACTAAGATCCAAACCCACAACGTGGATATCGGCCTGTAAAAATGTACTGATGCTGTGACGTCCCTCGCCACATCCTAGATCCAGTAGTTTATCGCCGGGTCGAAGCCCTAAACGATCTATATTGATGGTCTCCAAACTCATGAGCACATTGCCTTTGTATAAAAATCGGTCATTTGTAACGCAACATTAGACCAATTGAATTCGTTGAGTATACGCGCCCTGCCCGCGAGGCTTAAGGCTTCTCTGCGCTCCTGATCTAAGAGTAGGCTGCGGATGCCTGCTGCTAGTGCCTGAGGGTTTTTACTCGGCACAATTATTCCAGCATCACCGACAACTTCCGGTAGTGCGCCACCGTCAGTTGACACTACTGGTACACCACAAGCCATGGCCTCTCCCGCAGGGAAGCCAAAGCCCTCGTACTCAGAAGGCACAATGGCAATTGCGGCGCTAGCATAAAGCTCGACAATACGCTGAGTAGAAATGCCGTGGAGAAACTCAATTCGCTCTTCTAAGCCCAGGGTCTTAATACTTTGTTCTGTATGGCCGCCGGGTTTTGGCGCACCGATAAACGTCAGTTTGAGCTTTGGAAACTCTTCTACTAACTCAGCAAAAGCCGGGATTAAGTGTTGAGTGCCTTTTAGCGGCTGATCTGCGCTGGCTGTAGTGATGAGGTTGAAAGGAAGGCGCTCAATATCAGACTGCGGTCTAAAGGTATTGCAGTCGATTCCGTTGTAAACCACGGTCAGTTGACTGGGATTAACGCCAAAGTCCGCAGCAATATCAATTTTCGAATTTTCACTAACGGTAACTATATGTTTCACGTTGCGAGCTACTTTCATTTGCATATTCAAAAAATTGTACCAACGGCGCACAAGCAGGCGCATGCCCCAATCCGGTGTATTTGCCAGCGCAATGTCGCGATCAAAGGTAATAGGGTGGTGGATAGTCGTGACAACTGTATACCCCAACTTTGCGCTCTTGAGCAGGCCTGTGCAGAGACTTTGGTTGTCGTGGATGATGTCGTATTGAGGTTGTTCTGATTTCAAGTAGCTGACTAAGCGCCGGCCGAACGTATAAGGCTCTGGGAACCCACCAGATAGAAACGACAGCCATTCAAAAAAGTCAGTAGGCTGAAAGAACTGGCGTAGGCTTAAGGCTCGAGAAGGGCGCTTGTGTGCGTAAAGGTTAAGGCCGGGCAACTTAATTAACCCAACCCGCGGATCAAGATCGGGGTAAGGTTCGCCAGAAATCACATCTACATGATGCCCAAGTTCAGTGAGCGCCTGGGATAGATATTTCAAGTACACGCCTTGACCACCACTGAATGGATTGCTGCGATAACCCAAGAGCGCAATGCGTAAAGGCTGTGCGGATACATCCGAATGCAGCGGCCGATCCCTATTTTCCAACTTATGCTTCCAGTCCGCGTGAGAGCGCAGTCTAATGCACCGGCGGGAATGGGGGTAGAGGCGCTTACCTGAGTCTGTACACATTACCAAAACCGCCGGCCCCGTGACTTACGGCTTAAACATGAATAGAATGCAAGATGAGAATATTTTTAGTGAGCAATATTCATGTCTCAAGTTGAAATCCGCCATTTAAGAACTCTAGTGGCATTACGTGATACCGGCAGTTTGGTGGAGGCGGCTGAGCGCGTGTACCTAACGCCGTCTGCCTTATCACACCAAATAAAGGAGCTTGAGACACGTATTGGTTGCGCGTTGTTTGTGCGCAAGACTCGCCCGGTACGCTTTGCTAGCGCTGGCAATCGATTGCTGAAACTCGCTGATGAGGTGCTGCCTCGAGTGCACAGTGCCGAACTTGATTTACAGCGTTTGGCTGGCGGTGAGTCTGGGCGAATATTTATGGCTATTGAATGTCACAGTTGCTTTGAGTGGCTGTTGCCTGCCATTGACGCCTATCGTGACGATTGGTCGGATGTGGAGTTAGATATTGCCAGTGGTTTTCACTTTGCACCTTTACCAGCGCTGGCGCGGGGTGATTTAGATTTAGTCATCACCGCTGATCCAGTCAATGAAGCGGGTATTCACTACTTTCCGCTGTTTAGTTATGAGGCACAGCTGGCGGTTGCTAAGGGTCATGAGCTTGGTCAGAAACCTTGGATTGAGCCTAATGATTTGGCTGAGGAAGTGGTAATTTCCTACCCTGTTGATCGTGACCGCCTCGATCTGTTTACGAGTTTTCTGGATTTAGCCGGCGTTGAGCCTAAACGGATTCGTCATGCTGAGCTTACCACTATGATTATTCAATTGGTTGCCAGTGGCCGGGGTGTGACATGTTTGCCTAACTGGGCATTGCACGAGTATTTGGAAAACGACTATGTTGAAGTGCGCTCGTTAGGTGAAGAGGGTGTATGGCCAACTCTGTATGGCGCCGTGCGCAGTGATCAAGCCGATGCGCCGTTTATATCTGGGTTTATTGAAGTGGCTAAAACCACCTGCTTCAGCAATCTTAGAGGCATTGTCACCGCTGAGTTAGATGACCTTAAGTTCTAGTTTCACTTGAGCTGTGCAATAAAGTGAGCCCTAAGTATTAAGCCTCTGTCTACTAGGGGACCAAGACCGAGCTAACCCAATTCCCCTCAACAAATTTATACAATGTTCGGTCATGCACACCATTGCTTTGGGTCAAATCTAACCGCTCTATTTCCACCGGTTGAATAAGCAGTCCCTTTGCGGCGTCTGGAGCAATAAGTGGCTCTGGTGTGGTTAGCTGTTCTAATTCGCCAAGCAATGCCGACCTATCCCCAATCACCGTACTTTGTGCGTGTTGCTGATACAACCAATCCATTTTCTTTGGCGCATCGGGTCTAAACTGCCAGCTTTGCGCGACTATTTCCGCATCTAGTGGCGTTGTGTCGACCTGCATCCGGTACTGGATTTCAATACTTGGCCAATATGTCTGTATGGACACGGTGCTGCTGTTCGCGAATTCTGCCCATTTTGGGCTGCTGGCATTTATGAATATTGCCAGCGCTTGAGTGTCATTAAGTTCCACATTTCTTAGCACTAGTGTACGTGCTTGGGGGCAACCTTCGGCATCAACTGTGGCAAGCACGCAGACATGTGCCATTGGATCTCCAGCGTCTCGAGCCAGCTGACGATCTGCGTGGAAACGCAGAATTGGGTCTGCGTTTATTGGTGGTTCAATAGGCAGTTTATTCGAAGGGTTATCTACTGACATTTTGTTCCATGTCGCTCTTAATAATATTGATCCAACGCGATGTATTGATAAATCCCTTGCCCCAGCTTGCGTAAGCACTGAGTTCGGCCTCAATTTCGCTGTCAGACAAACCGGATTGCTGGCCTTGCTGAATTATCTTTTGCGTTTTTTTGATTGTCGCTAGGCTTGTGCTTAAGTCCGCGACACTCGCCATTGGTCCGTGCCCTGGAATGATCTGAATGTCCGCTGGAACCATTTGGATAACTTGCTCAAGGTTACGGATTACTCCCGCCACGCTGCCCCCGCTGCCTATGTCGATGTAAGGGAATGCGCCGTTAAAGAAGTGATCGCCCATGTGCATGACGTTAGCTTGTTTAAACCACACCACACTGTCGCCGTCTGTGTGGCCGTTAGGCAGGTGAATTACCGCTAACTCGTCGCCATTAAAATGAATGGTGAGCTGGTCAGCAAAGGTAATTACCGGTAAGCCACTGGGTGCGAAGTTGTCTTGGTTGGCGAGGCGCACCCGCACATTATCGTGAGCTATTATCGCTCCACTGGAGCCAAAATTTGGGTTGCTACCGGTATGGTCGCCGTGGAAGTGAGTGTTCAAGATTAGTCGTGGTCGATCGCCACCAAGAGTAACTAATGCGGCTTGGATTTTTTCAGCCAACGGCGCGAACTGGTCGTCAATAATAAGAGTACCGTCTGGACCAATAGATACGCCAATATTGCCGCCGGAGCCTGTGAGCATGAGCACGCTGTCACTGATCATTTGGGCTTTAACTTCGACGCTGGCAAAACGGTCTGCTGCCCAAATATTGCTAATACTCAGAGCAGTGATAGGGATGAAAAATAATGCTGTCTTGATGAGAGTTTGCACAGTTTGCATAGTTTGCTTCCTAAATGTTGATACGAATTCCTGTCTTGTGATGGTTTGACCACTCCTCCGGTGCCTTGCTTTGGTAGGATTTCATTCTCGCGTAGAGTAACCCGTTAGCACTTGAAATTAACGCATCTTCCAATATGCCTTGTGGATCTACGTCTTTTACGTTTTCCATCAATCGCTCAAATGCGAAGAGAAAATGATTGCTGTGGCGGGCGCGAATGACAGTGCCGTAAAACAGTTCGAAGCGATCATTTTCATCTGTGATGACAATAATGCTTTGTAGCAGTCGCCGAGTGAACAAGTCTATATCGCCGTTGCTCTGTTCGGAAAAGAGTTCAGTCACTTCTTCCGGGTCTACTGTTCCGTCTTCTGAATCACCGTGGCTGGAGATATAGAGTAGTCCTGCGATGGCACCAAGTTGTGCGCGGACCAGTTGAGAAATTTGCAAAAACGCCTCTTGTCGCGCGTGTAATTCACTGGCGGCTAATTTTTCAGATTGAATAATGGCTTGTTCTGCGGTGCGCCCAATTTGCAGCGCTTGAGCTTGTAGTGCTTGGGTATTTTGCTCGAGTTCTTTTTGTTGCAAAAAGTAGCCTATAACCAGCCAAAGAAAGGCTAGAGGTGCAAACGCGCCCTCTAAGAAGCTACCCAATTGCTCCGCTGGGAGTCGTGAAAATCCTCCCCAACCTACTTGGGTAGTGATATAGCTTGCGCCTAAAAATATCCAAGCAGCGGTGATTGTAAGCCCAAAGCGAACTCGCCAATCGAGAGCTTTGCTGTCCTTGGTATGGACTCCGGTGGACTGCTCATTATTACTTTGCATTACGGGTGCGCCAGTTAGCCGTCACTTTCGGCGGCTGGCTTTTTCCTTTGACGGCTTGCAGGTTTTTTCTCTTCTGTAGGTTGTACAGCGCCGCGTCTGTTTATCTCGGCGATATCTTTTTGTATTTCACTCAACCTAAACAAGATGTCTGGCAGTTGATCGCTGATACGCCAAATTAAGTAAGCGATAACTGCCAGCAGTAGAAATGCGAAAAAGCCCATCGATTGTCTCCAATATTATTTTCTTGAGGTGCTCGATCTAACAGTAGATTGAGCAATTGTTACAAATTGTCCAAGGGTGTGTGCAGCTATACCTGCTGGACCCCAGAGAGTATAGCTTATCCAGGTCACAAAGCGCCTGATGGTGCCTTTTGCTGGTTAAGCGAGTGATCCTGTAATGGATTTTCTTTGGCTGAGTTCTATCCAGTTACCATCTGGGTCGCGAACAAAGCTGATAAACGCCACTTCACCCAAGCGCACAGGTGCCATACCTTCGCTACCGCCGTTATTTATGACATGGGCGTGCTCTGCAACCACATCAAAAATTTGCAACGTCATATAACGTAGCCCCAACGCTTTTTGCGGTATTACGCCTAAGCTGTTGCCTTGGGTTAGTAGTATCTGTGATGAGCCGACGCGGAATCCGCCTTCAGCGTCTTGGGCTAGCCCTAAGGTTTGCGCGTAAAATTCTTGGCTGCGCGCCAAGTCGGTGACCGCTAAGGTAAGTGATAAATTCGGACACTGCGCCGTCATTGGGCAAAGGTCTATGTCGTTACCGTCCGGGTCTAAAAGTTGAGCGGGTTCTTCAACCACGGCACTGTAGATACTCAACTTGCTCAAACCACTGTCGCCAGTTTCTAGTGCATGACGGCTGTGATTCACTTTCAATACACTATCGCCAATGGCGTGACGGTGTTGGCGAGCGCCGCCGCCCAGCGGCAACATTTCGCTGTAGGTGAGGCCAACTTGGTCTTGCCAAAATGCCAAGCTGGAGTCCAATTGATTGGTGTACAGTCCAACATCTAAAGCTGGTTTTGCGAGTTTCAAGACAGCGACTCCTGTGAATAATGATACGAACTGGTGTTTGGACACCTTATACTTTGAGTAATAGTACCGCTGCGGAAAGTTCTGGTGCTATCCATTTTTGGTTGTTTATTTTTCCAAATAGCGCCAAGCGAATGTAATAGAGAGATTTCACCCAGTGGCGAAAGCAATCAAAAAGGTGGCGAAAGCAGATAAATTTGCAGTGCACCCCGCCAACCCAGAATTAGTAGCGCAGTTGCCGGATGACTTTCAGTTTGCTGAAGATTTTTGCCAGCGTCTTGAAGCGGTTTTTGCGTTCGATGAAGCGAATAGAATTGTTACCGAATTGGGACAAAAAACCGCTTCAAGTTATTGGTTGAATGACCTACAGATACCAACTGCACGGGACAAGACGCTACTCATCGCCTCGCTAAAAGAACATTTAGGTGGCTCGTTGGGTGAACCTATACCCCTGCTGCCTGATTTGTACTCAGTGGCGCGAGGTGCCGGTATCTCTCAGCATACTAGTGCCGAAAGTGGGCAAATTTATATTCAAAACCCAGCTAGCTATTTTGCTGTTTCAATACTCGACCCCCAGCAAGACGAAGAGATTTTGGATTTAGCCGCGGCTCCCGGAGGCAAAACTTTGGCTATTGCTGCACGTATGCGCAATACAGGTCGGGTCGCAGCGGTGGAACCTATTCGCGGTCGATTTTTTCGTATGCAGGCAAATTTGCAGCGCTGTGGTGTAAGTAACGTAGACTTTTACCAGCGTGATGGACGCAGTGTTGGTAGGGCGGTTCCCGAACGCTTTGATCGTGTTTTGTTGGACGCTCCCTGTTCTTCTGAGTCGCGCATGAGTTGGTTAGACCCCAGCACTTATCAGCATTGGAGTCCGCGCAAGGTTAAGGAAACTCAGCGTAAACAAAAGAGCCTAATTCGTTCGGCCTACGCCGCGCTGAAACCTGGCGGTACTCTGCTGTATTGCACCTGTAGTTTTGCGCCAGAGGAAAATGAGTTGGTGGTGGCATCTTTAATGAAGAAAACTGCTGCGCAGATATTACCTATTACAGTGTATCCGCCTAACTCAATGTCTGGGCTCACCCGGTGGCAGGGCAAGGGGCTGAATGAGGATTTGGCTCTGACTTTGCGCATGTTACCCGCTGGTCCTTGGGATGGTTTTTATGTGGCGAAAATTTTCAAACCTACCAGCTAGCTATGCTCCAGTGATCAGGTGTGCGCTTTAAGATCGTAGTTTGCAACCAACTTACATCGTCCAAAGTTCACATCTTGCCAAGAGCTCGTAAATGTTAGGTCTGCGATACCTAACGGCGCAAGCTCTATCGTTAGTGTTGGATTGCCGAGTAGTCCAGCTAAAACACTAATGCCCGGATTGTGTCCTACTAAAATTACATCTTGAAAATCATCGGAGGTGGTCTGCAGTATGCTGAGTATTGACTCTGGGTTGGCTAAATAGAGGTCTTCTACCGACTGCATAGGGCACTGACAAGCGGTAGATATGGTGCGGGCGGTGGCTAAAGTTCTAGCCGCCGGACTGGTCCACAACCAATCTGCAGTATTTTCTTTGCGTGTGCGTAGCTGTTGGGCAGTGCTGTGCAAATCATCAAGGCCGCTCTGATCTAGCGGCCTTGTGTAATCTGACTGTCCGAATCGACTCGGCTCGGCACTACCGTGTCTAATAAGTCGAATTCTACGTAGGTGGGTATTAGTCCCAGAGGTCAAAGAATTCGTCCAATGCCTTAATCTGACCTCCGGATGCCGACGAAGGCACTATGATCGGAGTTTTGATGCCAGCATCAAACCAAGCCTCAATACCCTCTCGCACCTCGCTAGCACTACCGAAAAGTGTGGTATCTGCAAGCCAGCGGTCTGATAAACACTCGGGTACGCGGTCATAGTCTTTTTCAGCAATGGCTGCTTCTACGCCATTCATTTCCTCTTCAAAGCCAGCCTCTTTCCAGTAATTTCTGTAGTTTGGGAGGAAGGCATAGCTGGTTAATGTTTTGCGGCATACTGTTGCGGCGGCAGCTTTGTCGTCACTGACACAAGTGGGAATCATATTGCCAATGAAGAAGTCGTCATTGCTGCGGGTTTCCGCAGATAGGTTGCCCAGTGAATGACTCATATAGGAACGCGCGCCATTGGCAAATACCATGCCGCCGCCGATTTCCTGAGCCAGTTGAATCATCTTGTCACGCAGCGTTGCTAAAACTATGGGTGGCATATCGCCAACGCGCGGTACTGCGTGCATGTCCTCAACAAACTTGCGCATATCGCCCAATGGCTTACCCGCAGTAATGCCCATTCGATTTAACGCGGGAGCGTGGCTCACGCCTACACCAAAGCGAAAGCGACCATTAGATACTTCATGTAAGAATCCGGCAGTTTGCGCAAAGTCAGCCACGTTACGTGTATAAATTGGGGTGATACTTGTGCCGATCATAACGTCAGTTGTCGCTAAGGCTATGGCATTGCACAGAGAAAGACTGTCACCCAAGCTGGGTCCAAAGATGCCTGGAAAACCTTTCTTTTCAATTTTCTTAGCGATCTCGATGGTTTGTAATCGACGCCCAGGCACTGCGGCAAGGCTCACTGCGGGTAGTTGAGTCATATCCCCTCCTATAATTTGCGGCTGCACTAGTGCCATGACCAATGTCATGACTGGTGCTCTAAATGTTAGTTTCTCTCCTCCAATATGCCTGCTGCATTGTGGAGTGAGTACGAAGGGTACTCGACCTTAGAGTTTTCGCCAAATGTGCAGGTGCCTTTAGCGGCCTTTGACCGGTGTAATATCATCCCAGTCACTGTAAGCGCGTTTGCCGTGTGAGCGCGTCATACTCCGTCTTATTTCAGGGTAGTGGACTACATCTACGGGCCAACCTTCTCCACCCATCAGGTAAATCAAATCTTCTGGGTTAGGGTTATGCAAGCTGTGGGCCTCAGACGGTGCTGGGAAACCCATAAAATCTCCGGGGCCGACCTCGAATGATTCTTCGCCAATATGCGCAATACCCCTGCCAGATACGATGTAAATGAACTCCTCGTCGGCATCATGGTAATGGTGGGTTGTTGAGTCGTTACCCTGACTAATGGTGACCAAATGTATGCCAAGGCGTTGCATTCCCGCAGCTGAGCTCAGTGTTTTTGTTGAACGAATAGCATTGTCGTTAAACTGGTGCTGTACTCGGACGGTGGGTAGAGTCGCAATTTTTTCTTTGTTAACTAAGTGTTCGCTCACAGGAGTCCCTTTATCTGCTTGTACAGGCTTGGGTTTAACGCGTTATTAATTTGCGTATGGTAGATATCAATTTTTCGTTTTGTTCCACTGTACCCACGGTAATGCGCAACTTGTCTTTAAGCCGTTGAGTAGGGAAGTAACGAACCAAGATGCCCTTGGCTTTCAACGCCTCGTACAAACCTTCTGCATCTATTTCATCAGGCGTCGTTGCTAGCAAAAAATTTGCCTCGCTTGCTGGGCTAGTGAAACCCATCGTATTTAGCGCCTGCTGGAGCACCTGACGTTGCTCGCGCACCTGACGCCAAGTTTCTGCTGCATAGTCTTGATCCGTTATTGCGGCTAGCCCTAAAGCTTGGCTTATCATGTCTACATTGTAGCTGTCGCGGGTCTTTTCCAGCATTGGTTTAATCAGCTGCGGGTCACCAAGTAAATATCCTAGGCGCAGCCCGGCTAGGCTATAGCCTTTGCTGAATGTGCGCAGTACTAACACATTTTCTCTGGCATTGATTAACGCCTTGGTTGAAGAGGTCGAATAAGTTGATTCTGGATCTATAAAGTCGACATACGCTTCGTCGATCAATAGTACGCCGCTGATATTTTGTGCAATGGTTTCTAGGTTCGCCAAGGGCGTAAGGTGACCACTGGGTGCATGAGGATTCACTATGCAAGTTAGCTGGGCGTTATGTTCTCTCATATTTGCGCTGAAGTTTTTTGGAATTGACCAATCTTCTTCTAGCGCCAGCGCATGAATATTCGCGTCCTGAATTTTTGCTAATACCGGATACAACGAGTAACTAGGATCCGTGGTGCCTAACGTGCCTCCAGGTTCAACAAAGGTGGTGATTGCCAGCCGCAGTGCTTCGTCGCCTGCGTGAGTAATAAGCACGTGGTCGCGGGTAAGACCATGCTGCGCAGCAATAGCGTCACGCAATTTGTCTGCTGTAGGTTGCGGATAAACTCTGAGGTCCGCCGTGGCGAATTCCATCAACGCAGCCTGAACTTTGGGACTGGCAGGAAAAGGGTTTTCGTTAGTGTTGAGCTTAATTGTTTGTTGTTCTAGCGGTTGCTCGCCAGAGCTATATCCCTGCATGGCGGCTATGTTAGGTCGTTCAAATTGACTCATTAGTTGTTGGGCTCTTACTGGTCTGGATTTTCTGGAGGTGCGTCATTCGCAGCTTGGTCTACGTTGGCTACTGTAGCATTTTGATCATCTACACCTTGCCCCAATAACTGGGCTAACCACAGTGTTCTCGGATTGGCTTCTAAGGCTATCTTCCCTGTCATGGTCAGCGGCACTGAGAGAAACATACCAACTGTGCCTAAGATCCAACCCCAAAAAATCAAGGACAAAAATACCACTAGGGTTGAGAGGTCTAAGCCCTTGCCCATATAACGCGGTTCCAGAATATTACCAACGACCATATTGATTAGGAAAAAAACAAGTGCGACAGCCCCCGCTGCGCCTGGACTGTGCTGAATGAGTGCTAACAATAATGGCGGTACTGCGGCAAAAATTGAACCAATGGTGGGTATAAAGTTGAGTAGAAAAGCTAAAAGACCCCAAAGCACAGGGAAGTCGATGTCGAGAATCCAAAGCGCGGCTGTTACCAATGCGCCTGTGAGTAGGCTCATTGAGGTTTTGATCGCAATATAACGGTTCATGTTGTTGGTAAAGCGACTGAAGTAAGCCAGATCTCGCTCAGGGTTGCTCAGCACTGAACTTAGCTTTGGATAAAAGCTGGCGGCTTCAGCGAGTATAAAGATGACTGTGAGAATGATTAGAAAGCCATTGCTGAGTAAATTGCCAAGGCTCGCTAAAGTAGAGCCAGCAAATTTGAGTGCAGAACTAATAGACAGACCTTCTAGTACGGTTGATACGTCTATAGGGATGCCGAAGCCTGCCAATGCTTGAACAACTTCACTTTGAATGCTCACAAGTCGTTCTTGGTAAAAGGGTAGTTTGGCAATAAAGGCGCTGGTTGATTGAGTGGCTACCGCGCCCATCAGTAACAAAGCGATGAATATGCCAACCACGACTAAGGTCAGCGCAATTCCGGCAGGTATGCCCTTAGCGCGAATCCAAAACATGGGCGTTGCAGCGATGGTTGCTATAAAAGCGGCCAATAAAAACGGCACCATAATTTCTTGGGCTGACTTGAGCCCCGCCGCAATAATGACAAGCGCTGCTAGCAAGATAACAACTTGGCTATTGCTTGAGGATTTACGCTGCTCCGCTGAGTTGTCCATGGTGTTAGCCTATGGGTCTTTGATTGGCAAGGCTGGGTACTTCACGCCTAATTCTATGTACTTCATCGCTATCCACGCCAGCGATCACGTAGCCGTCGCCTTCGGGTAGCTCGGCAATCACTTTACCCCATGGATCGACAATTAGTGAATGGCCGAATGAAGCGCGATTGGCGCTATGGGCGCCGTGTTGCGCCGGTGCAATGACATAGCTTTGAGTTTCAATGGCCCGTGCACGCAGTAAAGTGTGCCAGTGGGCTGCACCGGTTGTTGCAGTAAACGCCGATGGCACAGTCATGGCTACCGCGCCCATGGCCGCCAAACGTTGGTACAACGCTGGGAAACGAACGTCATAGCAAATAGTCAGTCCAACTCTGCCCATAGGTGTTTCTACGCATACGGCCTTCTCGCCCGGCGCAGTTTGCCTGGACTCCATCAGCTGTGGCCCGTTAGGTATGCTCACATCGAATAGGTGTATTTTTCTATAGCTGGCGCGAATGCTGCCGCTTTCATCTAAATAAACACTAGTGTTGTAGCAGCGGTCAGGGTCCTCAGGAATCGCTTCGTGGAAACCGCCTAAGAGTAGTTGGCAATTGAGTTTGCGTGCTAGGTCCTGGCAGCGTTTGAGAATAGGACCGCCATCTTCAAGGGTTTCTAGTATTTCCTTTTTACCATCGTGGCGGCCGAGGTAGGCAAAGGCTTCGGGCCAACTGACCAGCTGAGCTCCTTCGCTGGCAGCCTGGCTAGAGAGCAATTCTAATTTGCTTAAGTTGGCTTCTACATCTATCCCTGCGTTGTGCTGTACTACCGCCACTTGGGTGACGGCAGGTGCGCTTTGGATGTCAGTACTGTCTGAGTGATGTTCAGTCATAAATCTTCTCCAAAGCGCTGCGACGCAAGCTCGCCTTAACTATCGGGTAGTAAGTCAGGCTGGATGCATTTGATCCGCGTGCCTAGGTATTCTTCCAGTGCCGGTAGATTAAAGGCGTCATCTTCAGAAACAAAACTAATAGATGTGCCTGATGCTCCAGCTCTACCCGTGCGCCCAATGCGGTGCACGTAGTCTTCCGAATCATCTGGTAGTTCGTAGTTTATAACGTGTGTTACGCCATCTACATGAATGCCCCGACCAGCTACATCTGTGGCGATCAAATAGCGCAACTTGCCCTCTTTGAAGCGGGCTAAGGTTGCCATGCGCTTACGTTGTGGCACATCGCCGGCCAGTGCCTCGCAAGGAATATCTTTTTTCCTGAGAAACTCGACTATGCGGTGGGTTTGATCGCGTCTGTTGGCAAATATAATAGCCCGCTCAGGTTGCGCATGTGACAAGAACTGAAACAGAACTTTTTGTCTTTCTCTTGCACCGACCAACCAGAACTTCTGATCTACCGTATCGGTAGCAACGCTTTCAGGTTCTACAATGATATGTTCTGCGTCGATTGTCCAAGATTGCGCTAAGCGCATGACCGCATCGTTGAATGTCGCGGAGAAGAATAATGTTTGCCGCTTACGCTTGTGTGGTGTTTGTAAAACAATGCGGCGTACATCTGGAATGAAGCCCATGTCTAGCATGCGGTCGGCCTCGTCAATGACCAGGACTTCTACTTCGCGCAAATTGATCTCGCGACGCTCGACAAAGTCGATCAGTCGGCCAGGTGTAGCAACCAATACATCTACCGGGCCTTCTTCTAGTTCTTCGCGTTGCTTACCGTAGTCCATGCCGCCCACTACGCAAACTGTGCGCATACCCATGTGTTTGCTAAGACTTTGCGCATCGCCCTCAATTTGCATAGCCAGTTCCCGGGTAGGCGCCAGTACTAACGCTCGAGGTGTGCCGGTTCGTTGTTCTGTTTGTAATGGATTTTCCCAGAAGCGCGTAAACAGCGTAATTAAGAAAGCGGCAGTTTTGCCGGTACCTGTTTGTGCCTGACCGGTAACATCGTAGTCGGATAGGCTGAACGGTAAAGATCTACCTTGGATAGGCGTGCAAAATTCGAAACCTAGCTCGTCTACTGCGGCTACTAACGGATCTGGCAACGCCAATTCTTGAAAACGCACCGGTTCGTATGTCTGGGCTGCGGGTTCATCAATAGACTCACTTTCAGTGCCTGCTTCATTGGGGGTCTCTTGCACCGCAGCGTCGTCGGTTACTTCAGCCACAGCTGCCGCCGCGTTTTCAGAAGGCTCAGCTTGCTCTGTGTTCTCACTGCCTTCTTCGGCGGCAAATTCTTCTGGAGCATCTTCTTCAGTAGAGGTAGCTTCGGTTACAGGTTCTGCAGCTGTCTCGACAGCTACTTCTTCAACCAAAGCACTGTTTTCTGCTGCTGCGTTGTCCGTTGTATCTGCTGTTTCTTCCGGTACTTCTTCCGGTATTTCTTCCGCTGTATCTTTCTCTGTATCTTTCTCTGGATCTTCGAAAGAACTCTCAGTTGTATCGTTTGCGCCTACATCAGTAGGGGCTTCCTGAGTTTCGTTCATTGGCTCTGCTAAAGTAGCAGGAGCTGCGGGTGTAGATGTTGCAGCGTCTTTTTCCGCTGCAGCTTCCTTTTTGGCCTTGTCTAAATCTTGAGTCTCGCCATTATCTTCTAACATGTAATACCTAATTAAGTTTGGTCGCTAACCAGCTTGCGTACGCTAGCTAACTTTATACACAGCGTCAGGATATCCATTGCTGCATTAATTTCATCTAAGGACCCAAAGGTAGGCGCTATTCGCATATTTCGATCTTCGGGGTCGTGGTCGCCAGGAAACGTTGCACCTGCGGGCGTCAGGGTAAGACCTACAGCTTTTGCCATGGCTACTACTTCTTTGGCTAGGCCGGGCTGAAGGTCTAAGGAAACAAAGTAGCCCCCCTTGGGTTTAGTCCATGTGGCTATGTCAAAGCTTCCCAATTCTTGCTCGAAACTTTTCAACACTAAGTCAAATTTTGGTCGGATGATTGCAGCGTGTGCTGCCATGTGTTCTTTTAAACGACCCTGCAAAAATCGCGCGTGGCGTAATTGATTCACTTTGTCTGGACCAATAGTAAAAACTGCCATGTGTTTTTCTAAATTGGCCAGCACGTTGTCTGCCCCTGCAATAAAAGCAACACCTGAGCCTGCATGGGTGATTTTAGATGTCGACGCAAACTGCACAATGTGCGCTTGGGTATCTTTTGTTATTGCAGCATCACGAATAGATTTGAGCTGCTCACCGTGCTCATCTAGATCATGCACAGCGTAAGCGTTGTCCCACATAACAACAAAGTCGTCAGCTTTAGCGTGTTGCGGCAGTGCCGCAATGGCATCGACCACAGCATCGCTGTAGGTGCAGCCTGTAGGGTTAGCGTATTTTGGTACGCACCAAATGCCTTTGATGTTGTCATCATTGGCAACCAATTCGAGGGCCGCCTGCATGTCTGGGCCGTCATCGTTCATTGGTACGTTGACCATTTCTAAACCGAAATGCTCGGCTAAAGCAAAATGCCGGTCATAGCCGGGTACTGGGGTCAAAATTTTTGCGGTTGGGCAATTGCTCCAGCGACGCTGGTCCCCCCATAGGCCGATATCCATGGCTGTTCTAAGCACTAGGTGCATCATTGTCAGGCTAGAGTTGCCCCCAGCAATAATCTCATTGGCTGGAACGCCCATAAGTTGCGCGCCTAGTTCTCTCGCTTCACTAATGCCGCGTATGCCGCCATAGTTGCGCGTATCCGTGCCGTCTGCGCTAAAAAAGTCGCCGCCAAGTGCCTCTTCTAAGCCGTTACTCAAATCCAACTGCTCTGCTCCGGGTTTGCCTCGGCTCAGGTCTAATTTCAGTTGGTTGCCACCCTGGGCCGCAGTAAGGCCTTTGTAAGCTGCGCTCAATTCTTCTTGTAATTTTTCTAGCTCTGCCTGCGAGCGTTGCGCCAACGGTGTGCTCATAGTCCTAACGACTCCT
>CAJJDH010000002.1 GCA_905182905.1 marine gamma proteobacterium HTCC2089 | reverse complement strand
CCTTGGTTTAACATCACAACCAACGGCTTCAGGTCAGGCTATAGGCAGAGCCTTTACTGCTCACAGCCCAATCTGATCAAGGAGTTAAAAAATTTAAAGGTTGCAAAATGGTGGCCTGAGGTGGAATCGAACCACCGACACGAGGATTTTCAATCCTCTGCTCTACCGACTGAGCTATCAGGCCGTACTGCTTGCCTAACGTTGGCAGCGAGCGGCGTATTAAACCGATGTCGCGGCTTCCCGTCAACTGCTCTGAGCAGGTGTATAGCCTTCCGGTCGATCTACATCCTCATTTCTGAAGAATTTCCACATCTGGTCCAGCAAATACTTACGTGTTTCGGGATCTATTAGGCTCAAATGTTTTTCGTTTATCAGCATGGTTTGCAGGGTCTGCCATTCCAGCCAGGCTTTTTCGGAGACCTGAGCAAATATTTTTTCACCATGAACGCCGGGGATGGGTTGTTTTTCCAACCCGGGCAGTTCTTTTTGGTATTTGCTGCACAGTACTGTTCTGGTCATTTTGCCTCTTTATATTCGCTTTGCTATCTATCTTGGGTCTTGCCCAGCGGTGTTAGTAGTTTAACCGCTACCGCAGACAATCCTATGGCTTCGTTGTTGTTTTCTAAATGTTCAGGTAACACCCAGCGGCTACTGCTTTCCTCCACGGCTAATGTCGGTTGACGCTTTAGGGTTAAGTAAATGGGTTCTACGTCTAAATGAAAGTGGGTAAATGTATGGCGGAAAACCGCTGCGGTGTGTTGCTCTACATCGGATGCTTTCAATCCTAGTTCTGCCAAGTACATATCTATAGAGGTGTCAGAACTGCGCTCTGGCGGGTTCCATAAGCCTCCCCATAGACCCGTCGCCGGCCTTTGCTCCATTAGCGTGGCGCCATTCGGTAAGCTGGCTATGAAGAACCGCGCTGTGCGTAGGGGTTTGGCTTTTTTCGCTTTGGGTGTGGGCAATAAATGCACCATGTCTTTGGCCAAAGCCACGCATTTGCTGCGCATAGGGCATTGTTCACAGGCAGCTTTCTTTCTAGTACACAGGGTTGCTCCCAAATCCATAATGGCTTGGGTATAGGCTGCGGTTGATGTAGCGGGTGTATGTGCGGTTGCATCCAGCCACATTCGTGCACTGATCTTGCTGTCGCCAGGGTAGCCCTCTACGCCATGAAACCTCGCCAGAACCCGTTTCACGTTGCCATCTAAAATCACCCCTTGCTGGTTCATGGCAATGGCTCTTATCGCTCCGGCGGTAGAGCGGCCTATCCCTGGTAGAGACTCAAGTGCTTGTTGCTCTGTGGGCATTTGGCCGGCGTGGTTTGCAACCACCAGCTGGGCGGATTTATGTAAATTTCTCCCCCGTGCGTAGTAACCTAGCCCAGTCCAAAGATGCAGTACCTCGTCTATATGGGCCTGGGCTAAGCTCTCAATGTTGGGGAAGCGCTGGGTGAAGCGCGCAAAGTAGTCGATTACTGTGGCAACTTGGGTCTGCTGCAACATGATCTCCGAAACCCAGACCCGATATGGATTGATGTCGGTTTGCCAGGGCAAGTCTTTGCGGCCATTTTCTTCAAACCACTCTAGTAGTCGCCCAGCAAACCAGTCCATCTAATACGCATACCTTTTTATTACTTGCCGAAGAGATTAAGTAGTTGCTTGGCGGCGTCTTTCAGCTGATCAGGCACTTTTTCTTCAATGGCGTCGCTTATTTTCTTTTTAACTTTATCTTGCTGAGAATTTTTCAATATCTGCACCAGCATCTTACCTATTGCTTTGGTATTTGGCTTGCAGGAAGGCTCTGCTAGTTGCCCTTCGCAATCAAAAGGAATGGCAGTATTCATTAGCGCAGGGGTTAGCTTAATCTGTTGCCCTGGTTGGGGTGTGTTTACTACCGCGCTGCCGCTGAGGTTCAGGTTATCAGCAAGAAATTGGATCTGGCCACTAGCTGAGGTTTGTAGATTGTCCAAATCCACCACCAAGCTGTTGGCTTGGCCCTGAATAGTCCACGCCGCCTGCAAATTGTTGTACTGCAGCTGATCAGGCAACTCACCTACAGGTTCTTTAGTTGATGCCAGTTGATTGATCACCACTAGCGCCTTCTTAACCTGGCTGATATCAATGCTGCCTTGACCGCCATCCAAGTTTGCCGACCCTACTATACTATCGGCTAATGCTTGTTCTGTGTTGCCCAGCATTTTCAGTTGCCCCTTAACTTCCAGTGGGGCTTGCCAGTTGAGTTTGCTCTCTGACAGCTCCAACAGCTTGCGGCTGTCTATATCGGCGCCTTCGAAGGATATATCCCACTCTACTGGCACAGGGTTTACGTTGATATCCGCAATTGTGTTTAAGTTGCCACCAAAAAAGTCGGCTAATGCTAGCGTTGCTTTGCTTTTGCCTGCTACTTGTTTGACATTCAATTTGGCATTGTTGAACTTGTACTCACCGGCGTTTAGCTCGCTTAGGTTGCAGGCGATATTTGCATCAAAGGCCAAAATGCTTTCTACCGGCAGCAAGTCGTCGTTTGTACTTGCGACACTTGGCGGTGCTGCATTGTCGGATACTTCGCCGCTACAAATACCGTTGGCATAGGTGCTGGTCAGTGCAGTATTGGTGAACTTCACAAGTGTGCTCTGACCGGTGTTAGATGCCTCCAAAGACATATAGGTGAGGCTGCCTTTGAGGTTAAAGTCATCTGCCGCAACATCTGCCCCAGCTTGATAGGCGAAATCAAGTTCAAAAGGGCTGGGCGTTTCAGGTTGAAAATCTTTGAGTGTCAAACTGCGCACAATCATTTGGCTACCTGCGGAATCTATCACGACATTTTGCACGTTAAACTGGTGTATCTGCCAAGAATCCAAGGCCGAGAAAATATTGCCAAATTGCGCATTTAGTGTGAGCTGGCCAACACTTATTTTTTCTTCAGCGTTAGCGGCACTAATCTTTTCGGCAGTTAGCCCAAGGGTAGGTAAGATCTGCCATTGAATATCACCGTTGATCTCAATGTCGTAACCACTGGTATCGCTCAAATAGGCTTCAAGGTCAGCTTTGTAGCGTTCGCCGTCTTGTAAATAAAAGTAGGCGGCTATAACGACTAGTAGTAATACCGCAACAATCAGCTGTATAAATCGTTTCATTTAACTATTCCTCTAGTTAATGGTGCAGTTATTGGTTCTTTTAACGCATTGCTCTAAATGTCTCGGTGATTAGCCGTTTTCAAAAGCGGTAAATATCTAGAAAACGCAATCTATACCAATATTACAAATCGTGGATAGTTTATGATTGGAATGCAGACCGACTGTGGGTCTTTTGCGACAACCGAACACTTCACTGGGAAAACCATGTCTGTAGATACATTTGATCCAAGCCAATTCAATGCTCAGAACAAGTCTATTGATGCGGCTACTTTGGCTTTAGCCTTGGAGCTAGCAGCGGCCGGCGCGAAAGAAAATTTCGCAATTGAGCTGACCGCAGAGCAAATTGCTACGTTAGCTCGGCTAATGCAGCACTCGGGCTGGCAAGATGCGGGGACTGATTTAGACGATGCGGCAATAGTAGGCTTGATTCGTTTGTTCACGTTGGGCGAGATGCGCTACCCCGAGTGGAAAGCCGAGGCTAAGTCTCCAGTAGTAGGATTAATGCGAGTGCTAAAAAAGCGCAAAACTGTGCCTGCGGATTTAGTCTCATGGATAAAGGCAAATACCAGCAATCGGTTTTTACCCCATGGCGATTTGATGGATCTGCTTTAGTAGCTAGATTTTTCAGCCAAATCAGACTGCAGGGATTATGGCAGCTGGTAATTGATTTAAACCAAGACTGTAATCTTTGGCAAAGCCCGTTAAACTGCCCGCCTTCAAAGCATAACCGCAGGTGATAAAAGTGCGTCAGGCGAAAATTACAAGAGATACCAGCGAAACCCAGATTGTCTTGAGCATAAATCTGGATGGCACCGGAGACAGCCATTTTGCTACGGGCCTGCCATTTTTTGATCATATGCTGACGCAAATTTCTCGTCACGGCATGATTGATATCCATATTGAAGCCACCGGTGATCTTGAGGTTGACGCTCACCACATGGTTGAGGATGTGGGTATTGTTTTGGGCCAGGCTCTGAATGAAGCTATTGGCGATAAAAGCGGTATTACGCGATACGGTCATGCTTATGTGCCGTTAGACGAAGCTCTATCACGGGTTGTAATAGACCTGTCCGGTCGTCCTGGCTTGCACTATGGGGTGGAGTACACTCGCGGTCGCGTGGGTGATTTTGACGTAGATTTATTGCGCGAGTTTTTCCAAGGCATGGTTAACCACTCCATGATGACTCTGCACCTAGATAACCTCAAAGGTGAAAACGCTCACCACCAAGCGGAAACCTTGTTTAAGGCGTTTGGTCGTGCCCTGCGTATGGCAATTACTGCAGATGAGCGCATGTCCGGCATTGTGCCGTCGACAAAAGGTAGCCTATAAATCTATGTTGCTGATTCCCGCTATTGATTTAAAAGAGGGTGCTTGCGTGCGCCTGCGCCAAGGTCGCATGGAAGACTCTACAGTGTTTTCTAAAGACCCCGTTGCTATGGCGGCGCATTGGAAAGAGCAAGGCGGTCGTCGTTTACATATTGTTGATCTGGACGGAGCCTTTGCTGGCGAGCCAAAAAATGCAGCGTTAATTGGTGCCATGGTCGCTGCCATGGGTGACATACCTGTGCAGGTGGGTGGCGGTATTCGCAGTGCTGAAATTATCGATGCTTACCTTGATGTGGGCGTGAGCGCAGTGATTGTTGGCACTAAAGCCATTGAAGACCCCGAGTTCTTAGCAACCATGGCGCATAAGTATCCTGGCCAAGTAATTTTGGGTCTAGATGCTCGAGGCGGCGTTGCAGCTACCCAAGGCTGGGACAAAGACTCTGGCGTACAGGCTCTTGATCTAGCACGCCAAGCGGGTGAGCTACCCATTGCTGGCATTGTTTATACCGACATTGATCGCGACGGCATGATGGAAGGCCTGAATGTTACGGCCACGTTAGAAATTGCGCAGGCGGCCAATATGCCTGTGATTGCTTCAGGTGGTGTGACCAATATGCAAGATTTGCATGTGCTTAAAGCTGCATTTTCAGAACAGCCAGAATTGTTGTTAGGCGCCATTACTGGTCGTGCTATTTATGAAGGCACCTTAGACGTTGCTGCCGGTCAGTCTTTTCTAGACGAGTAGCCTTAAGAGGCGTTGGCCGATCTGGTTTGCCGCCCAAGCCACAAACCAATTTTTTATGCCGCATAGATTGACGTTGGCGCTGAGCTTCTATTCGCCTACGCTGATATCAACTGCGCTTGATGATTGTTCCTGTAGCAAATGCGCTGCTGCAAATTCCAATAACTCGTCTTCATTTGCACTAAAAGTAATGTCAGGTTCAATGCCAGCGTTGTGGAATGAGCGTCCATTTGGCGTGTAATAGTAGGCGGTAGTGATCTTTAACGCCTGTCCATCAGGTAGGGGCGGCATAAGCGACTGCACAGTGCCTTTACCGAAAGATGTATTGCCAATGATTGTTGCGCGTCCATGATCTTGCATGGCACCGGCTACAATTTCAGACGCTGAAGCAGTACCTTCATTGATAAGTATGGCCAGCGGTAGCTCTGCGCTAAAGTCCCCTGTGCTGGCGAAGTAGTCAACCTTGCTAGGATCGTCAGCTAAGAAAGTGCTGCTGCGCTGGGTAGAGACAACTAACCCCCCATCCAAAAATATTTCTGCGACATCTACGCAGGCGCGCAATATGCCCCCAGGGTTGCTGCGCAAATCTAAAATAAGGCCCTTAGTTGCCCTTTGCTTGTTCAGTGTAGCTAGACTAGCCAACAAGTTTGCGCCGGCGTTTTGATCAAAATTTGTAATGCGCACGTACCCTATATCGTTGGCGAGGCGTTTATGGGTGATGTGTGTAGTGGTGATTAGTTGTCGTTGAAGAACCATGGGAATTAGCTCGGCTTGCTCTTCTCGCTTTAGCAATAAGGCTAGGTTTGTGCCTATAGCGCCCTGCATTTGCTGACTAATCTGTTCTGCACTCATGCCCTTAGCTGATGTGCCGTTTATTGCTCTGATTGTGTCGCCAACAGCGATGCCCGCGGACTCGGCTGGTGTGCCTCTATTTACGCGCACTACAGTAAAGAAACCGTTAGAAAGCTTGATTTCAACTCCAATGCCGACGAATTCTCCTTGGCTATGGCTCACTAGATTTGCGTAGCTCTGCTGGTCTAGTAGTTCGGAATATTCGTCAAGCCCTGCAAGCATGCCGTTAATTGCTTGGTTGGTCAGAGTTTTTTCATCAAGCTCCCCCACAAAGTGCTGGTCTATTTGTTTCAGCGCCGCCGCTATGTTCGCGTGCGTCGAACTATATCCAGAAATATGTCTTGAAATATGCCCCGAGTAATACCACTGAAAAATAACTATTCCCAGTAGTATGCCGCTGATCATACTTAGCAGTAGGTTGAGTAGTGAGAGTGGCTTTAGAGTCATTTAGTTAACGTATTGATTGGGCCATTTCTTGGATCATAAACCATGTGGTTGAGGCTTGCTCCTCCTAGGCTAGAGGTTTATCCACTTGGCGGGGTCGCGCACAATGCCCTCGTGACGTAACTCAAAATACATGCCCGGCTCTTGTTGGCCGCCACTATTGCCTGCGCTTGCAATGGTTTCGCCACTTTCGACCCAGTCGCCGGTCTTTTTGCTTAGGTTGTCGCAAAACCCATACATGGTCATGTAGCCCTCGCCATGATCAATAATAGTCATCAAGCCAAAACCTCTAAGCCAGTCTGCAAATACTACTCTGCCACGAAAAACTGCTGTTACCGGCGTGCCCAGTTCTGCACCCATCGTAAAGCCACGCCACTGCAGCCGTCCACCGGCTCGTTGCTCGCCGAATCGATTTCTTAACTTACCTTCCATTGGCTTTGGCAGACTGCCCTTGGCCTCTTCAATACTTGAGTCGTCAAAACCTAGAGGTTCTAGTTGTAGAGTTTGTATAAGCGACTGCAGACGTTCGCTATCTGCTAAAAGTGTTTTTTGTTGCTGGGTTTTGTCTTTCTTTTGTGCGGCGAGTTTACTGATTGATCGTTCTCGAGCTTTGCGCTCGCTACTCATGTTGGCACGCTGTTGCTGTAAGGCCTTTAGGTGGCCGTTGCGTTGTTGCTTCTGCTTGCTGAGAATTTTTTCGCTTTCGGCTAATTGCTGCAGTGAATTTTTGTAGCCTTCAATGAGAGCTAGTCGCTCTGTCCCAAAATAGCCGTGATAACGTATTAGTCTATCTAGGTCCGCAGAGGAGTTTTTGTTCAGCAGTTGCTTGATGAAATCGTCTCCGCCTAAGCGATAAGCGGCCCGCAGGTGAATGGCTACGGCTTGGCGCTGCTGCTTTTGTGACGCTTTAAGTGCGTCTATTTCGTTGGTTGTTTTGCCCAGTGCCATATTTGCTTTTGCCAGGGCTTTGTTAGCTTGCTGTGTTTGCTTGGTCAACGCTGCAATCTTTTTGTCTTGCTCGCGTAGCTGCGCTATGAGTTGGTTATTGTCCTGCTCTGCCTGAGTCAGCCATTTGTCTAACGCATTCAGTTGCTCGAGAGTTTGCTGCAAAGCCAGTTCGCTTTCCTCAATGCCAAGCTCAGATTCTGCGGTAAATGTATGCGGGCTGATCAGCAGTAGTACTGCTGCAATGATTAGCGCCATCTTACGGAACTGACCCGTAGACTTAGCACTACGGTGCGCGAAGGGATAACGACCGGTGGTAGTCATTTCAGCTTGATTGTTTGCAAGCTCGGTTACTTTCCACCTCCAGCTATTAATGATCGCCCTGTCATTTCTTGAGGAATATCTAGCCCCATGAGTTCTAGTAGTGTCGGCGCAACATCGCACAAAGAGCCGCCGTCGCGCAGATTAATATCTTGTGGCCCTAAATAGACTAAGGGAACAAGGTTGCTTGTATGCGCCGTGTGCTCCTGATTACTGGTGTGATCTACCATTTGCTCAACATTACCGTGGTCTGCGGTAACCAACATCTGGCCATCGGTATGCCTAATTACTTCCTGTAGGCGCATAAGGCAATGATCTAGAGTTTCCACAGCCTTAATCGCTGGCTGTAGTTTTCCGCTATGACCGACCATGTCACCGTTGGCATAGTTGCAAACAATTGTGTCGAAGCGTCCGCTATTTATTGCTTCGATAAGTTCGTCCGTGACTTTTTTCGCACTCATTTCTGGCTGCAGGTCATAGGTTGCAACCTTGGGTGATGGGATAAGTAGGCGTTCTTCGCCGTCGAATAGTTCTTCTCGACCACCTGAGAAAAAGAATGTTACGTGGGCGTACTTCTCAGTTTCAGCAATTCGCAGTTGGCGCAGGCCCTTATTCTGCAGGTGCTCGCCTAGGGAGTTGGTCAGCTTGAGTTTGCTAAAAGCGCAGGGCAGATCTATATCTTCTGCATACTGGGTTAGCGTTGTAAAATTTGCCGTTGGAAAAAATGAGCGTCGCGGAAAGCCGTCGAAACCTGTCTCGGTCATGGCTCTGGTAAATTGTCGTGCTCTATCTGCGCGAAAATTCATAAAGATGACAGCGTCTTCTTCACACAGGTGAAAGGGCGCTTGATCTGGAGAGTGGACGGCCGTTGGCTGTACAAACTCGTCATTTTCGTCGCGCTGATATGCACTTTCCAATGCCTGTACGCCAGTCTCTGCATGAAATGGGGCCTCTCCGCGCACAACCAAATTGTAAGCGCGTTCAAGTCGATCCCAGTTGCGGTCTCTGTCCATAGCAAAATAGCGACCACTCACGCTGATCACCTGTCCGCATTGCAGCTCGGCAAATAGCGCGTCCGCTTTTGCTAGTGAGGCCTTGGCACTGCGTGGCGGTGTATCTCTGCCGTCTAAGAACGCGTGCAGATAAATTTTGCCGACCCCTTTGGCTGCGGCAATTTTGATTAGGCTGAATATTTGCTCTTCATGGCTGTGCACTCCGCCTGGAGAGAGCAAGCCCATAACATGTAACGCGCCATTGGTTTGTTTCACAGTTTCTGTGACATGCACGAGTGCAGGGTTGTCGCCAAAATCTCCCTCTTCTATGGACTTATTGATACGTGTGAAGTCTTGATAAACCACTCGACCAGAGCCTAGGTTCATATGACCTACTTCTGAATTACCCATCTGTCCGTCAGGTAAACCTACGTCGCTACCAGAACCGGAAATAAGTGTGCTGGGGCTATTCTGCCAAAGGTTGTCCCAAGTTGGAGTGTCAGCCATAGCAATTGCATTATTGGCAGTGTCTGTACTGTGACCAAAGCCGTCGAGGATGACTAGTAGGCTGGTTGTGGACATGGCGTGGTACTCCTAGGTGCTCTTTTAAAGACATATTCTAAAGGGGCTTCTAACTTTTCATGCAGCAATTCGACTCTGCAGCGGCGAGTTAGGCGTGCTCGCAGATCATTAGCTGATGAATTTTTGTAGCGCCAAACCCGAGCTGAATCTTAGCAAAAAAAGGCTTAGGAAAAAATTCAATCTGACAGCGGCGTTAAATTTGGCGGCGCTAAATAGCTGCTAGCGCCGAGCCCGCAGATACTGAAAATGACGGGGTAAAATTTCTCTATATCAGTCACCCCGTTTGGGCGGTGGAAGTGTATAATCGCCGGCGCAATATCTAGGCGAAATCCATGGAAGCTTTTTTTATTTTTATCGGCGAACACCCTCTTTTAGTCGGGGCGTTCGTAGTGTTGTTGGCACTTTTTATCCGCAATGAGGCGGGGCGAGGCGGTGCAACTATAAGTACTCAAGAACTTGTACGTATGGTCAATGTGCAAAATGCTCTGGTACTTGATGTGCGCGACAAGGCAGAGTTCGCAGAAGGGCATATTGTAGATGCGGTGAACATTCCTTTTGCGAGTTTAGAAGATAAGTGGAGTGAGCTTTCCAAGCACAAAGAGCGCCCAATAGTAGTGGCTTGTAAAATGGGCCAACATTCTGGCTCTGCAGGCACTTTGCTGAAGAAAAATGGCTTCTCTAATGTCTCGCGTTTAATGGGTGGCTACGCTGAATGGCGCGGACAGAATCTTCCGGTAGTTAAAGGTTAGAGGCTAGTAGTTAAAAATGGCAGTTAAGAGTTAATTTTATGAGTGAAAGTGAAAATACTGGTGACAATGGGCAAGCACAAGATGCTGACAGGGCTCAGGTTCAATTCCGTATAGAGCGCGTGTTTTTGAAAGATTCGTCCTTTGAATCTCCGAATTCGCCAGAAGTGTTTATTAAGCAATGGCGCCCTGAGATTAAGGTCGACATCAACACCCGAGCTACAGGCCTTGGCGAAGATCTTCAAGAAGTAATCTTGTCTGCTACGGTTACAGCCACGTTAGAAGAAAATATGGTGGCCTTTATTGTTGAAATTCAACAGGGCGGTATTTTCTTGATTCAAGGCGCAGAGCCTAACCAGTTGAGTCAAATCATTGGCATAGCTTGTCCCAATACATTGTTTCCGTACTTGCGTGAAGCAATGGACAATTTAGTTGTGAAAGGCGGATTCCCTCCCTTGCAACTAGCCCAAGTGAACTTTGAAGCGCTGTATGTGAAGGCCCTGCAGGAGCATGAAAAAGCTAGCGAGGCTGAGCAAAAAGACGACTCGGATGTGACGACTCACTAAGCCCAATCTGGCGGTTTACAATAGACCGTCGAAGTTTTGTTGGCGCCAGCCCTCGTACAAGGTAATGGCAACAGAGTTGGCCAAATTGATACTGCGCGATGTCGCTTGCATTGGAATGCGTAGTTTCTGCTCGTCCTTCAGACGGTGGGCAATGTAGGCAGGCAAACCCTTTGTCTCTTGCCCAAACAAAACAGTATCGTTAGGTCGGTATGTAATTTCTGCGTAACTTCTTTTTGCTTTGGTTGTTAGCGCAAACCAGCGTGTATCTGCTAACGCTATTTGGCATGCCTCAAAGTCCTCATGCAGTGTCACCAACGCCAGCTCATGGTAGTCTAGTCCTGCTCGGCGTAGGCGTTTGTCATCCCACTCAAAACCAAAGGGTTTTACAAGGTGCAATTTTGCGCCAGTGTTGGCGCAGATGCGGATAATGTTGCCAGTATTTTGAGGGATTTCTGGCTGATAAAGTACGACGTTCATAGGCTATTGTAGCTTGCTAAGACCTCTGGAGTCTCACCGGCATTTATCTTCGTTAGCAAATAAGCATTTCGGATGACTCATTAATGCTTAGTGATACTCAATAATCCAGTTCCTGCATTTTTCGGGTCAGAGTATTACGACCCCAGCCCAATAACTCTGCAGCGTCCTTCTTTCTGCCACTACTTTTTCTTAACGCGGCATTGATCATAACCCGTTCTACCCTTGGCATTACGGTATCAAGAACGGTGGTGTTGCTAGTGTCATCCAGTAGCTGGCTGACCCACAGCTCCAATCCGGCTTCCCAATCGGTATCACTTTTGCCCTCAATATCTTGTTGTAGTTCTGGGGGCAAATCTTCGATTAGGATGACTCGTGAGCTTGCCATTACTTGCAGCCAGCGGCAGGTATTTTCAAGCTGGCGTACGTTGCCTGGCCAGGGTAGCAGGGATAAATATTTTGCCGTGGCTATATCTAAGCGCTTCGGCTCGTCCCCTAGTTCAACGGCTGCTTTGTCAAGGAAGTGCTGGGCGAGTAAAGATATATCCTCTCGGCGTTCAGAAAGGGCTGGCACATGAACTCTGATGACATTTAGTCGATGGAAAAGATCTTCCCGAAAAGTACCTCTTTCTACCAAGGTTTCTAGGTTTTGGTGTGTGGCAGCAATTATTCTAACGTCTACTTGTACAGACTGATGACCGCCTACTCGATAAAATTCATTCTCAGCAAGTACGCGTAGCAATCTTGTTTGTGCTGATGCGGGCATGTCGCCAATTTCGTCTAAAAATAGTGTGCCGTGGTTGGCTTGTTCAAAGCGCCCCATTCTGCGCTGAGTGGCACCGGTAAATGCACCTTTCTCGTGACCAAATAATTCGCTTTCAATTAACTCGTTGGGGATTGCCGCCACATTCAGGGCGACAAAGGATCCGCTTTGCCGAGGTGAGTGACGGTGCAGTGCTTTGGCCACTAGCTCTTTACCAGATCCTGATGGGCCGTTAATGAGTACGCTGACATTAGATGAAGACAGCCGACCTATTGCCCGAAACACTTCCTGCATGGCTGGCGCGCTACCAATTATTTCTGTTGGCTCCTCCGGCTGCGCTTTGCTTAGGGGTTCAGCTTCTTTTGTATGCGCAATAGCGCGCTGGACTACCGCAACGGCGTCATCTACATCGAAGGGTTTGGGCAGATACTCAAAAGCACCGCGCTCAAAGCTGTGCACTGCGCTTTGTAAATCTGAGTGCGCGGTCATGACAATGATCGGTACTTGAGGGTGGCTTTCTTGAACTTTCTCAAGGAAATCCAACCCAGACATGCCCGGCATTCTAATATCAGTAATGATAGCCAGCGGGGCATCGTCGTTTAGGTGGTGTAGTGCTTGGTCTGCTGTATTGAATGCTGTTATTGGGATACTCGCCTGACTTAACGCGCGATCCAACACCCAGCGAATGGCACTGTCATCATCTATGACCCATACGTGTCCGTTCATTTAATACTTCCTGTGTTGGCTGGTTCCGTGTCCAGTGCGGAGAACGGTAGAAATAGTGAAAAGGTGGTAACGCCGGTATTGCTAAGGACTTGTACTGCACCCTCGTGGCGGCTAATTATATTTTGTGTAATAGACAGTCCAAGACCTGAACCATTGGCGCGGCCACTGATCATTGGAAAAAAGATCTGTTCTATAAACTTAGGTTCAATACTCGGACCATTGTTTGAAATGTCTAATTGCAGCACTGACTTATGTCGCTTGTTACCAATAGTAAATTGGCGTGTTACTCGTGTTTTGATTGTGATTTTTGGGTTAGCTGTTTCGGCAAGTGCTTCACAAGCATTGCGAGCAATATTTAGGATCGCTTGGATCAACTGATCTTCGTCGCCTTCTACCGTAGGCAGACTTGGGTCGTAGTCTCTAATCCAATCTATATTTTGCTCAAACTCCACTTTGAGAATATTGATTACTCTGTCAGCAGCTTCAACAATGATCACCGGCTCCATAGTTAATGGCTGCCAAGGACCAAGCATGCGATCGACTAAGTCGCGCAGACGGTCGGCCTCAGAGATAACAATTTGGGTATATTCTTTTAGCTCTTCACTGGGCAGGGCACGATCCAATAACTGTGCAGCGCCCCTTATGCCGCCAAGGGGGTTTTTCACTTCGTGTGCAAGACCACGGATTAGGCTGCGGGTGGTTTCTTGTTGAGACTCCAGCGAGTTACCTTGGCTTATGGCGTTGAGCCTGCTCGTAGGGTGCATTTCCAGTAGCAGCCCTCGAGGGTTTTCAACGTTTGTAACCGTCAGGTCTATGCGCTCGACCACGCTTTCTGGTAGCTGCAAGTGAATGTCTCGGCTTGTGAAAGGTTGGCCATTATCCAATGCGACTTGAAGGGAGTTGATTAAATCATCAGATCTGAGAATGAACTGGTCTAAAGAGTCGCCGTTAATTTGCGCCGCTGAAATATGCAGCAAACTTTCTGCGGAGGCATTTACAAGGCGTACGCACAAATCTGCGTCTAGGAGAATAACAGCGGTAACTAGATGATCTAAAAGCCCTACCAATGTGGGCTGCTTTAGATGTTCTCTATATGGTGGTTTTGCTCGATTCATCATCCGCTCAATTGACCTAATCTGCCGTTAATTTGGTCATATCTCAGTCTTAAAACAGCCGTTGCGAGATCTTTGGATAGTCAACGTTTAGCTTAAATTTTATTTCTGAATTCGTGTTTTTGGTTATTGTTCTATCTTCAAAGCAATAATTGGGCCGATATTGGTGACCTAATTGCAGTTTAAAAACCTATGACTGTATTTGATCGAAAGTAGGCCGTAGATAAATAATATTACGAAAAATTTACTATTAAAATCAGTAACCTATATCATTATCATCTGGCCCTACTAAGCCCGTATTTTTTGTTTGCTACGGGGTTGGTGAACATCTGCGTAAGCTTTTGACACAACTTCTGTTCCGGTATCTCGAACTTTGCTGCACCAAAATAGTGCGTGCTCCAAAAAAGGTCAAGCTATATGTGAACGGTCATTGCTGTTTCAGCTTAATTAGGCTGAAGGTAGGGTCAGGGAGGTAACGTTACCGCCTAAGTTGGATTACGGACCTTCGCAAGAGGGTGAATGTTACAGGTGGGCTTTGCTGAATTTGTTCTTCTTGTTGGTAGAGGGTTGCAACAAGGCTGTGTGTGCCGCGACTGACCTGCTGCAGTTGAAAGTTAATCTGAGTGCTAGTTTGACTGTCTTGTAGCGGTTTCGAGGCGACAACTTTTCCGTCTAGGCTCATTTCCAAGCGTAGGTTTGCACCGTCCGATTTTAAGCGAAGTTCTATTTCAACTAGTCCCGCATTACTGCGCAGTAGTTGGCCCTCGAGGGGAGAAGTGATCACTAGGGGTGCTTGATACCTAGTTGTTTTGTCAGTTTGAGTCTCGGCGTTTTGCAAAGCGCTAGGCTCCTTTAAGTGATGGCTGCTAGATGCTAAGAGATTTGTCCTCTGCCAAGGCATTGAGCGCCGGATTTCGCCTGCTTTTTTGATATGGGTAGCTTTTAGGTTATCGGTAAATATCTGGCGAGGGACTGTCGTACATGAATTGTCGCTACTCCTTGGTTGAGTGATCTGCCAAATTTCTTTTCTAGGAATATGTTTATCTACTTTATGTGATTCGCTCAGGGCTGTTTTGGGGCTCAGGGCTGTTTTTGAGCTCAGGGCTGTTTTTGAGCTCAGGGCTGTTGCTGCGCTGTGGGTTTGGCTGATGAACATCGAGCCCATGGCTTGGGTTAATAACAAAGCTGCAAGTATGTGCTGCAATAGACTGTAATTTTTTGCGGGAGGTGGTGTAAGGATTGCTGAAAGTTCGCCGTCCGTTTAACGCTTTAGACGAAGTTTCAGTCAGCGTTTACACAGTTACTTTGTAAGCACTCAACCATATAAAAAGTCTCACAAAGATCCCACGCAGATTCCATAAAGAGAACAGCTCAGAATATTGATGAAGCTGGGGGTAAAACTGAAAGGGACGAACGCCCAGAAAGAAAGGTTTAGAAGAACCAAGGGTCGAGAACACGCCCTCAGATAATCTGAGGGCGCCATTCACTAGAAGAGCTTAGCTTAAGCCAAACCTTCCTTTGTGGTCTTCACAATTGCTGCCGCTACTTTGTATGGATCAGCATTTGAAGCAGTTCTTCTGTCTTCCAAGCGACCTACCCAGCCATCTGTGTGAGTAGTGATTGGAATACGGATGGACGCGCCTCTATCTGAGATACCGTAGCTGAACTGATCAATAGACTGTGTCTCGTGCTTACCAGTTAAACGCTGATCGTTTTCTGCGCCGTAAACACTGATGTGTCTTTGGATATTACGGCCAAAGCTTTCACAGATCTTAGTAAAGGTTTCTTCTTTACCTGAAGTACGCATAGCTTCGTTTGAGAAGTTTGCGTGCATACCAGAGCCGTTCCAGTCTGTATCGCCAAGAGGCTTAGGGTGCCAGTTGATGATGTAACCGTACTTTTCGCCAGTACGCTCTAGTAGGTAGCGTGCAAGCCATGTCTCATCGCCCGCTTGCTTTGCGCCTTTAGCGAAAACTTGGAATTCCCACTGACCAGCTGCTACTTCGGCATTGATACCTTCAACATTGATGCCTGCTTCTAGGCAGATGTCGAAGTGTTCTTCTACACAGTCACGGCCAAATGCATTCGCCGCTCCAACTGAACAGTAGTAAGGGCCTTGTGCAGCAGGGAAACCACCGTGAGGGAAACCTGGAGGCAGTTGAGTATCGGGATCCCATAAGAAATATTCTTGCTCAAAGCCGAACCAAAAATCATCGTCGTCATCGTCGATAGTCGCGCGACCATTTGATTCGTGTGGTGTGCCGTCAGCGTTGAGTACTTCGGTCATAACCAAGTATGCATTTTGACGATCTGGGTCTGGGTAAATTGCCACTGGCTTAAGTAGGCAATCAGAGTCGCCGCCTTCAGCTTGTTCAGTTGAGCTGCCGTCGAAAGACCACATAGGGCATTCTTCTAGAGTGCCGCCGAAGTTTTCGCGTACTTGTGTCTTGCTGCGCAGGCTTTGCGTAGGTTGATAACCGTCGAGCCAAATGTACTCAAGTTTAGATTTCATATTTTAAGATCTCCTTTTATATGTGTATCAGCGTTAGTTAAGAGTTGCCGAATGCAAATGCAGCCCGTATCTATCGCAGCTTATTCCGCTGAAATGCTCTCCCCAGTACCAGCAAGAAATGTGCCATTCACTCGAATGACGAATGCCACGTTGTGTAGGGCATTTTCGAATGTGCCATGACACTGCGGGTCAATATGCGCACCATTATGGTGCGCCGATATCTGGTTGCAAATCTCTCGCTCTATTCTGGTGCATACGCCTCGGAGAAACAATTCCAAAGTGAATATAGTTTTGCTCTTCTTCCGCTGTTTTTAGCACTTCACTCACAGACTAGGGGGCATTTTCTGCCCAGATATTTCTTGTCTATTGCGCAAAGCTATATTTTTACCGGTTAGTTGTTGCTAAGAAGATAAGCAGGAAGATAAGCAAGAAGATGAGATATTAGGGAGACAGCTGTGCGATGTTCCTCCATAATCGCCGCCTTCTGAAGTCCCACAATGATCTTCTCTTTCTCTTAAGTAGAGTTTTGACTTTTTCTGCGCTTTTTAGAGCCAGGGTCGAATCCGCACTTATGGAAACTAATGAGGGTTGTTGCTTGCGGTTGAATTGATCTGCATTGCTAAAATTTAAAGAGGAACTTTCGTCTCGTGCCAAATCCTAATGTACGCAACGTCGCCATAATTGCCCACGTTGACCATGGTAAAACCACACTAGTGGACTGCCTGCTCCAACAGACCGGAATGATCTCAGCCAGTGCCGCTGAGCGGGTTATGGACAGCAACGATCTTGAAAAAGAGCGTGGCATTACGATTCTTGCCAAAAATACTGCAATTCAATATCGCGATACACAAATTAATATCGTCGACACACCTGGGCACGCTGACTTTGGTGGTGAGGTAGAGCGAATTCTTTCTATGGTGGATGCAGTTCTGTTATTGGTAGATGCCGTAGATGGACCCATGCCGCAAACTCGCTTTGTAACGCAAAAAGCTTTTGCTTACGGACTGAAGCCAATTGTTGTAGTTAATAAAATCGACCGACCCGGTAGTGAGCCTTATCGAGTGATCGATGAAGTATTTGAACTCTTTGATAACTTGGGTGGGACAGACGAGCAACTGGACTTCTCTGTAGTTTACGCATCTGCCATTAACGGCGTAGCAGGATTAGAGCTAGATACCGTTGCAGATGACATGACACCACTTCTTGATATGTTGGTTGATCAAGTACCACCCCCAGAAGTAGATGAGACTGGGCCATTTCAAATGCAGATCAGTTCGTTGGACTACTCAACTTACGAGGGCGTAATTGGCATCGGTAGAATTTCTCGAGGCCAACTTGCTCGTAACCAGCAGATCATCGCTGTGGACCGAGAAGGTAATGAACGTAAAGGTAAAGTGGTAAATATTTATCGCCATCACGGTTTAGAGCGCGTTGACTCGCCCAATGCTACCGCTGGAGACATTATCTGCTTAACCGGTGTCGACAAGATCAATATTTCAGACACATTGTGCTCGCCTGATCAGGTAGATCCGATGACGCCTCTTACGGTTGATGAGCCAACATTGTCGATGATGTTCTGCGTAAACAACTCACCGCTTTCAGGTAAAGAAGGCAAGTTCGTTACCAGCCGTCAGATTCGGGAACGTTTATATACTGAGGCTTCTCATAACGTTGCTCTGGTTATTGAAGACACCGCTGACCCAGATAGGTTTTTAGTTTCAGGTCGAGGTGAGTTACACCTTTCGGTGCTTATTGAAACTATGCGCCGCGAAGGTTTCGAATTGGCTGTGTCCAGACCGCAAGTTATCTATCGAGAAATAGATGGTGTTGTACACGAACCTTACGAAACGTTAACCATCGATATTGAAGACACTCACCAAGGTAAGGTGATGGAGTCTTTGGGTGATCGCCGCGGTGAGTTACAAGAAATGCAGCCAGACGGCAAAGGTCGAGTGCGGCTGCAGTTCCGTATTCCAAGTAGAGGCATTATGGGTTACCGCCCTGTGTTCCTGTCGCAAACTTCAGGCACGGGCATTATGTCTTTCGCCTCTGACGGCTTTGGCCCGAGAACGGCGGACGACGTGGGTTCGCGTAAGAACGGTGTATTGATTGCAAACGCTCAGGGTAAGGCAGTTGGTTTTGCTCTGTTTAATCTGCAAAACCGTGGCCGCATGATGGTTAAGCCTAACCAGATAGTCTACGAAGGCATGGTTGTTGGTATTCATGTTCGTTCAAACGACCTTACGGTAAATCCTCTGAAGGAAAAGAAGCAAACCAACGTGCGAGCTTCTGGTACGGATGAAAATATCGTTTTAACCTCAGCGTTGGAATTCACCTTAGAGCAAGCTCTTGAATTTATTGACGACGATGAGTTGGTGGAAGTAACACCGGAGAATATCCGCGTGCGTAAAACTCTGCTAAAAGAAAACGAGCGCAAGCGGGCCTAAAACCTAGTCCGCTGTTGTTGCCGAAGTCAAAGTAGAGATCGCTATAAAGTAATCTCGGGTGGCGGCAATAGTCGCCAACAATTTGTGGTGGCCAATGAAAGTAGTACTACAACGCGTCAGTTGTGCGCAGGTTTGTATTGATCAGGCGGTAGTCGGTCAAATTGGCACCGGAGTGCTGCTGCTGTTGGGGGTTGCCCCAGAGGACGATGAGGCAGCTGCGGATTGGCTGGTGGAAAAGGTTTTGGCGCTACGCATATTTCCAAAGCCAGATGCCGAATCGGCTACGACAACTATGCAGCTTGGTTTGGAAGACATAGCTGGGCAAGCTTTAGTTGTTTCTCAATTTACGCTTTTTGCCGATGTCGCCAAAGGCCGCCGGCCCTCTTTCTCTGGCGCCGCAGCTCCAGAATTTGCTAATCATTTGTACGAGTATTTTGTGCGCAAGCTCAGCGCGAGAGTGAGTGTGCAAACAGGCCGGTTTGGTGCGGATATGCAGGTTACCTCAACCAATGATGGTCCCATTACTCTATTGCTGGAAAAGACTTAGCAAAAAGTTCTAAAGAGAGTTGCAAAGAGAGTGCGAAAGTAAAATTAAAAAGTTGATTTAGCGTCTGCTGATTTGCTTTCTACAGGCTTGGCTTCTCTGGTGTTTCTGTGTCGTTTTTCTTCTCTACGAAACGCGCCATAAGTACTCCGAATTCAAACAAAAACCAAGTCGGTACCGCTAACAGTAGCTGAGAGACAACATCCGGTGGTGTCATAAGCATGCCAACAACGAAACAACCAATAATGACATAAGGTCGTTTGCTGGCCATTTTGTCTGCCGTGGAAAGCCCGGTCCAAGCCAGTAAAAAAGTGGCTACAGGAATTTCAAAAGCTAAACCAAATGCCAGAAACATTTTCATTATGAAATCTAGATAGTTGGAAATGTCCGGGGTCATTTGCGCCAGATCTGGTGCAACTTTATAAAAGAACTCGAATACCAATGGGAAAACTAGGTAATAGCAAAAGGCGATGCCGCAGTAGAAGAGTACAACGCTTGAAAAAAGCAGAGGGTAGGCAAATTTTTTCTCGTGGCGGTACAACCCTGGAGCAATAAATCCCCAGAGTTGGTGCAGAAGAAATGGAATGCCAAGAAATAGTGCGCAATACAGTGATAGCTTAAAGGGCACTAAAAAAGGCGATGCAATTTGTGTGGCGATCATCTTCGAACCATCAGGCAAGACACTGATTATCGGCGCTGCCACCCAGTCAAAAATTACTCCGCTATAAGTATAGAAAGGTACAAAAAGTATCACGACCAAAACCAAACTGCGCAAAATTCGTGAGCGCAGTTCTATTAGGTGATCTAGAAACGGTTGCTCATGGTCGTCTACCGCTGCGTCGTGGTTAGTTTCTTTATCTGCACTCACGCTAATCTGTCTTATCTTCTTGGTTTTTTAAGTTCGCTTGTTTGCGTAAGTAAGCGGCTTCGACTTCAGCATCGGTACGCGGTGGTGTAGTGGGTGGTTGTGTAGACTCATCTACCATGGTGGTCGCGTGATCGTCTTCTGCTGGCTCGGGATCACGCCCTTGTGCATTGTCGTCCGTATTTTTGTTCTCGCTGGCCGGGTCGCTAGCCATGATCTTATTGGGATCTATGGCAGTTTGCGCCTTTATTGCATCTGTACCTGCGTCGACCTCATCTTGAATCCGCTTCATCTCTTCCATCACTGCTTCGTTATGCAGTTGGCGACGAATACCGTCCATGTCGATCTCTTTCTCAATCTCAGTTTTTACACTGGTAAATGATCTTTGTAGTCTGCCCACCCATAGGCCTAATGTGCGCAGGGCATCTGGCAGTCGTTCCGGTCCGATAACCAGCAAAACCACCACTATGATGACCATAGTCTCTATTGTACTTATGCCATCAAACATATTTGCTATTCGTCATCACTAGATACTGTTGGTGGTGCATTGTCTCGCGTGGCTGAAGGCTATTGAGTTTTATGCTCTTCTTTAGCGCTTTGCGCAGCGCTCTCAGCTTGCGGCTCGCCGTCGATGACTTTAGCTTGGGCATCTTGTTCCGCGGGCTTTTCTTCTTCAGACACCGCGTTTCTAAAACCCTTAATGGCATTGCCTAGATCAGAGCCAATACTCTTGAGTCGCTTTGGTCCAAATACCAGTAGAACGATGGCCAGGATCACCAGTAGTTCAGTCATTCCTAATCCAAACATTTTCTTACTCCGTTCATTCGTTCGTTTTCAATTCGTTGCTCGACCAGAACTAGCATTAACTCTGGTCCCGATAGTAGTCAAAGGCAACAAAGCCTAGTCGTCGCGGCCGGCTTTTTCCTCAATACCACCAATACCAAATCTGTCGGCCAACTCGTCCAGTACGTCTTGGGCAGTTAGATCTAAGTCACTGAGCATTACCATAGAGTGAAACCACAGATCAGCAACCTCCTTTATTACCTCGTCTTTTTGCCTCGGGTCTACTTCTGCGTCTTTTGCCGCAATAATAACCTCGGTTGCTTCCTCACCAATTTTTTCCAATATCTTATTGAGTCCCGCTTGGTGTAAGGACGCAACGTAGGATTCTTCATGGCTCTGGTTTTTTCGGTCCGCAAGAACTTCAGTTAAGTCATCTAATATGTTCATCTGATTTCCTTATTGACTAGATCATTATCACTTGAGTATGTGGTGAAGGATAGGCTTTTAAGACTACCCATAATGTATTTCCTAGCGACCCAGCTATTGTGAACCGAATATGAGCGGTATTAAAGTTCCGATCCGGCCTTGATCTGTCTCTGGCCCTGAGACATTCAACCCAACGACAAGTGCGCAGATAATAATGATTGCGACCAGCAATCGTCGTCTTTTACGCTGCATTCCAGCCAACTGATCTTGCAGTTGACGAATTTCTTTACTTTGCTTGGCCATTTCTAGGCGCAGTACCATTTGGCCGTCATCTTTGAGTAATGCGGGTAACCGATGCAGCTCTGCGAATATGAGTGGCCCTTGCTCTGCCAGTTCTGTGATGACTGCAAGCGGACCAAGATTGCGCTTGGCCCAACGTTGCATGAACGGCTCAGCTGTCTCCCATAGGTCTAACTCGGGATATAGCTGCCTGCCTAACCCTTCTATGTAGAGTAACGTTTTTTGCAGCAGCACCAGCTGGGGCTGAATTTCCATCTCAAACTCGCTAGCGGTTTGTAAAAGCTCCGCCATAAAGTCAGCAAAAGATATTTCACTCAATGGTTTGGCAAATATTGGTTCACAAACGGATTCTATCACCGCCTCAAACGCGTCGGGGTCCGTGGTAATGGGCACCCAACCGGAACGAATATGCAGGTCAACTACGGCGCGATAGTCGCGGTGGAAAAAGGCCAAAACATTCTGAGCCAAATAGTATTGATCTTCTTTACTCAGGCTTCCAACAATGGCGCAATCTAGGGCCACATACTTTGGGTCGCTGGGGTTGGATACATCCACTAAGACATTGCCCGGATGCATATCCGCGTGGAAAAAGTTGTGCTCAAAGACTTGGGTGAAAAAGGTTTCTACACCTTTGTGCGCCAACACCCGCATATCTATGTTGGCTTCTTTCAGCGCTGTGATATTACCAATAGAAGGGGCAAATACCTGTTCCATGACAAGTATGTTGCGGCGCGTAAATTGTGCGTAGAGACGCGGCACGTAAAGTAACGGTGAGTCAGCGAAGTTGCGTCTAAGCTGAATCTGGTTGCGTGCTTCGCTGAACATATCTAGTTCAATTAGCAGCGTATTTAGGTGATCACGCATGATGCGCGGCAGGTGGATACGCCGAACGATTGTAAAGCGGTTGTCCAAATACTCTGCAACATGAATGAGTAGGGTCATATCCTTAAGAATCCGCGCTTCGATATTTGGGCGCACAATTTTTATTACAACAGCCGTACCATCCTGTAACTTTGCTTGGTGCACTTGCGCTATGGATGCGCTGGCAATGGGCGTAGCATCAATGCTTTGGAAGGCGTCCGTAGTTCCGATAGCATCAGCAACTTCTACCTGAATGTTTAAGTTAGGTATTGGCGTCACTTTATCCTGCAGTTTTGCTAGGGTTTGGCAGACTTCTTCGCCGAGGATGTCCGGCCTTGTGGACAATAGCTGACCGATCTTTATGTACACTGGACCCAAATTTTCCAGTGTCGTTAGCAGGTGTGTGCCCAAAGTTTTTTTGCCAACAGGCAGTAGAACTTGCAGGCCTTTTATCGCTAAGCGCAAAGGGAAATTGGGTATAGCTTCAGCGGGTATTAGGTGATGCAACCTGCTGCGAAAGACCGCGACGATCAGCTTAAACAATTGTGGCCAATCTGCGCGGGTCATCGGTTAGATGGCTCAGAGTTGTCCTGTACTGTGCGTTCACGTTGGGAGATACGAGCACTCAAGCGATCTACCCTTAATCGTAGGGCATCTAATTCGTCTAGGTGACGGGCAAAATTTTCTGTATTAGTGAATCCCGCAGCAAATTTTGCGCCTGCATTTTGCGCGGCATCTGCGCCAAGACTCGACGCAAGATTAGCTAAAGTAGACATTCCCAATTCTAATGTGGCAGCTACTTTGTTAGCGTTTTTGTCGCCCAATATAAGGGCCAGCGGTAGGACTAGGTCCGGATAAAAGTTTTTGATTAACTCGCTCAGTTCCAACAGTAGCGTTTCGTCTCCGTCTATTTGAATTGCCGCTGACTCACCGCCTGTAGTTAACGCCTTAAGCAAGCTCGGCGCCGTACCTGCTATGGCAACATTGGGATGAGCTGCGCTACCGTTGTGCAACTCAATGCCGTTAGCGCCAATTATTAAATGCCATACTTTTTCCGGTGCAGTGCATTTGATTTCAATAACTTGCCCTGCAATAGACGCCATCTTGAGCACTAGGCTCGGATCAAGGGCCGATATTTGGCGGCATACTAGGTTGACAAAATCTACCAAAAATTTGTCGAGCATTGCGCTGTTAACAATGGTCATAACGGATGGTTAATGAGCATTTAACGGTTTCACGCCGCGGTGAATAGCCGCAACTCCGCCAACCAAATTATGGTACTGGGCATCGTCGAACCCTGCGTCTTCAAACATTTGTTTCAACGCCTTTTGGTCTGGGTGAACGCGTATTGAATCCACAAGATACTGATAAGGCTGTGCGTCTCCAACGAAAAACTTACCTACTGGTGGCCATAGAGTTTGGAAAATTTTGTAGGCCGACTCCAATAATGGATCTTGGGGTTTAGAGAACTCTAACACCAACAAAGGAGAGCCAGGTTTCAGAACGCGTAATAATTCTGCTAGCGCCTGATCTTTGTCGGTGAAATTTCTAATGCCAAAACTGATGCATGCGCAGTCGAAGCTGTTATCAGCGAAGGGTAGAGCCTCGGCGGGGGCACGACAAAATTGGACCTGGGACATGCCGCCATCAATAAGTCTGTCGCGACCGACGCGCATCATGGGTTCATTTAGGTCGGTTAAAACGACGCGCCCAGTTTCGCCTACGATGGGTGCAAATAAACCTGCCATGTCACCGGTGCCACCGGCAAGGTCCAAAATATTGTGACCAGTACGTGCGCCAGACATCTGTATGACCATGCGCTTAAAAATACGGTGAGTGCCAAGTGACATTAGGTCGTTCATAACGTCATAACGATCTGCTACTGCTTTGAACACTTCACCCACACGCTTAGTTTTCTCTTCAGGCGAAACTTTTTGATAACCAAAGTTAACTTGTTCCTGAGCGTGACTGGTTGCTTGGGCGTTTTCTTTTACATCAGACATATGCTGGTTTTATCTTCGTTAGTCTTTCTTGTTTAGGTATCGTTTGGATTTTGCTAGGGCCGACCATACGTAACGGTCAGCTTTTTGGCGACCACTGATTGACCGGAATATTTGGCAACCTTGAAGCGTTGGCCTGTTTAAGGTCGGTCAAGTAGTCCTGCCAAAATGTATCTTGATTAGTTCCCATTTCATGTAAGTAGGACCACGCAAATATTCCTGTGTCGTGACCATCGTCAAAGGTGATGCGAATGGCGTAATTGCCAACGGCTTCAATTTTTTTAATGCCTACGTTCTTTTTGCCCGTTTGTAGCGTGCGCTCTTCACTGGAATGTCCGCGCACTTCTGCGGACGGCGAATACACTCGTAGCAATTCTGCCGGCAGGTTAAATGTTACATCCTGCCAGCGAATTTCCAGCACGTGGCCAATTTTGTGATAGGTAATATTAGTCGGTGCTTGCATTACAATCTCTAAAGAATAAACCGGGATAGGTCGTTATTGCTGACTAAGTCGGCTAAATGGGCGTTAACGTAGTCCTCGTCCACTGTGACCGTGGCCTGATCTTGGTCGTTGGCAGAAAAAGACAGATCTTCTAATAATCGTTCCAACACAGTGTGTAGACGTCGTGCGCCAATATTTTCTGTGCCTTCATTGACCTGCCATGCTAGGTGAGCAATTTGCGCAATACCCTCTTTTGCAAACTCAAGATCAACGCCCTCTATGGCCATCAACGCTTGGTATTGCTCCGTGAGACTAGCTTTAGGTTCAGTGAGAATGCGTTCAAAATCTCCCGGAGTTAAAGCACTCAACTCAACTCGGATGGGAAGTCTGCCCTGTAGTTCAGGGATTAGGTCTGAGGGTTTGGCTAAGTGGAATGCTCCTGAGGCAATAAACAAAATATGATCGGTCTTAATCACACCATATTTGGTCGTAACACTGCAGCCTTCAATAAGTGGCAGTAGGTCGCGTTGCACACCTTCCCTAGACACATCCGCCCCGGTGGTCTCCGAGCGTTTTGCCACCTTATCTAACTCGTCAATGAAAACTATGCCCGTTTGCTCTACAGCGGTGAGTGCTTGGCTTTTTATCTCGTCTTCATTAACTAGCTTGGCGGCTTCCTCTTCGTGAATTCTTTTTAGCGCTTCCTTAATTGGCAGCCGCTGATCGGTTTTTTTACCCTGACCCAAATTACTGAACATATTTTGTAGCTGGTTGGTCATTTCTTCCATGCCCGGTGGAGTCATGATTTCTACACCGATATTGACCTGTTCCAGTTCGATATCAATTTCCTTGTCGTCCAGTTCTCCTTGGCGGAGTTTCTTTCTGAACATTTGTCGAGTGCTAGACTCACTACTAGACGTAGACTCGCCGCTATCTGTGTTGTCTGCACTCTCTTTGCGTGGCTCTGGCAGTAATATGTCCAAGATACGATCTTCCGCACGATCTTGGGCGGTGTCTTGTACCGCCTGCATTTGCTCTTCGCGCAGCATATTGATTGAGGTATCCATAAGATCGCGAATTATAGATTCCACGTCACGACCCACATAACCCACCTCGGTGAACTTGGTGGCTTCTACTTTAATAAAGGGCGCATTTGCGAGTTTCGCAAGGCGACGGGCAATTTCGGTTTTGCCCACACCGGTTGGTCCGATCATGAGAATATTTTTCGGGCTAACTTCATCGCGTAATTCAGCGGTTAGCTGTAACCGCCGCCAGCGGTTGCGCAAGGCAATAGCCACAGCTCTTTTTGCCTCACTTTGCCCAATAATGTGGCGATCTAGTTCTTTGACAATCTCAGCGGGTGTCAGTTGTTTTAGGGTGTTCATAGTTAAGGCCTTAGTCGCCCGCTTTGGCAATGCTTAGCGTTTCAATGGTGAAAGAGTGGTTGGTATAAATGCAAATATCACCGGCAATACTAAGGGATTTTTCGACCACCTCTTCTGGCGGTAGTTGGGTGTTTTCAGTCATAGCAATGGCCGCTGCGCGGGCATAGTTACCGCCAGAGCCAATGGCTAAAACGCCCGCTTCTGGTTCGATTACATCGCCATTACCACTGATCAATAGAGTGGCAGTGGTATCAGCAACAATGAGCATTGCTTCAAGTTTGCGAAGGGCGCGATCCGAGCGCCATTCTTTCGCGAGTTCTACTGCAGCCCGGGCGAGTTGCCCATGATATTTCTCTAGCGCCGCTTCAAAACGTTCAAATAGCGTAAAAGCATCTGCGGTGCTACCTGCGAACCCAGCAATTACTTTGTCATGATACAGTTTGCGTACTTTTATGGCGTTGCCTTTCATGACAGTGTCGCCCAATGACACTTGGCCATCGCCGCCAACACAGACTTGCTTGTCGTCGCGTACGCTTAAAATTGTCGTACCGTGAAATTCTTGCATTCGGTTATCTCAGATTAGATCAAGGAGTGTTGTTGTATTAGTTAAGCCATATTGCTGTCAGGTTTTGTTGCCGCAGGCGTGTCATAGCACGGTCTGCAACGGCTTTTTTGTCGAAGGGACCCACTATTACTCGGTGCCAGGTTTCGCCTGAAACTTTGGAAGACTCAATGCTGCTTGGAAGGTCTGTAAGCAATAACTTAGCCCGCAGCACATTGGCATCTGCTTCGCTACGAAATGAGGCGGCTTGAATTCTAAAAGTCTTTGCGGCATTAGCTGTGGCGGGCGGCGCAGAGTATGTGTCCGGATTCGCAGCTACCTCGTTATTCTTCAGCAGGTCAGGGAACTCAAAACGAATTTTAGGTGTTTCTTTTGTAGTCTTTTCACTACTAGGCGCTGATGCCTCGGTGTCCAGTATTTCCGGTGCATAAGCGGTGAGTAGAACAATGGCGGCGCCTACTAATGCACCTGAAGAAAAACTCGGTGCGTGGAAGGTCATTTTGCCTTTTGTTGGGGTGCGTCGCTGCGCCGGCTTGCGCTTTGCAGGTTTGCGCTTAGATTGATTGCTGCGTTCGGCGAAATCTTTAGTCATCGGCCTTGGTAAGGTGATTTGATGTTGGCAGGAATGATACAGGCCGCGCAGCGTTGAGGCGAACTGGGATGAGCGAAAAAAGCCAACGCAAGCTATGTTTTTTCACTACGTTGTCGCAATAAAAAACTTATAGCGCGTCGTAGGGATCTACGTCGATAGACCACCTGAGTTGTGTCGGAACTTTGGGTCTACCTAAGCCGTGGAGCAACTGGTGGAGCTGGCTGCGCGTGGGGGCAATGAGCATGAGCTGATAGCGAAATCGGTTTGCAATGCGAGCCATTGGTGCGGGTATTGGCCCCATAACCTCCACCTGATTGCGACCCATACTGTTAAAGGTATTTTTGCAGGTCTGCAAAAAGTCTAAAGCAATGCGGCCATCTTCCGCTTCAGCTCGCAGCATGGCCATAGGTAAAATGGGAGGCAGTCCAGCTTCTTCACGTGTTTTTAGCTCTTCTTGAGCAAACCCTGCGTAACCTTCTTCTATTAATTTTGTCAGCACTGGGTTCTCAGGTTGGTAAGTTTGAATCCAGACTTCTCCTGGGCGTTCGGCTCTCCCGGCTCTTCCCGCAACTTGTACGACTAATTGAGCCGTGCGCTCTGGTGCGCGAAAATCCGGGCTTAAAAAGCCGCTGTCCGCGTTGAGCACTACGACCAAGGTAACTGACGGGAAATGATGGCCTTTCGCCAGCATTTGGGTGCCCACCATGATGCAAGGCGAACCTTGATTTATTTTATCGAGTTGCTCGCCCAGTTGTCGGTTGGTTCTTGTTGTATCGCGGTCTACCCGATAAATGGGGACATTGGGAAAGAGTGCTTCCACAGCGTCTTCTGCGCGCTGTGTCCCTAGGCCCACAGGTAAGAGGTTGGGTTGACCGCAATGCTCGCAGAGCTCTGGAATTTGAAACTTCAGCATGCAGTGATGGCAAATCATTTGTGCAGGCGAGCGGTGTAGGGTGAGTTTGGCGTCACAATCCGAACAATGACATTGCCAGCCACAGGACTGGCAAAGCAGTGTTGGCGCAAAGCCGCGACGATTCAGATAAATCAGCACCTGACCTTCGGCTGTGAGGTGATGGCGAATTACATCTACTAATGTTCGAGAGAAGCCGTCTTGTAATGTTTGCCCGCGTAAGTCGATTAAATTGTAAGTGGGCATACTTGCACCCCCAGCTCTGTGGGGTAATTTCAGCAAGGTGTAACGCTTGCGTGAGACGTTATAGATGGACTCCAGCGAGGGCGTAGCGGAACCCAGGACCAGCGGAATGCCCAAGCTGTGGGCGCGTTTCGCGGTTAAATCTCTGGCAGAGTAGCGCAGTCCCTCTTGCTGCTTATAAGAGCTGTCGTGTTCCTCATCAACAATAATAAGATCTAACTGCTTAAAGGGCGTGAATACAGCAGAGCGCGTGCCGATTAAAATATTCAATTCGCCGTCTCTGCAACGAAGCCAAGTTTGTAACCGTTGTTTGTCGGTTAAAGCCGAGTGCAACATACCTACTTGGCCAAAGCGTTTTTCGAACCGGGCGAGGGTTTGAGGGGTGAGGGCGATCTCAGGTACAAGCACCATAACTTGACCACCGCAAGCCAAAACCGGAGCCATACTTTGAAGGTAGACCTCAGTTTTGCCGCTGCCTGTAACACCCTCTAAAAGCAAAACCTCAAAGCGACCAGCTGCGGCCTCAATAGCGTCAATGGCCGCATGCTGCTCGGCACTAGCCTCTAAAGCCGGTGCTTTCGCCGCCAGTTCTCGGCGCGTAGCAGCGGAAACTCGGTTAATAACTTCTAGCTCCGCCAGCTTGTTAAGCATCGCTCGACTAAAACCAGCATCCACCAAAGCCTTGCCCGAAATTACTGGATATTCCACTAAGTGCTCGTGCATATATTCCACGAGGCCAGTTTGTTTAGGCGCACGGGGGTTGGTGTATTCAGGTCGGGCTAGATGCCAAAAGTCTTCTTCTTCTAAAACGAAGGGCAGGCCTTTGCGCGCTGCGTTGGGCAAAATGGTGGCTAAAACCTCCCCCAGAGGATGGTGATAGTAAGTGCTCATCCAGTTGGCTAGGTCTAATAGCTCGCCACTAATGGCGGCGTCATCATCGATTATTTGAATAATTGGCTTGGGGCTTTTATGTGGGCTAGTGACCTCCACATTAACGCACACGCCGATGGTTTGAGTGCGGCCAAAAGGTACTTTCAGGCGCGCGCCCACGTTTGGAATGGGCATACTCTCAGGAACACTATAGTCATAGACCGCGTGTAGTGGGCGCGGCACTGCTACCTGAATGATTCGATTTCCCTGATTCATAGGGCATTCTACGGAGAGTTAGAGCAACTGCGAAGCCCAGGGAGGAAAGATTGCGTAATTGCCTTAGATAGATGCTGATAAATGGTCACATAAAGTTGCCAATGAGCAGACATCTGTTAAACTCTGCGACCCAAATTTTTGATGACGGTCAGTCGCTATGAAGCCTGAAATACATCCTGAGTACAACATCGTGAAGGCAACCTGTAGTTGCGGCGCCGAGCTTGAAATTGGCACTACGCTACGTGAAAACATCCACTTGGATGTGTGCTCAAATTGCCACCCTTTCTACACCGGCAAGCAAAAGATCTTAGATTCTGGTGGTCGAGTTGAGAAATTCCGCCAGCGTTTCGCCAAGAGAAGCAGCAGCGGTAGCTAGACTATTTGTTTGGGGTCGATTGTTGGCCCTGATTTCTCGGCTGTTTCTGCGCCTCACTGTCCTGGTGGGGCTGTCTCGTCTCAGTAATCTCCAGATTGCAATTTAGATTGGGTCGAACAAGTGGTTAATTAAATCCCTTCTTTTGCTCTGCACTATTACTCTGCATATCGTCATAGATCTCCCGCCTTTCGTCTCCGCTAGGGGCAATTAGCACCTTTCCGCTTCCATTTCCCAAATTAGTCTGTATATCCTTACGTTCTGTGCGTTTTTGAGTTTTCCTACATTGCTGTCTAATTTTGAGCACTGCTAAATGACCAATCATATTTTCGCCTCTAGATTTGTTCGCAATACCTTGGCTGGGTTCGGAGCCGTTTTGTTAGTTGCGCTGGCTACTGTGCCGGTTCCTGCACAGGCTGGAGTAGGCGCTAAGATGTACAACGAATTTTTGGAAAAGGGTGTTATTTATCCTGACGAAGAGTGGCAAGACTACGTCACAGAAATAGGCGAACGGCTACTCGCCGTTTCTCCTCATGCAGGTAAAACTTATACCTTTGTCGTAGTTGATCAGCCCACCGTCAACGCTTGGGCGACACAAGACGCCTATATTTTTGTCACTCGGGGCATTTTGGCGTTCTTTAATAGCGAAGACGAATTGGCTGGAGTGCTGGGTCACGAAATTGGTCACGTCATTGGCAATCATATAAGAAACTCTATTTCTCGCAGACGTTTGAGTGAGATCGCCGGCTTTTTGGGTGCGTTTGCCACTGGGTCCTCTTCCACGGTTGGCTTAGCTAATACAGTTACCGCAACGTCTTTAGCGGAGTATGGGCGAAAAAATGAATTAGAGGCCGATGAAATAGGCACCCAACTTATTTTGCGAGCTGGATATGACCCTCGGGCTTTATTGGCGAGTATTCAGTCATTGCAGGATCATGACAATTTTCAGCGCACGGTGAAAAATGCGCCTACTATTTATCACGGTATGTTGGGCAGTCACCCTGCCCACAATAAGCGGCTGAATGATTTGGTAGAACAGTCGCAGCATTTGCAGTTGGTTGAGTTGCCAGAGCCTGAGCGAGATTTTTATGCCATGTTGCCCGGTCTGCGCTTTGGCGATGATTCAGCAATAGGTATTGTTCATGATGGTGTTTACTACCACGGCACGTTAAGGCTAAAAATTGCTTTTCCCAAAGGCTGGAATGTTCTTGCGACTTCTGCTGAGGTCTTTGGCAACGAGCCTAATGGTGAAGGCACTATGTCGGCTAAGCGCACTAGTCTGCCGCTAGAGGCGCAAACTCCGCAACAATATCTAACCGAAACACTCCGTCGAGACGATTTAGAGAACGGCGAAGAAATTCAGGCGGGTCCATACGGTGGTTATTTGGCCTCAATAAAGGTGCCGGGCGAGACTCCCAAGCTGCGTAAAATTGCGGTAATTTACAAAGAAAATGGCGTTTACGTTTTTAATGGTGAGCTCAAGGATAAGGGTGATCCAGCTGTTTTCGAAAAGCACTTCAGAGACATGGTGACTTCTTTTCGGCCTATGACCGCAGATGATCTGCGTCTAATCAATAAACAAAGTATCGCATTAGTGGAGGCTCGGCCCGGAGATACTTATGCAAAGCTTGCTGCCAAGATGCCTATTAAGGTAGATGGTGAAGAAACCTTGCGAGTAATCAATGGTCATCACCCTAGAGGTGAACCTAGAGCCGGTGATTTGATTAAAGTGATTCAATAACCTTGTCCGCAAAATAATCAGAACAGATCAACGGCCCGAATTGTTTCTTCTTCATTGCCTCTGGTGGCAGCAGATTCTTTGACCGTTGGCGCTGCCTCGGTGAGGAATATTTCCGAGATGCCGTTAGGGTTGGATGGTGAAACCGCCTCACCGGTCTTGGGATCTACTTTGATGGTGACTATCCCCGCTGGCTGGCTTGGCAGTGTTTGTGGAACACCTTCCAATGCTTCGCGCATAAAGTCGATCCAAATGGGTAGCGGTATGTTGGATCCATAAGCATTGCGCCCCAATGGTTCCTGATCACTAAAGCCAACCCAAACGCTGGCAACTAAACTGCTATTGAAACCATTGAACCAAGTGTCTGCTGCATCATTGGTGGTGCCGGTTTTGCCAGCAAGATCATTACGTTTTAGTACTAAAGCCCTGCGGCCTGTACCTCTCTTTACTACATCTCTGAGCATCGACTGCATTATGAAAGCGTTGCGCTCATCTACTACTCTCGGAGCATTTTTTACTTTTTCTGTGGAAGCAGAGAGTGCGCTTACAAGTTCCTCCAGTGAGCCATTGTTCATTAACCAGTCAGTTGGATTGGTGGAGACGGCGTTGCGTCTAGTTGCTGCTGTGTTGGTTGCGCCCTCAACCTCTTCTATACAGTTGCGACATACTTTTGGTGATTTATTGGTAAAGACCACTTGGCCATTTTGATTCACTATGCGGTCAATAATCTGCGGCTCTACCAAATAGCCTCCATTGGCAAGCACAGCATAGGCTTTAGCCATGTCTAGTGGCGCAACGGTCATAGTGCCGCCGCCGATAGCAAGCTGGGTATTGCGGGGAAAGCTACTGGTGTCAAAACCAAAACGTTCTACATTTCTGAGTACCTTGCCCGCGCCAATGCGCAGTAGTACACGCATGGAGACTAGGTTAATAGATCTATACAAGGCTTCGCGCAAACGTGTGGGCCCATTGTAACGATTGTTGTCGTTATCGGGTCGATACTGAGACTCAAGGTTTTTATCGTCGAATACCAACGGGGCATCGAGAAAAATGTCAGCGGGTGTAATGCCGTTGGAGATGGCTGTTGAATATAAAAAGGGTTTAAAGCCTGATCCTGGTTGGCGAGTAGACTGTAGTGCGTAGTTATATTGATTTCGATAAAAGTCATAGCCGCCGACCATTGCCTTAACATCACCGTTTTCAGGGTCTAACGAAACCAGTGCGCCTTGAATTTTTGGTAGTTGGGCCAACTGCCAAGACACTTCTTTTGTTGTGTCGGCTGGTCGTTGTTGCAGCCGAATAATATCGCCAACTGCTAACACCTCTGCCATTGAAGTTAAGGGTGGGCCGCGGCGATCCACATCAACATAAGCTCGCGCCCATAAAGAGTTTAAGCGAGTGAGAGAATGGGCCTGTCCGTCTAACGTATAAGCTATGGCTTCTTGGGCTTCTACTTGGGTCACAATAGCTGGCACCATGTCGGCGAAAACACGCAGATCTTCTAGGGGTGCCAAAATTGCTTCATTAAATGCAGGGGGCAATGCTGGCGCCTGCCCGTTGAGGGTTGCATTTTCTAGGAGCTGGTTTTCTAAGTTAACCGGTTCGGTTTGTAGTGGTTGTTCGGGTGGAAACTGTGCATTGATTAAGTCGACTATTTCTTCTGCCGCCACAGCCTCTGGCCCGCGATAGCCGTGACCTCTGTCATATTTCTCTAGACCTTTGCGCATGGCTGCAACGCCAGCTGCTTGCATGCCTGCATCTAGAGTGGTGTAGATTTCGTATCCACCTGTATATAGATCTTGGAATTTCCCCGTTACTTGCTGACGTGCCCATTCAGCGGCGTAGGGGCTGGGTAAGTCTAAGGTGCGGGCGTAAACTTGCGCGCTGATGGGTGTTGCCACCGCCTCGTTGTATTGCGCTTTGGTTATAGAATTTTGTGCCAGCATGCGGCCCAACACCTGATTGCGCCTGCGTAACGCCCAAGTGGGGCCATTAATAGGGTTGCCCGCTTCTGGTCTTTGCGGAATACCAGCCAGCATTGCCAGCTGCTCCAACTTAAGGTCTTTTAGTGATTGACCGTAGTAGGTTAGTGCCGCAGCTTCAGCGCCGTAGGCTCTTTTGCCAAAGGGCACAATATTTATATACAGCTCCAAAATTTCGTCTTTGCTTAACTCCTGTTCAATTTTTAGGGCTAAGAGCATTTCTTTGAATTTTCTCAGAAACTTGCGCTCAAGGGTAAACGACACATTACGCGCAAGCTGCATGGTTATAGTGCTTGCCCCGCCTGCCTTAGACCCGTCTGGCGCGATCAACCCACCAATTAGCTGGAAAATATCGTTGGTAAGAGAGATGTAGTCTATGCCGTTGTGTTCATAAAAGCGTTTATCTTCGGTGTCTAAAATGGCGTTGATAAACTGCTGAGGCACATCTTCGATATATATCGGTATGAGGCGGCGCTCGCCAAACTCGCCGATCAATTCGCCGCCATTGGCGTAAATTCTCAGAGGGGTTTGAAATTCCACATTTCGAAAGGTTTCAGCCTTTGGTATTTGTGGGTCCAAATAAATGTAGATGCCTGCTAAACCTATGGCCACGGCACACAATGAGCTGACCCCCAGATTGATTAGGTAGAAGAAAATTCTGTATCTTCGGCTGGGCCGAGGGGAGCTTGCCATGATGATATTCGATAAGGTATTTCGCAGTGCGGTTCAATCATAACCAACCCTAGGCTGGTAGCAACCGTAGCGGACTATTCTTTCTCACGTGCCAAACCTTCAAAAGTCACAATCCACAGATAACTAACACGTCCGTGTCCGCAAAAACGCTAGTCCAGCTTGGATATTGCCTACGCAGTTTGCCGTGTTCTCGATATGTCTTATTGATTTGAAAGATCAAACTAATGGTTCAGGAATGACCAGTAGGCAATTGGCCGGGGCAAGATCAATTTTCAGTATCTTTAACAAAACATTTAACAAAACATCTAAAAAAACATTTAACAGAACCTCTAAAAAGCGGCCAACTAGCGAGGTATTGAGATTTGGCTATGAAGGACTATTTTACTGTACGTACACGTAACTTCTCGCTCCGCTGGTGGAGTCATCGCACCCGAGTAGGTATTGAAATAACTGATCAAGGTCTGAAGCTTGTTGAGTTAGCTTGGCGGTGGAATAAACCGTTTTGGTTACACTTTTACGACCTTTATCTTCATCCGCTGATATTGCTGCCTCAACCTCAACCTGAACTTAAAGTGTCGGCATGGAGACGTTGGCATATTGAAACGATAGCGCAAATCCCAATTGAGAAAGGGGCGGTGGAAGACGGTGTGATATTCCAGCTTGAGCCATTGGCTAGTGCGGTTGTAAGTCTAGTTCGGCGGGCGCAAGCCTCCGGTTGCTCTGTTGCAAAGGTGTCATTATCTATAGCGCCAAATTTAGTTTTCCAACTCCCCCTAGGGCGTGTTGGAGACTATTTTGGCATCGATTGGCTAGATAAATTTGATCCCCTCCCCAATAACCACCAGACCTTGGTGTTAAAAGATGTGCCCGCGTTGGAGTTAACCCAGCAGCTTCTTCGCGAGCATAATATCCAGCTTCCGGTGCCGGCTAATCAGGCCTTTTTAATATATTTGGTGGATGATCCTAGATCAGACCGCGATGACCTGCCAGAAAGTCAGTTGGTAATGGTGATATGTCGGCGCAGTGATATCCGTTTGCGCGAACAAATGATGGGTGGTGTGCACCCTAAATTGGCCCGTATGGAGCCGAGTAGTTGCGCCGTCTTAAGGGTAATTGGCTTGGTGGACCCTATTTTGCATCGGCATTTGGCCGCTGCGTCTTGGATCTGGATCAGCTTAGAAAATAATTTTGCAGCGGTAATGGTGGTGACCGGCCAGGCAGGGGGTTTATGCCAGTCGGAATTGTCTAAAGACACCCTGCGAGATTACTTGGCTTTCTGTATCGACCACTCTGATGTGGCCATAGTAGATATTGTTGTTTCTGGTGATGGTCATCATTTACTAAAGCCGATAGAAGAAATGGCCGTATATTTTGGCCTGCCTGTGCGGCTTTTCGATTCTGTGCGGTTGTCCCAACTATTTGTCTTTCCAAGTAGTGTTGCAAAACAGTGGCCTAGTAGCGTTTTTCAGATCGACTGGATGAGTGCTCTGGGTCTAGCCGCCGGCTTGGTAGATGGCGCAGAGTTAAGGGCGGCGATTGCTGGCGCTAATTTAGATGCACCGATAACAAGTAGTGTTTGAAATAAATCTAGCGCCATGGCGTGCTTACCAGCGCCTTCGTAGCGCAAAGTTTTTTGCCCTCTCGTTGGTAGTTGTGTGTTTGCTCAGTTGGACAACCTGTGCGGTGATAGCACTGTATCTGCGCGAATACTTAGCCCATCAAAACAGCCAGCGGATGCTGCTTGAAGGGGAGATCTTAGATCATAGAAACGCATTAAGAGAACTTTCAATTCAGCTCGTTTCGAACGCTGAGGTGCTAAAGGGCGCTAGTGAGTTGCGCCATCTTTTGAGTGCACGTGATAACGGTTACGCAGTTCTATTTATGCTCGCGAACACTATGCCTGCGCGGGCCCGCTATTTAAGTATAGATTTGGACAGCAATGGATTGACGGTTTTAGGTATGGCCGAATCTAATCAGGTTGTAGCGAGGCTGATCAAGAGCATTTCTGCATCTGATTTAAAGTTTGCAATGCAATTACTAGATTCTAAAGAGAGTAGGTTAGATTCTACGCAGATATTTAAAACAGGCACTCCGCCTGGCCTGCCCCAATTCCCATCAGGTTCTAAATCAGTAAAATTTCAACTCCATGGTACTCAACCCTCCGGCAATAACAATTTGTTAGGTAAGCCTTCGTGATGCTCGGTAAGGGAGTAGTCCCTGTGAGGCTTCATGGCTGGATAAGCGAATATTTAGATCGGGTTGCGTATTGGTCTACTCAAACGAGGGCACTGGTGCTTTTTTGCACTTTACTAATAGCGTCTCTTTCGGCTTATATGGGGCTATTGCACAAAACCCTCGCTGAGGACTTTTTACTTAAACCGGTGTCTGAGCTGCAAAGAGACGCGCAACATTTAGCTGAAGAGGTAAAAGAAAATGTGGTAAGTGCGGAGCAGCTCGCACGTGAAGTGGACGCATACCACAACCAGTTGATTGAAGTTCCGCCGGATCGTCACGCAGGGCAAACTCTTGAATTTTTGGGCGCCCTTTCGGATGAGTTAGAACTTATTGTAAAACGTATTAGACCTGTAGAGGTCGCAATGTCTAATCGACACCGGTCTGTTTCCAAAGAGCAGTCTTCGTCTGGGTCAGTCTTGTTTGTTACGCGTATGTTCGATCTCACAGTGCAGGGAGAGTACGCGCAATTTCTACAGTTCTTACAACAAATAAGGCAATCGCGCTGGGTTGCTGTGATTGAAGAAATGGATATAGCCGCAGACGAGAAAACTCTCGAGTTACAGGCGCGCTTTAGGTTGAAATTTTACTTCACGAATACTCATCATTTGATGGGTCAACAGCAGTGATTGGTTTATTGGCGCGGCGGTTAGCCTTAGTCAATTGCATTGCCTTTAGCTCGTTGATTTACATCTCAGGCGTATTAGCTTCGGCAAACATGCATGAATCTAATGACCGTCTGCGTAATCCATTTGTCTTCGCCCCAATGCTCAAGAGTTTGCATCCTAGAGTACCTGCTCCGGTTGCACCTCAGCTAACCAGTGCGCGGCTTGTGCGCTGGCAAGTGAAAGACCTGGTTTTAGTCGGCACGCTTGCAAGGGCTGGAGTCACTCAAGGGTTGATACGCGATCCTCAAGACATGATCCACATCATAAGCGTTGGGGATACTCTCACCGATGCACGATTAAGGGTGGTAAAAATAGACGCTCAGGGTTTGGTTCTATTTCCAGAACAACGGGTCATTCCTACCCAAGATTCCGGTGATGAAACTGGCGATAGAAAAACTAATTCGGATGCTGCCGTTGAGTTAGTTTTGCAATTGCGTCCAACGCTTACCTTCAAACCAGCTCAAGTGTTGCCAAAAGGAGTAGGCCCACAAACAAGCCTAGGTTTTAAAAGAAGACAAGATTTACCAACAAGGCAAGGCCTCCGTAGAAGGCAAATTTTCCCCAGAAAGCTCCTATTCAGCAACGTATCTGCTGGCAGCAGTGAGATTTCATTTATTGAAGAGTATGCGTTTGAACCTCGGCGAGATGGGGTGGGACGGTGGTGCTCGATCTCGATAAAGGACCAGCTTTTGAGGGTTGGGCGGGCTGAGGCAACTGTGTAGTGTGTTTTTCGAAACGAGTAGCGAGCAAGTCCACGCTCTATTTACTTTGGTGCGTGTCGGTTGCACCCACGACCTATTGTCTGGCCGAAGATTCTAGCGATGTGCCACCGGCGCACTTTATTGGCATCGGTTCCACCGCCCTAGATTTGTCGAATACAAACTTGGTAAAAAACCATTCAATGCTAGAAATTTCTGCTGTAACGCCGCAGAGTCAAAGCAGTGTAGGTCACAAAGTTAAGGTTACTCCCATTGAGCAATTGGACAAATCTAATCAGCCATTGACCTTGGATTTTCAGGATATAGAGGTGCGCAGAGTCTTGCAGTTATTAGCAGATCTGCGTGATATCAACCTTGTGGTGAGCGAAAGTGTCGCGGGCAACGTTTCTATAAGACTAAAAGACATATCTTGGGAAGACGCTTTGAACACTATTATGCGGGTGAAAAACCTAGCTCAGCGTAGACATAACAATGTCCTGATCATTGCTCCGGCTAAAGAATTGGCCGCGCAAGAGAAATCTGCTCTTGCTAATGAACGTGGTGTAGAAACTCTGGCGCCACTCGTCACCCAGCTGTTTAGAATTCGTTACGGGGACGCCAAGCGCATGCTGGCTTTGCTCAACTTGGGGAAAAACAAGCTGCTTTCTGAGCGTGGTCATGGGGTAGTGGATGAGCGTACAAATGCGTTGATCATAATGGATATTGCCAACCGCCTTGGGGCCATTGCCAAGGTTATAGAGCAGTTGGATATTCCGTTGCAACAAGTAGCTATCGAGGCGCGTATTGTCATTGCGAATAAAACGTTTAGTGAGCAGCTGGGTGTTAGCTGGGGCGCTCTAGGTCAAACTTCAGCCACTTCTGCCGGCGCAACCTCTACGGCTAATCAACCCACATTATCCGCCAGCGTGGGTTTGAATTTACCTGTTTTGCAGGCGGGGAGTACAATATTTTCGATAGGCTTAGCCAAAGCCAATTACGCTTTAGACTTGGAGTTATCTGCGTTGGCAGCGGACGGAGACGCAGAGGTTTTAGCGCGCCCGCGGATTGTGACTACGGACAAATCACCGGCATTTATTGAGTCAGGTGTAGAAATACCCTTTCAAGAGGCCAGCAGCAGCGGTGCTACATCTACAGCATTTAAAGATGCCGTACTGAGTTTGCGAGTAGTGCCGCAAATTACGCCAGACCAACGGATTATTATGCAGCTTAATGTGAAGCAAGATACCGTTGGTCAAATATATGACGGCATTCCTTCAATCAACACCAACGCCATTGAAACCCAAGTTTTGGTGGACAATGGCCAAACCCTCGTACTTGGCGGTATTTTTCAAGAAGATAAAAATAGAGCCCGGACAAAAACCCCTAAGCTGGCGGCAATTCCGCTGATTGGTCGTTTGTTTCGTCGTACGGTACGTCGCGCTGACAAGCAAGAGTTGCTGATTTTTATTACGCCAAATATCCTTGCCGCACCCAGTAATCCAGCCATTCCCGCTTCGACAATGGTTACAAATGGCAAAAAATGAGGGCAGCCTTTAGCCAGAGCTCCGGGAACAAAGCTGTGGTTACTAAAATCGCGGTAAGCTGTGTCTGCAAATTTGTCCGTACCGATTGCGTACCTCGAAGGCAATTTTAGATTACAATTCTGCCATTCAGGACGAGGGTGTTGATGTCTATCTGTCCATATAGGCCAGAGCTGCCTCAACATAGCTTGCCTCCAGGGCAGTATTGTAAAAATAACTAGGGCGGTCACGTAAACGCTAACAGTCCATGAGTGAGCAAAATATATTTTTAGTCGGTTTGATGGCTGTGGGTAAAAGCACAGTTGGCAGACAATTGGCGGAAGCGTTAGATCGTCCGTTTTTTGATTCGGATCAAGAAATAGAAAAACGAGCGGGCGCAGAAATTGCGTGGATTTTTGACGTTGAAGGTGAAGCCGGTTTTCGCGACCGAGAAGAGCAAATTATTGATGACCTGTCGCAGATGGAAGGAATTGTAATGGCCACTGGTGGTGGAGCAGTTTTACGCGAATCAAACCGTCAAAATTTGGCGGCTCGTGGCATAGTTTTTCATTTAGACAGTTCGTTAGAAAAACTCTACGCAAGAACTCATAAGGATAAAAAGCGGCCCTTGCTGCAATCAGCAGATCCGCGCAAAGTGCTGAAAGATTTGAAGGCAAAGCGCGCACCCTTGTATCAAGAAATTGAGGACTTTCGAATTTCCACAGATCGTCAAAATGCCAGTGCGGTGGTTCGTCAAATAATGCGCCATCTAGATAAACAAAGGTAAGTAAATTTAGCTTCGCTTTTGCATTGGGACACTTAAAGAGTCATTGAATAACTAATGAGCAATACAGCAGGTAGTACAGACACAACGTCCCTTAATGTGGAAAGCCTTACGGTGTCTTTGGGGGAGCGCAGTTATCCTATCTTTGTAGGGGATGTTGGTTTTTCAGATCCAGCGAAACTGGCAGAAGGGTTGGCACCCTATCTAAAGGGTAATCAGGTGGCGATAATCACCAACGAAACCATTGCACCGCTTTATCTGCAACAAGTGCAAAGCGCTTTAGGCAATCGCCAAGTTGATGTGTTTCAAATGCCCGATGGTGAATCTTATAAAAGCTTAGACACCTATACCCAAGTAATGGATTTTCTCTTAGAAAAAAAACACAACCGCAGCACTTGTTTGATTGCATTGGGAGGCGGAGTAGTAGGTGACCTATGCGGTTTCGTCGCTGCAACTTTTCAGCGCGGTGTCGACTTTATTCAAATTCCGACCACGCTTCTTTCTCAAGTAGATTCTTCAGTGGGTGGCAAAACAGCCGTGAACCATCCCGCTGGTAAAAATATGATTGGCGCCTTTTACCAACCGCTAGCAGTCTTCGCAGATATATCTGTATTGGAAACATTGCCAGATCGAGAGTATGCGGCGGGCCTTGCGGAAGTCGTAAAGTACGGAATTATCTACGATGCAGATTTTTTTGCATGGTTAGAAGCAAATGCTCCAGCACTTGTGCAGCGCGAGAAATATGCGTTGACACATATCATCACTCGCTCCTGCGAAGTGAAAGCGGCAGTGGTCAGTGAAGATGAGCGGGAAGGTGGGCGGCGGGCTATCCTGAATTACGGGCATACATTCGGTCATGCTATTGAAAAGCTGCTTGGATATGGTCGTTTGTTACATGGCGAAGCGGTATCAATAGGCATGGTCATGGCGGCTCGTTTATCAGTAGAGTTCAGTGGGCTCGCGTTAGCTGACAGCCAGCGTATTGAAAAACTCTTACAGCAACTCAACCTGCCGGTAACCCTGAAAGGTTTAGAGCTAAATGCTGAGGCTATGATTGATGCTATGGGCATGGACAAAAAGGTTGTCGACGGCGAGTTGAGATTTGTTGTCGCCGATCAAATGGGTAGCGTGCGGGTAGCATCGCACGTAAGTGTTTCAGCCCTAGAAAAAACCTTGGCAGAATTTTGTTAAACCATCGCTTCAAGCTTATAAACGGGCTGCATAACCTAGTTAACGGTGCTGTAAGGTCATTAATGTTCACGGCGGCACTGTCGGTCTTTTGCAGTGCACATAGCTTTGCAGCAACAAACGATTTAGCTGCTCTGCAACAACCGGTCAATGAGCCTGAGTGGTTGCTAAAACAGCCTTCTCAAAGTTTTGCCATCCAGATTGTGACGCTATCTAGTGCGCAGCAGCTACAAGACTTAGTCGATATGCAATTGTTAAAAGGGTTCGCACGATTTCGCTATAAGTCAGGTGGCAAGCTGCGCTATGTGCTGACTTTTGGCAGTTATTCCAGTGCGGTGGAGGCTGACAAGGCGAGCCAGCTGCTAGTGGAAAAGCTCCAAGGATTTAGCGCACCTCCAGTATTATGGATTAGGCAATTACAGCCTATTCAGAAGTCCATACGCACAACATTGCAGTACTAGCAAAACCTCCGCCTGTACGTTGGGCCCTTACTTTTTACAGCGTTTGCTGCAATAGATTACCTGGTCCCAATCTCTCTCCCACTTCTTTCTCCAAGTGAATGGTCGCTCGCAGGTCGGGCAGGTTTTTGTTGGTAGGTTGCTCTTTTTTACTCCCTGCATGACGGCCTCGATTTTGCGGTGTGTATTATTCGACAGTTTAGCTAAGGCATGCCGAGGTATGGACAGTCATATTTCAGTAGGTGAGGGGGGGCCATCAGAAAGGAACTCTGATGGGTTGTTTGTAGCTAACGCCGATTAAGGTAGTTCTGTACTGCCCATTAGATGCCGGTCAATTTCTCTTGCAGCTTCGCGGCCTTCGTTAATGGCCCGTACAACTAACGATTGCCCGCGTCGGCAATCACCTGCTGCAAATACGTTGTCGACATTGGTCTTATAGCGACCGTAGTCCGCTTGATAGTTAGAGCGACCGTCGTAATCTACGCCCAGCGAATCTGTGGCTACGTGTTCTGGCCCCAAAAATCCCATAGCGAGGAAAACCAAATCCGCAGGCCAGTCTTTTTCTGTGCCAGCAACGTTTTCAAACTTGCCGTCTTTCATTTCTACTTGAACGGTGCGCACGCCGGTTAGCTTGCCTTGGTCATCACCTAAGAAACATAGAGACGAGATTGAATACACTCTGGGGTCTTCGCCTTGAGTGTGTGCGGCTTCTTCGTGACCGTAGTCAACGCGGAATATTTTTGGCCATGTGGGCCAAGGGTTATTGTCCGCTCGCCCTTCCGGTGGCTGGGCAAATAGCTCAAAGTTAGTGATGCTCTTGCAGCCGTGACGGAGTGAGGTACCAATACAATCAGTTCCTGTATCGCCGCCGCCGATAACAATTACATCTTTGCCCTTGGCAGATATGTAAGCGTCATCATCATGTTTAGAGTCCAGCAAACTCTTGGTGTTCGCTGACAAGAAGTCCATTGCGAAATGTACGCCAGTGAACTCTCTACCTTCAATTGGTAGATCTCTGGGCACTGTTGCACCTGTTGTGAACAATACTGCGTCGTTAGATGACTTCAGCGCATTGATGTCGATGGAACCGTCTTTACCGTCACCTACGTTTGCGCCGGTGATAAATTGCACACCGCCGTCGCGGAGCAATTGAACTCTGCGTTCTACTACTTCGTCTTTAGCCAGCTTCATGTTAGGAATACCGTACATCAAAAGACCGCCAATTCTATCGGCGCGCTCGTATACGGTTACGGTGTGCCCAGCTTTATTCAATTGGTCTGCAGCGGCTAAGCCTGCTGGACCTGAGCCAATAACCGCTACCGTTTTGCCGGTTCTAAGGGCAGGAATATTTGCTGTTACCCAGCCTTCTTCATAACCGCGATCAATAATCGCCATTTCAATATTCTTAATTGTCACCGCTGGGTCTGTGATGCCTAGAACGCAGGCTCCTTCACAGGGCGCAGGGCAAACCCGACCAGTAAATTCCGGAAAATTATTGGTTTTGTGTAAGCGGTCTAAAGCGTCTTTCCACTGATCGCGGAAGACAAGGTCATTCCACTCTGGAATTAGGTTGTGGATGGGGCAACCTTCTTCGGATTGGCAAAATGGCACGCCGCAATCCATGCAACGAGCACTTTGCGTGCTCAAACGCTGCACATCGTGATCTGTGTAGATTTCATTAAAATCTAGCAGTCGATCTGCTGGTGCGCGATAAGGCGCCGCATTGCGTGGAAACTCTATAAATCCTGTGGGTTTACCCATTCTCTTTTCTCAACTCTTTAACTTAGGCGGAACTTAACCCGCGCTCACTTGTTGCTTGCGTTGCTCTAGCACGCGCTTGAAGTCCTTTGGCATAACTTTGACAAACTGGCCAAGACTATTTTCCCAATTGGCGAGGATATTTTGCGCCACTGTTGATCCGGTTAAATCCGCATGCTTTTGAATAAGGTCTTGTAGCTCTGCAATGTCGCCAACCTCGATCATTGGATCTAGGTCTACCATCTCTGGATTGCAGTTGATATTGAACTGCGATTTAGGGTCCCAGATATATGCGATACCGCCGCTCATACCTGCTGCAAAATTTCGCCCAGTGGAACCTAAAATTACAACGCGACCGCCGGTCATGTATTCACAGCCGTGATCACCGACCCCTTCTACCACTGCTGATGCACCGCTGTTTCTTACACAGAAACGTTCTGCTGCAACACCTCGGAAGAATGCTTCGCCTGAAGTTGCCCCGTATAAGGCAACATTGCCAAGGAGGATATTGTCTTCAGCGGCAAAGGTAGAAACTTTGGGCGGATAGACGATAACGCGTCCACCAGATAGGCCTTTGCCCACGAAGTCATTGGCATCACCTTCTACTTCCAGGGTAATACCTTTGGCTAACCAGCAACCCAAGCTTTGGCCTGCGCTACCGCTGAGTTTAAAGTGGATGGTGTTGTCTGGGAGCATTTGTGGCCCCACTTGATCTATCACCTGATTGGACAACATAGCCCCAACAACACGATTGGTATTGATGATGGGCAATTCGGCATAAACTTTTGCGCCGGTTTTAAGTGCAGGCTCTGCCAACGGAATAAGCTGATTATCGAGTGCTTTATCTAGCTCGTGATCTTGTTCGTGGATGGCGAAACTACCGAGGAACTCATTCGGAATCTGCGCCGGTGCCAAGATTGTGGATAAATCCACCCCATCTGCTTTCCAATGGTTAATGGCTTCATCAGTTTTCAGTAGATCTACTCTACCGACCATTTCGTTGAGGGTACGCAGACCAAGTTCCGCCATGATCAAACGCAGTTCTTTAGCCACCATAAACAGATAGTTAACGACATGCTCAGGCGAACCGGTAAATTTCTTGCGTAGCTCTGGATCTTGGGTTGCGATACCCACAGGGCAGGTATTCAGGTGACACTTACGCATCATAATGCAGCCCAGAGCGATAAGTGGCGCAGTAGCAAAACCAAATTCTTCAGCGCCCAGTAGCGCCGCAATTGCCACATCACGGCCGGTCTTAATCTGGCCGTCTGTTTGCAGTACTACTCTTGACCGCAAATTGTTCATAACCAATGTTTGGTGAGTTTCGGCGATGCCTAATTCCCACGGCACGCCAGCGTGCTTAATAGAGGTCAGTGGCGATGCGCCCGTACCGCCGGAGTCGCCTGCAACCACTACGTGGTCTGCACGGGCTTTAACTACACCTGCGGCAACGGTGCCTACCCCAATCTCTGCGCCAAGTTTCACACTGATGCGTGCTTTTGGGTTGGCATTTTTCAGGTCATGGATCAGTTGTGCCATGTCCTCAATTGAATAGATGTCGTGGTGTGGGGGCGGGCTGATCAAGCCAACACCCGGAGTGGAGTGTCGCAGGCTAGCAATGTAGTCGTCGACCTTGCCACCAGGTAGCTCGCCACCTTCACCAGGCTTAGCACCTTGAATAATCTTGATCTGTAACTCGTCAGCGTTGCTGAGGTAATTAATGGTTACCCCAAACCGGCCGCTGGCTACTTGCTTTATGGCTGAACGCTTAGAGTCGCCATTCTCCATTGGTGTGAAACGCTTAGCGTCTTCGCCGCCTTCGCCGGTATTAGATTTGCCGCCCAAACGGTTCATGGCTATAGCTAATGACTCGTGAGCTTCTGCGCTGATGGAACCAAAACTCATAGCGCCGGTAGCAAAACGTTTAACAATTTCACTTGCCGCTTCCACTTCTTCTAGGGGCACCGGCTGCTGGCCTTCTTGAAAATCCAGTAATCCACGTAATGTAGCTTTACGGGTATTTTCTTCGTTGATCTGTTTGGCAAATGACCAATATGCGTCTTCATTGTTCTGCCTCACAGCAGACTGAAGGTTGGTCACAGCAATTGGATCCCACATATGGGTGTCGCCATTGCGACGCCAGTGGAAATCGCCAGGATTGGGTAATACTGCAACAGGGCTTGCATCTCTATTCGGGAAGCCTAGGCCGTGTCTGCGCTGCATTTCTTCAGCCAGCACACTCAATGAAATACCTTCCACTCGGCTGGCAGTGCCGGTGAATGCTTGGTCTATTACATCGCTAGCAAGGCCTACGGCCTCAAAAATTTGTGCGCCTTTGTAGGACTGAAGGGTAGAAATACCCATTTTCGCCATGACTTTGAGAATGCCCTTGGCGACCGCTTTGCGGTAGTTGTAAACCACGTCTTGTGGTGTCTCAACACCAGCTACGCCGTCAAACTCGCCCTGAGTTTGTGCGTTCCAAAGAGATTCAAACGCAAGGTATGGGTTAATGGCGTCAGCGCCATAACCGACCAATAAGCAGTGGTGGTGAACTTCTCTTGCCTCACCGGTCTCCAAAATTAGACCAATTTGGCTGCGCTTGGCTTCCTTGACTAAGAACTGATGCACACTGCCTACAGCAAGCAGGGCGCTCATAGGTACTTGTTCAGCGTTTAGGCCACGGTCACTGAGAATTACTAAGCTGTAACCGTCAGCAATTGCTGCAAGTGCCTCGTTGTTAATACGCTCTAACGCTGCATTAAGTCCTACTTCTCCTGAGCCTGCAGGGTATGTGATATCAATTTCGCAGGTTTTCCAGCCGCGATGGTCCATGGACTTAATAGAAGCAAGCTCACCATTGCTCAAGATAGGATGCGGTATGCGCAATCTGTGGGCGTTTTCCGGCTCCGACTGGAGCAGGTTTTGCTCCGGGCCAATATAGCAATCAAGAGCCATGATGACTTCTTCACGAATTGAATCGATAGGCGGGTTGGTCACTTGAGCAAAGCGCTGCTTGAAGTAGTCATAGAGCATGCGTGGCTTCTCTGACATAACTGCTAAGGCGGCATCGTTACCCATAGAGCCTAGTGGGTCGCGTAATTCCTTGATCATTGGCTGCAACATGAATTGCATAGTTTCTTGGGTGTAACCAAATGCCTGCATTCTGGGCATTAGGGTTTCTGAGTCCAGACCCAGACCACTGTGCTCACCAAGATCACTCAGTTCTAAACGCTGCTCTTTTAGCCAAGTAGCGTAGGGTCTACGCGCAGCTAGGTCAGATTTGAGCTCTTCATCAGGAATCATGCGGCCTTTTTCAAAGTCGATGAGGAAAATGCGTCCCGGCTGCAATCTACCTTTTTCAATTACCCGTGCTGGATCCACCGGCACTACACCAACTTCCGATGCCATAATGCACTTGTCATCATCGGTGATGTAATAACGAGAAGGGCGTAGACCATTCCGATCCAATACCGCTCCGATACAGGTGCCGTCAGTGAAGGCAATAGACGCTGGGCCGTCCCAAGGTTCTATCAAGCAAGAGTTGTATTCGTAGAAGGCGCGCTTTTCCGCAGACATATTTGTGTGCTGCTGCCACGCTTCCGGAATCATCATTAACAATGCTTCAGGCAGTGAACGGCCCGACATGAGCAAGAACTCTAGAACATTGTCGAAGTTGCCAGAATCTGAGCAATTAGCTTCTACAATTGGGAACAGCTTGTTGATGTCTTCACCGTAGTGATCAGACTTCGCAACACCTTCACGAGCATTCATGGCGTTAACATTACCCAGCAGGGTATTGATCTCACCATTGTGGCTCATAAATCTATTAGGTTGAGCGCGGTCCCAAGATGGAAATGTATTGGTGCTAAAGCGTGAGTGCACCATGGCAAGATGACTCTCGAAATCTTCATTCAGCAAGTCGGGATAAAATGGGAATAGCTGTGCTGGTGTCAGCATGCCTTTGTAGATGATTACGCCAGTGGACAGGGAGCACACATAGAATAAGTGATTTTGACTTAGCGCCGCATCGCCACGCAGTCGGTGAGTACTGCGCTTTCTAATCAGATACAGCTTACGCTCAAAATCTTCAGTAGATTGCGCGCTGTCGCTAGAACCGACAAAAAGCTGGGCGAAGTGTGGCATTGCCGCACGGGAAGCATTACCTAGATCTGCTGCGTCCGGATCCGTTGGCAGGTCTCTCCAACCGATCAAATTTTGACCGTTGGCGGCAATCTCTTCTGCAATAACAGCGATGCAGTGGTCTCTTTGCTCAGGATCTGTAGGTAGAAAAACATTGCCCACGCCATATTGACCGTATGTAGGCAGGCTGACGCCAAATTCTTGTGTCGCAATTTGTTCGAGCAGCTTATGAGGTAGGCCGGTTAAAATGCCTGCACCGTCGCCAGAATTCTTCTCGTAGCCAACGCCGCCCCTGTGCTCCATGCAGCAGTTCATAAGACTGGCATCGGTAACGATCTGGTGACTGGGTCGTCCCTTAATGTCACAAACAAAGCCTACACCACAGCCATCTTTTTCATTCGCTGGATCGTAGAGCCCGTGTTTGGCGGGGAAATTACCGTCAAATGTTACCGTCATATTTTCTCTCGTTTAATTCGCGCCGTCATGGGCGCGATGGTCCTTGCCATTATGTTTGCCGACTCAAATTTGCTTTTGTCGAGGGCAAGGAACTGCGTCTACTCAAGTTATGAGTCGACTAGTAGTTCAGATTATTTGCTAGCGATTAGCTCAGCGAAAGGCTTTGTCCAAGAGTCTCTTAAGGGCTTCTCAAGGGCCTTCAGCGTGGCTATATGCGTCCATGTAGTGGGCAGATAAATTAGCCGTTTCGGGTCTGTTTTCCAGTACTGCAGCGTACCCTTCAGACCAAATACGAAAGATCTCAAAAATAACGCTCTGAAGCAAGTCTAACGGGGTTTTATTGCCAGTGTTGAATGCCCCCAATTCGGCCATATTTTGGCTTTTTTAGGGCGATAACAGCACTGCGCTTAGGCCATTTTTAGACAGCTATAAGGCTAGGTTGTTGCTCGTTTGAAAACTGAAAAATTTCCCTTCTGGAGGCGATTTTGACCTTTATGTTCGCTGTACAGGGCTTAATTCGGGCATGGCAGCGATTTTGCGCGAATAATTTGCGCTTCGCAGTAATGTTGCGCGGGTGCATTTGTGGTCAAACTAGAAGTGACTCTTTGCCACACGTGAAGGCAAAATACAGACGTTTGTAATCGAACAAATTACTAGCCTATGGTCTCAATTGTGTCTCATTAGTTCCTCATACAAAGGGGGGGTTGGAGGCTTGGAAAAGCTGGGATACGGTGCGCCAAAATCGAGAAGAAACTCGGTTTTGACTCTAAAGTTATGTTCCAAGTCATTTAAATGCCGCAAATGCTTCTTAACTTTGCTGAAAACTCGCTTTAACCGGCATTTCTTTGCGGAATTTTTTTCTGAGACAAATTAGAATGCCCCAGCAAAAATTCTAATTCGATAAACCTTCAAGAGAGAAACCATGAAAGAACCCGTTCGCGTTACCATTACCGGAGCCGCTGGCCAAATCGGCTATGCACTACTTTTTCGTGTAGCTTCCGGCGCGATGTTGGGCAACGACCAGCCCGTAATTCTACAACTATTAGAAATCACACCAGCCCTTGGGGCGGTTAAAGGTGTGGTGATGGAATTAGACGACTGCGCATTTCCATTGGTGCAAGACATTGTTTATACCGATGACGCCAACGTCGCGTTTAAAGATGCAGACTATGCGCTGCTAGTCGGCTCAAGACCACGTGGGCCAGGTATGGAGCGCAAAGATCTTTTAGAAGCCAACGCCGCTATCTTCTCAGCTCAAGGCAAAGCGTTGAACGACAATGCTTCGAAGAATGTGAAAGTACTGGTTGTAGGTAACCCTGCAAATACCAACAGTCTGATCGCCCAGCGTAACGCGCCAGATTTAGACCCACGCAACTTCACTGCAATGACACGCTTGGACCACAACCGTGCAATGGCGCAGCTGGCACAAAAATCCGGTAAGCATGTAACAGACGTTGAAGGCCTGTGCATTTGGGGTAACCACTCAGCGACACAATACCCAGACATTCACAGAGCATCTGTTGCTGGCTCAGACGCCATGTCATTGGTAGATATGGATTGGTACACCGGTGACTTCATTCCTCAGGTTCAGCAGCGCGGTGCGGCCATTATTGAAGCAAGAGGCGCATCTAGTGCAGCATCGGCGGCAAACGCTGCCATCGACCACATGCGCGATTGGGCATTAGGCAGCGATGCGATTTTGAGCATGGGTGTTTATTCAGACGGCAGCTACGGTGTCGCTGAAGGTTTGATCTACTCATTCCCAGTGCGCTGCAAAGGCGGAGATTGGGAAATTGTTCAAGGCATTGAAATCAGTGAATTCAGCCAAGGCAAAATGGATGCTACTGAGCAAGAGCTGACAGAAGAGCGCGACGCGGTAGCTCACTTACTGCCGTAAACTCAGTTAGCATGCGCTCTAAACGCCTTTAGGCAATTTATTGGGTAAGAATTTGTTCGATAGATTTAGCTAAAGGCTTTTGCAACAAAAATATTTTGTAGTAAAAGATGACCAGCGTTTTATAACTGGGAGAGTGTAGATGTCATCTAATGGCGAAGGGTTAGTCCGTCCGTTTCAAATCAACATCAGTGATGATGACATCAGCGATCTTAAGCATCGCCTGACCAATACGCGTTGGGCAGATGAAGAAACCCCCGATGATTGGAGCCAAGGATTGCCCTTGGCCTACGCCAAGTCTCTACGTGACTATTGGCTTAACGACTATGATTGGCGCGCGCGCGAAACTTACTTCAATAACTTTGACCAATATCTCACCGAGATTGATGGTTTAGACATTCACTTTATTCATCAACCTAGCAAGGTGCCCGGTGCGCGACCGCTACTAATCACTCATGGTTGGCCTGGCTCGGTGGTGGAATTCCATAAAGTTATTGGTCCTTTGACTGATCCGGTTGCGCATGGAGGCAAGGCGGAAGATGCCTTTCACGTGGTCTGTCCTTCCCTGCCCGGCTATGGCTTTTCGGCTAAACCTACCGCTACGGGTTGGGGTGTGGAAAAAATTTGTGCGGCGTGGGATACGTTGATGTGTCGCTTGGGCTACGGGCGCTATTTTGCTCAGGGAGGCGATTGGGGTTCTGCAGTAACTACCGGTATAGGTCGTCAAAACTTGGGCCATTGCGCTGGCATCCATGTGAATATGCCTACTGTAGGCGCGACAAAAGATGCGCTTAAAAACCCGACTGAAAAGGACACTATTGCCCTGAAAGCCGCGGGCTATTATGCCCAGTGGGGTGCGGGTTATTCCAAGCAGCAGGCAACGCGTCCGCAAACGCTGGGTTACGGGTTGGTGGACTCCCCTATGGGCCAGGCAGCCTGGGTTATTGAAAAATTTTATGAGTGGACCGACTGCCAGGGTGATCCAGAAAATGTGTTAACGCGCCAAGAGTTGATAGACAACGTTATGTTTTATTGGCTTTGCGGTAACGGCGCGTCATCTGCGCGTCTTTATTGGGAGAGTTTTGGCACCGCGTTTTCTGGTGCTGGGACAACTGTTGAACTGCCCACTGGCTGTAGCATTTTCCCCAAGGAGATCGTACCAGCACCCCGCAGTTGGGCAGAAAAGCTATACACCAATATCGTCTACTGGAATGAGTTGGATAAAGGCGGACATTTTGCCGCTTTTGAACAGCCATCCTTATACGTTAAAGAGGTGCGTAGTTGCTTTGGTCAAATGACTTTGTGAACTCACCGCAGAGGATTTTTTTGCGTAATACGCTACTTGCCTGCTCTTCATAACTTTAGTTATTGTTAAAGTTCATTAGGGGAGTTAAGTCATGTCAATTAAGTTCGAGATCAATGGGCGTAGCGTCACACTAGATGTGCCAGAGGATACGCCACTGCTGTGGGCCGTGCGCGATGAACTGAACCTTAAAGGCACAAAGTTTGGATGTGGTATTGGTCTTTGTGGGGCCTGTACGGTTCATGTTGATGGCGTCGCCCAGCGCTCCTGCATTACCCCGCTGGGCAATATTGCAGGCAGCAATATCACTACTATTGAAGGCCTTTCTGAAAATGGCGACCATCCGCTACAGCAAGCTTGGGTAGCAGCCCAAACCCCACAGTGTGGTTACTGCCAGTCTGGTCAAATCATGCAAGCGGCCAGTCTTTTGGCTTACAACGCTGACCCCAGTGATGCAGAAATTGAAACAGCTATGAACGGTAACCTTTGTCGTTGCATGGCTTATGTGCGTATTAAGAAAGCTATTAAGTTGGCAGCCTCAGACGTGGCTTCTCAGCAGGAGGCGCAAAATGCATAAATCTCAGGCACTGACAACAAACATCACGCGCCGTGGTTTTATGATCGGCGCTACCAGCGTTGGGGTTACACTGGCCTTTGTGCCAACGGCTCTACTTGCAGGTAACCCAGCCGAAATCCTTGCGGCGAATAAATTTGAACCGACCATTTGGTATTCTATTGCGCCATCAGGGCAAATTACCGTCAACGTTACCAAGGCAGAAATGGGCCAACATATTGGTACAGCGTTTGCGCGTATTGTGGCCGAAGAGCTAGAAGCGAATTGGGACGATGTACAGGTCAACCATGTAGATACTGAAGCTAAATATGGGCTTTACGTTACCGGTGGTAGCTGGTCTGTTTGGCAGAATTTTGATCTTATGAGTCGCGCCGGTGCTGCAGGTCGAACTGCCTTGATCGAGGCAGGTGCCAAGTTGTTAGGTGTTGCAGCCGCTGATTGTAGCGCCGCGAATAGTCAGGTCACTTGTCGCAATAAAACTATCAGTTACGGCGATATTGTTAGCAAAGGTAATCTTAGTCGCGCTTATACGGATGCGCAGTTAGCCAATCTACCCTTGAAGGCGGCCCAAGATCGCAAATTGATTGGTAGCGAAACTCAGGCCCTAGATATTCCCAATAAGACAGATGGCGCGGCTGTTTATGGCATTGATGCGACCTACGAAGGCATGGTTTACGCCAAACCTATTATACCGCCAACTCGGTACGGCTCTTCGGTTAAATCGGTAGATGACAGTCAGGCGAAAAAGGTTAAAGGCTATCAGCAGACACTGGTGCTAGATGATCCTTCAAACACGGTGCCTGGTTGGGCATTGGTCATAGCAGACTCCTTTCATGCGGCTCAGCGAGCTGAACGATTGATTGAAGTTAAATGGAATGCCGGACCCACAGCTAAAGTATCCGAGCAGGATATTCTCGCTCGAGGAGCAGAGTTAATAGCTGGTAATGAAGGCTCCTTAGTGGTTGAAGACGGAGAAGTAGACGCAACGTTCGCGTCGGCAGATTCAGTGTTAACTCAGTCTTATACCACCAGTACCGTATTGCATTTTCAGTTAGAGCCGGTAAATGCTATTGGTTTGCAAAAAGACGGTCTTTGGGAACTCCACACAGGCAACCAGTGGCAGTCACTGATTTTGCCTACACTTGCTCAGTCATTGGGCGTACCGGTAGAAAAAGTAGTTATGCGCACCTACTTGTTGGGTGGTGGTTTTGGTCGTCGTCTAAACGGTGACTACGGTGTTCCGGCGCTGTTAGCAGCAAAAGCATTGGGCAAGCCGGTAAAAGTCGTTTTCTCCAGAGAAGATGATTCGCGTTTTGATTCACCACGCTCAGCCTCGGTGCAAAAGGTCAGCATGGCTTTTGACAATGAGGAGAAAGTTGTCGGCATGCAGCATCACGCAACAGCAGGTTGGCCTACAGCGACAATGGCAGCGTTCTTTTTAGGCACCGGTGCCAACGGCGAAAAGTTTGACCCGTTTTCTATCAATGGCGCAAATCATTGGTACGACGTTGGCGCCCACCGCGTGCGTGCGATTAAAAACGATTTAGCGAATGCAACGTTTCGACCAGGCTGGCTGCGCTCGGTAGGGCCGGGTTGGACAAACTGGGCGTTAGAAAGTTTTGTCGATGAAGTTGCTCATAATAAAGGAGTTGATCCAGTAGCTTTGCGCAAGCAGTTGCTGACTAGTCGCGGTAAGAATGCCGGTCACGCACCAAACTCTGTTGGCGGTGCTTCGCGGTTGGCTAAAGTTTTAGAACGAGCCGCTGAAAAGGCTGGTTGGGGCAAAGATCTGCCCGAGGGAGTGGGTATGGGTATTGCTACAACCTTCGGGCAAGAACGCGATATGCCCACTTGGTCAGCGTGCGTTGCACAAGTTGCAGTAGATAAGAACTCGGGCAAAGTGACTTTGCAAAAACTAACGGTAGTTATTGATGCTGGCACCATAGTGCACCCGGATGGTGCGCTGGCGCAGACTGAAGGCGCAGCTCTCTGGGGTGCGAGTATGGCGCTGCACGAAGGCACAGAGTTTGTTAACGGTCAGGTGAAAGATGTAAATCTGAATAGTTATCGGCCTATGCGTATGTCAGATGTACCTGAACTTGATATAGAGTTTGTGGACAGTGAGATGCAGGCGGTCGGTCTTGGTGAGCCAGCGACAACAGTAGTAGGCCCCGCCATTGGTAACGCCATTTTTGCAGCGTCCGGGGCAAGGGTTAGGCATTTGCCTATTACGGCAGCGGCGGTAAAAGAGGCTTTGCTTTAGCGGTAGAATTTGTCGCCAAGACAACGGGTAAATGTGCGGATAAAAGAGGCAGGTCGATATAGACCTGCTTTTTTATGTTACCAAAGCTATCTGCCCTTGAACTCAGGGGTGCGTTTTTCGCCAAACGCCTTGCGGCCTTCAGCACCGTCTTCGCTTGTGCGAACTGTTAGTAGCTGTTCCCGCGCCACAGCGCCGATCTCTGCGGGGCTTTGATTCATTGTAGCCAAGCTAAATTCTTTTAGGGTCTCTACCACTAAGGGCGCAGAGTTAGCCAAGATGGTGGCCCATTTTTGCGCTGCCGCGAGCTCTTCGCCTTTTGCAACGATCTTATTGACCATACCCGCAGCCAAGGCTTTTTGCGCGTCGAAGTCTTCACCCAAGAGCATAAATTCCATAGCCACTTTGTGTGGAATGCGTGCTACCGCGCTACTGATTAGGCCGCCGGTAAAACCTAGCTGTGCTTCTGGATATTTGAAAACGGTGTTTTCTGAAGCCACTACTAAATCGCACATTTGTACAATGACGTAGGCGCCGCCAATGCACCACCCGTGGACCGCTGCAATTATAGGTTTGCGTGTGCCTACACCAATACTCGGCACCCCTTGCCACATTTCTTTAGGCGCGTCTTTAACATCAGCGCCAACAGAGAACGCGCGATCTCCAGCGGCGTGAAGAATTGCCACTCTGTCGTCGCTATCATCAAATCTACGCCAAGCGTCTTGCAAGCCGAGAATGACGGTTTCGTTTAATGCGTTCATCCGGTCTGGACGGTTAATGGTAATGGTGGCGATATTGTCTACTGAGGTATAGGTAACAAGTTCGCTCATGATTAGTCCTCTAGCCAAGTGTTAAATTTTGGATCGCGCTTTTCAATAAACGCTTTAACGCCTTCTTGGGCATCTGGGTGATGGTCCGAAATTGCAGTCTTTGCTGCAATTTCTTCCAAGGCGTGAGTCCAGTCTTGTTCGGCTGCACTATACAGTGAGCGTTTTAACAGGCGCATGGCTACCTGAGGGCCTTGGGCAAATTCTTCTGCCATTGCCATAGCAGCTGTAGATAGGTCTTCGTCAGCTACCACCTCGTGTACTAGATCTAATGCTAAAGCTTCATCTGCTGAAACGATTTTTTTCCGCATTAAGAAGTCTAGTGCTTTAGGCAAGCCTAAGGTGCGTACCAGTAGATACTGACCACCCTCGTCAGGTAGTAAGCCGAAGCGCAGCGTCGCGCTACCCATTCTTGCTGATTGTGCCGCTATGCGAAAGTCGCAGGATAAGGCGAGCGAAAAACCGGTTTGTATGGCGATACCGTTGATGGCGCATATAGTTAGTTTGTCTAAGTTGCGAATGGTGGTGTTGAGCTGCTGGGAGATGCTGCGCAGTGCGTTGTAAGTACCCAGAGCGTTGTCGTGTCCTCCGGGGATTGGGTCAACTAAGGCGTTGCCTGCCATGTCTCCGCCCTTGTAGCCTTTTAGATCGTCGCCAGCGCAAAATGCCCTGCCTTGTCCGGTGAAAACTAACACCCGAACAGCGTTGTCCATTTGCGCTTGGGTAATTGCTTCAATGAGGTCTCGCTTAATGGCAGTGGTCATACCATTCATGCGGTCTGGAGTATTCAATTCAAACCAAGCAATGCCGTTGTTGCGAAGGCTGACTTCAAAGCCAGTAAAATTTCCCGTCTTCATTTCTCCCCCTTGCTCTTTCGTTTCTTTTCTTTTCTTTTCTTTTCTGCTTTTGCTATTTACTCACATGCCTTGCGGGTTCTGAGCTTTAGTAGCCGATCTTAGTGACCCATAAGAGATGTCCACATATCTAGGTCGTTTATACGCAGGTAAGTATTAGACTTTTTGGTTTCGCCCATTGTTGCATTTGGAATGTGACCATAATTGTGGCCCGGCAGTAATAGGGTGTCGTCTGGAAGGCAACATAGCTTTTGCATGCTGTGGTACATGTCCTCTGAGTTTGCACCGGGTAGGTCTACACGCCCACAGCCGTTGATAAACAATGTGTCGCCGCTGATGAGTGTATTTTTGACTTTAAAGCACTGGCTGCCGGGTGTGTGCCCCGGGGTGTGTAAAAATTCAATTTCTATGTCACCAACCTTAAGCCGGTCTCCAGACTCTACTTTTTCAATATCTGAGTCTGAAATTTCCGTTACTTTTTTGATGCCTTGGGCTTCAAGTTTGTGGGCGTAGAGTTTTACCGGGTTAACCTCTAATAGCTTGCTGATGCCTTCAACATTGTTGCCGCTGAACGAGCCGCCAATATGGTCAGGGTGATAGTGGGTCGCCAGCGCCGCAGTGAGTTTGTAACCCTTTTCATTGATATGGTTGACCATGCTGTCGATATCCCATGCGGGGTCAACAATCACAACCTCCCGAGTAGATCTGCAACCTATGAGATAGGTGAAGTTTTGCATTGGGCCAATTTCGATTTGCTCAATAATTAGGTCGGAAGGTTCGGTCCAAGCGGGTTCAGCCATTGGTCTCTCGATGTTGTAGTAAACCCCTACATTAGCGTAAAGCTAAAACATCCGCACATTTGATATTTACTTAGTGTTGGTGTTTAACGCTCTGATTTTTGAGCTCAGAAACACCCTCTGAGACTTTTTTCTAATGTCCGAATATGAGGAGTTTTCTTGGTTGTCTTTGACTATAGTGATGCTATGAAGCGGAAATTACCTGTTGGTGAAAATCATACTGTTGGCTCTGCTGCACCAACTCTGGCGGCGCGTCAGCAAGCTCGGCTGAGTAGAGATCAGCGTTTTGATGGGCGTTTTATTGTGGCAGTTGTGACCACGGGTATTTACTGTCGCCCCAGTTGTCCTGCGCGTATTCCGAAGGAAGAAAATGTTCGCTACTTTGTTTGCGGTGCCGGTGCACAAGAAGCAGGCTATCGAGCATGTATGCGCTGCATGCCGGACCAAGCATTGTCGGTACCTGATTGGGCTATAGGCAATCGACATGTTGCTAAGGGCTTGGCGCTGATCGAGTCTGGCTTTCTCAATGATCATAGCGTTGCCGATCTTGCGCAAACACTTGAGCTGAGCTCGCGACATTTAGATCGTTTATTTGCAGATACCCTTGGTGCAAGTCCTATTGCAATTGCGCGCATTCGGCGTGGTCAAACCGCTAAAGTATTACTGCAACAGAGCAAGTTGAAATTGTCTGAGTTAGCCGAGCACGCCGGTTATGGCAGTGTTAGCCAGTTTAATAAGGAATTGCGTTTACTCTTTAACTGCTCACCAAGTGCCTTGCGACGCCAGAAACGCGCAAACTCAAAGATTTTGCTCGACCAACAAACTTTGACTCTTCGCGTAGTTTTACCTGTGCGCCTGCCCTACGATTTTGATTGGGTTTTTAACTATTTGCAGGGCCGTGCTCTAGAGGGAATCGAGGAAGTATTTGAGCGGCCTCATGGACAGGTTTTTCGGCGCCGTTTAAGTAGGACTGGCGCGCCCGAATCTTGGCTTAGAGTTGAACGCCACGGTAATGAACTGATCGCATATCTGCCTTTGGACGGCGAACCGATATACCAATTACTGCGCCGACTTGGGCGTTTATTTGATCTACATACCGATGGTGCAACCCTGCATAAGCATTTATCCGCAAACCGTTTCTTAGCACCTTGGGTTGAAGCTGCTCCGGGGTTGCGGGTACCCGGTGCTTGGGATGGGTTTGAGACATGTGTGAGGGCGATTTTAGGTCAGCAAGTGAGTGTTGCACGGGGTACGGAGTTAGCCAACGCCATGATTTTGCGTTATGGCGGCGGCGATTTTCCTAGTCCAGAACAGTTGGTTGATAAGCAGATCGCAGAGCTAGGTATGCCCGGTAATCGTGGTCGAGCGATCAGTACTGTGGCCCAACAAGTTATTGATCAAGGTGTGACTTTTGAAGAAGAGCTTAAGGCTGAATCTTTTGTTGAGGCGTTAACTCAAATCAAAGGTATTGGTCCTTGGACAGTTAACTATATTCGCCTGCGCGTACTCAAAGATCCGGATGCTTTCCCGCATAACGACTGGGTTGTTTTAAAGCAGTTAGATACCACGCCCGCTCAAGCAAAGTTGCAGGCCGAGCCTTGGCAACCTTGGCGTGCTTACGGGTTGATGTACTTGTGGTACGCGGCTGGGGTGGATAGGGCGAAAGCAGCACTGGCAAAGCAGGGTCGAAAACCAGGCTAATTAGCAATCTAAACGGAGGTTATACAATGATTTATTACGCTAAAGTGCAAAGTCCAATTGGACAGTTAACCCTGTGCGGTGACGGCCAGGCGTTAACAGGTCTGTATTTTTCCTCTGGCAGTAAGGCGCGCGGGGCTGATCCTGCCTGGGTGGAAAAGCCAGAGTATTTTTCTGGCGTTAGTAAGCAGTTGGAAGAGTATTTTGCTGGCGTTCGGCAGCAATTCGACCTACAACTCAAGCCGCACTCCACACCCTTTCAAGGCCAAGTTTTGGCTGCGCTGCAAACCATTCCGTATGGCGAGGTGTGTAGCTATAAAGATATAGCCGTACAAATTGGCAATCCAAAAGCTGTGCGCGCTGTGGGTACCGCAAACGGCAATAATCCAATAGCCATAATCATTCCCTGTCATCGAGTTATTGGCAGTGACGGTACGTTAACCGGTTTTGGCGGTGGTTTAGAGGTAAAACGACAATTGTTGGCGTTAGAAAAAAATCAAACGGGGCTATTCGCAAGCCAGTAGATAACGTGTTTATTGGTCTGCGCTTCAAGTAAAGTAACTATATGGTTACTAAGTAGTATAAATACAAACACTGTATAAGTGAAAAACTAGCAGTGTATTCTTTTACCGAAACTGGTATTAGTATAAGTAACCAAATAGATACTTTCGGCCTGAGCACCAGCTTATGCGTAACCCAGAACAAACCCGACGCAAATTAGTTGCTACTGCAGCCCAATTATTGCTGGCGAAAGGTCACGGTGGTCTGCGGGTAGACGATGTTGCCGCTTCAGCGCGAGTCAACAAGCGCATGATCTACCATTACTTCCAACATAAAGAGGGGTTGTATCAAGCTGTACTGCATAGCCAGATTGAAACTCTTATGGCCGAGGCAGAGTTACTCACCGATGGGGTAAAAGACTTTTTGTTGACTGAGATGTCCTCCACCTCTGCAAGTGTTGTCGAACAATCAAGGGTCCAGCAGTGGAGCAATGGTGTTGTTGGGCAAGAACTAGAAGATGCTGCGGTAATTGTCCTTCGGGCCGTGTTAGATAAGCGCGAGTTTACTAGGCGCCTTGACGTCATTGATTGGAACTGTCTTGTGCATGGACTGATGGCGTTGGCTTTGCCTGGGCTAGCGGACTTAACTCAAAGCGATGTTGAGGGAAGAGGCACTGTTCACAGAAGTTCTGGCATAAGAAATTCAGAGCAAACCAAGACTGAGAACAATGCGGGTGATGAAAGCCCCCTAGAAGCTGCTAAAACAGAGCAACAAAACATAGAAGGTAAGGTGAGAAGTGAGCGTTCGCTTACTGAAAAGCCCAGGTATACCGGTCAAGCATTGCACAGAGTAACAAGCTAATCTAACACCGTCGTAACTGCTCAATAAGAGGGCGGCCATCTAAGAAGCTAACAAAAGTGCCGTTACGGCACCTTTGCCGACAATCAGTCATTAGCCAATAATATCTAATAGCTCGATGTCAAAAACCAAGGTCGCATAAGGACCAATCACGCCGCCAGCACCTTGCTCTCCATAAGCCAACTGATATGGAATGGTCAAACGCCACTTGGAACCTACAGTCATCATTTGTAGAGCCTCGGTCCAACCGGCAATTACACCGCCTACTGGAAACTCCGTAGGTTCGCCACGGTCGTATGAGCTGTCGAAAACAGTGCCGTCGATTAATGTGCCATGGTAGTGCGTGCGCACGGTTGAAGCAGCGGTAGGAATTTCGCCTTCGCCGGTGGTCAGCACTTCGTACTGTAGGCCTGATTCGGTTGTAGTGACTTCAGCCCGAGCGGCGTTGTCAGCTAAGAACTTGTCACCTTCAGCAGATTTGGCTTTGGCTTCCTCAGCTTGCTTGGCTTGCATTTGCTCGTTTATAGCCGCAAAAGCAGCACGCATATCATCGTCGCTTACAGTGCAATCATCGCCATTTAAAGCTTCCTGCAAACCGGCAACTACGGCAGATGCCTGTAGTCCGTCGAACGGGTTATCCATCAATTGCTCGCCCATTTGACGGCCTAGGCCATAGCTAACGCGCTGGCCCACAGTGGTGTAATCAGACATTCATCTCTCTCGTAAGGGTTGTGTTGAATAAAAAGCGGCGACAATCTAGCACATATTGCCTGCAAGCACCTTGCTCGGAAGACGCAAAGACACTTATGCAATTAGACAACTACAGTCAGCAGCGTTTATCGCTGTCCATCACAGTCAATCAGTGGGCTTTTTGTGATCCCGCTTGCGCCTCTTTTTAGCTAGTTCATTGGCCAATTCTTTACGTTCTTGCTGGGTTAGCTCTCGCACAAATTGACTAAATGCAGCGTGGCTCTGTCTCTGGCTGCCTTCTAATGCTATGCGTAATTCATTCAAAGCCTTGTCTAGTGCTTGCCCTTGGAAGTCTTCGGCAGCAAGAGCGCGTCGCACCGCTTGGTGCTTTTCATGCAGCAGCGGGCGCTGGGCTTGGGCGCGCCTAAACTGCTCTCTTAGCATTGGCCGCAGTTCTTTTCTCCGCTCTTTGGGTAAATGGTGTGCCCAGCGGGGTGAGATATGAATAGCGTTAGCGATATGCGGAGGGGTAAAACCCCAGCGCGCCACAGTAAATCCTAGTACCGCCAGATTCACCGCCAACGACACAATCAAAGCGATGATCAATATTTTATGTCGCGTCATTGTCGAAGCCCTCTCCTAGAGTAGAAAAATCAATAGTGCTTTGTGTTAGTGAATCAGCGTAAACCCATGAATTTAAATCAGCATAGTCGTCTTCTTCGGCAGGTTGCAGGCCGAGCCCAAGACCCAAGGCAAAACTAATAATTAATGGGATTGCTGCGGCAATGACCGATGGCCATTGCGTGAAGCTAAACAATGAACCATTGCGAGTATTGGCATGGGCCCCATGATGGTTGTCACTGGTCCCTCTGTTCTGAGAAATCTTAACAATGGAGTTGACTAGATCTGTGGGCGCTTTGTGAGTGTCTTGAGAAAACAACATTTCTATGTGTTGCGCCGCCGCTAATGCCTGTTGCGCATCTAGGGAGCTGGCGAGCAAAGCTTGCGCTTGCTCAGCCTGTGAGCGGGGCCACTTTTCTAGCTCCACCCCAAGGGTGTCTAAGTTTATTAGAAACTGATCAATATTCATGACTCTCTTGCTCTCTTTTTGATTTCAGCGTTGCGTAAGGCTCTGCGACCTCTCGCTAATAGTGATTGAGTAGCTGCATTACTCAGGTCCAAAATCTTCGCGGTTTCATCTACAGAAAACCCTTGCCGGTGCACCAATAGCAATGCGGCGCGTTGATTTTGCGGCACTTTTACTAACAAATTAACCAAGCTATCAACTTGTTCCTGTCGTTGGTTGTGCAGCTCAGGTTCACTACTACTCGGCCCTTCAAGTGACAACTCTGCGTAATCTTCTGCTTGGGAAAACTTGCTTTGCTTGCGGTATTGGTCGACAAATTTATTGTGCAGTACTTTGTGCAACCAAGTCCTCAGTTTGACCTGCCCTACCCTATAGGTGTGCGCGTGGGTCCAAACTTTAAGCCAGGTTTCTTGCACCAGATCATCCGCGCTGCTGGCATCTCCACACAACCGAAAAGCATAGGCATGCAGCACATCCACATGCCTCGTGACCAACTCATTGAAAGCACCGCTGCAATGGTTTACAACTTCCAACATTAGTTGGTCATCGGACAAATCAGTCATTTAGCAAAATACTCATAGTTTGAATTATTAGTCTTTATGCTTAGTTTTTCTAAGTTGCCGTAAGTGCTGGTGCTAGCCTTATTGCTTCCACCGCTTTCTTAGCTTTGCCATTTCTGCACGATCTACAACGCCATCGTTGTTACTGTCTAAGGCTCGCAAGCTTTTCTCAGGGTTTGGCATCTCATCTTTAGACAGCTTGCCGTCCTCATTGCTGTCGAGCATCTTAAACATGGCCCGCTTACGAGCGAGGCGCTTTTGTTCCTTGCCGTTGCCCGCTTTAAACTCTGTGTCACTGACCGAGCCGTCTTTATCTGCATCCAGTAGTGCAAACATTTCTGTTTCTATTAGCGCGCGCATTTTTTCGCGCTCCACTGCAGATGCCATAATTGGCCCGCCCATTCCACGCTGCCGTCGGGCTTTGTCCCTAAACCCGCGCTTTGGTGTGTGCTGTTCAAATTCATCTAACGAAATAAAATCATCGTTGTTGGCATCGGCTTTTTGAAATTGCCTTGCCCCCGCAGTTTTTGCGCGTTCTGCAACTTCATCAATCACTATTGGTCCACGCTGTTGACCTTTTTCGTGATGATGAAAGGCGGATGCGCTGGCGCTGATAAGCAAAAGGCCAGTGGCGCTAATTAGTGCGAATGCAGCTGAAGACCTTGATGTTAATTTTTGCATAGTAAGTTCTCAGTTTTTGACAATTCAAAAGCTATACGCGAGGCGGCAGTTTTTTGGTCGCGCCATTTTTGTTTGCTAATTCACCAGAATAACTAATGTCGATTATTGCAAAACGATTGAGTACTTGTTGGTCAGCAAAACTTAGAATACGGGTAGTGCCAGTGGACTGCTGTATCGCCACCTCGTCGCCCACGCGCTTGCCAAGTAGCAGCTTGGCCATGGGTGCGTCGACGCTGATATATTCTTTGGCGGTATCAATTTCGTCTGGTCCGACTAGCCGGTATCTAACAGTTTTGGCGGCATTGGCAGTAGCTTGTTCAGACCCTTCAAGAGTTACCCATGCGCCAAAGTACACTTTGTCCGTTTGGTTTGGCGGTTTGTCGACTATTTGTAGGTCCGCCATGCGCTTATCTAAGTAGCGGATTCTGCGGTCGATTTCTGCCAACTGGCGTTTGCCATAAATGTAGTCAGCGTTTTCTGACCGGTCCCCCTGAGCGGCTGCCTCAGAGACTTTGCGCGTAACTTCGGGTCTTTTTACTTTCCAGAGAAAATTCATTTCTTCTTGGAGAAGACCATACCCGTGGGCGGTTATTACCGCAGTCTTAGGAGGTTCTGGAGGCCGGTATCTGCCCATACGTTTTGGCTCTATGGAAAAACAAGTTCTCATCATAGTTAAAGACAGTGATGAAAACATGGTTGCAACCAGTAACCCTAGCGGTGGCCTTGCGCTTGGGTTTGCGCCAGGGCATCTCAAGCGAATAGTAGTGCTCATTCAACCTTGGCTTGGTTACAATCTGCGCTTGGGATGGGAAATGCAGGGGGCAGTGTGGAAAAGCAAATTAAGACAGATAAGGCGGCAGGGGCCATTGGCGCTCATGTGTCAGGCGTGTCGCTGTCAGATATTGCTGAATCGGATGCCGTATACGCCCAAGTGCGCGAGGCCGTAGTTGACTACGAGGTACTATTTTTTCGTGATCAAGAACGCAATCCTGAGACTTTTGCAGCCTTTGCAAAACGCTTTGGCGAGGTGTTAGGGCACCCGGCCTATGTCACTGTGGCTGGTGCGCCGGATGTGCAAATCTTGGAGAGTACCCCTGAAAACCCTTCAAAAATTGAGGTCTGGCATTCTGATATGACTTTTATGCCAATGCCGCCAAGTTTTACTTTATTGCAGGGTCAGATTATTCCTGCCTTTGGCGGTGATACGCTCTGGGCCAGCGCGGCTGCTGCTTATGCTGGCCTGTCAGACAAAATGCGCAATTTCTTAGACGGCCTAGTTGCAGTACATGATTTTCGTCAGGGTTTTCGCGAAAGCCTTGCCGAACCTGGCGGCCCCGAACGTTTGGCAGATGCGATTGCCGCAAATCCACCGGTAGAGCATCCGCTTATTCGCACTCACCCTGAAAGCGGGCGTAAGAGTATTTATGTAAATGCGCTATTCACCAGTCACATAAAGGACTTAAAGCCCCGTGAAAGTGAGCAGCTTTTGGCTTTTTTATACCGTCATATTGTTACTGAAGAATATACGGTACGGCTCAATTGGCAGCCGGGAACAGTGGCTATTTGGGATAATCGCTCTACCCAACATAAACCGATTAACGACTTTTTGCCCCAGCATCGACTGATGCACCGGGTCACCATTACCGGCGACAGACCTAATTAGGCGCGTCATAAGAGAACAAGAAGAGAGAAGACAATGACAAATAAGCTGATTCAAACACTGGCTGTAGTTTTAGCGCTGGTCTTTGCCGGTAATGTGTTGGCAGGCCATCACAGTGAAGCAACCTCGAAATCCGCTCTCGCGTTAGATGTCGGCCAGTCAGATGCTGAGCAAGCTGCTCTGCAAGTGATGTACGAGTTTATGGCGTCTTTTAACTCCCGCGATGTGCCGCGCTGGGCTGACACCCTATTGTTTCCCCATGTTCGTGTTGCTAGCGGCGGTGTCACCGTTAACCCAACAAAAGGCGCTTTTGTCGCAGAAACCGATTTAGAGGAATTCGCTCGGATCAATAATTGGCACCACAGTGAGTGGAATAGCATTGAGACCATTCAAGCAGATGCCCAAAAGGTGCACTTTAAAGTTCGCTTCACTCGTTTTAATCCAAAAGGCGAAGCCTATGTTGCCTTCAATTCTTTGTACGTTTTGCAGAAGACGGAGCAGGGATGGGGTATTCGTGCGCGCTCAAGTTTTGCCCCCTAGCGCATTAGTTTTTGGGTTTATGCAAAGATTAGAAGGCAAGTTTAGAGTTTATTGATGAAAGATATTTCGCTAATGCAGCTCGCCAATGTAGATGCATACATGGAGGAGGCGGGTTCACTGCATAAGGCAATGCTGCCGCTGGGATTTTTCACCGCGTTTTGTTTTCATCATGGTTTGCTGAGTCCTGCATTTTTACAGCAACACGAATCTTTGTTAGCGCGAGTACGTTATCAAGAGGGCCAAGTGAGCGAGCTATTTGCAGCTAATGGTGCTGTGCTCACTAAGGAAGATTTCAATCCAAGCGGCTACACCTTTTTGCAAAGCTATTTGGGTAAATTGGCCGAGGACTACAAGGCTACCTTTGGCGCGGGTTGCTACGACATAGACGACTCTTGGGAAAACTATCAACTCTTTGCCAAAGTTTTTGTGCGCGCCCACTTAGGTGCGCCAAAAGGCAAAGGTATTACCAAACCGATTGTGCAAAGTATTAAGGCAACGTGGAAAAAATTATGGCGCTAGGGTTTCGAGATATAGAAGTTTTTCGCGCTGACCCTGAAGATTTGCCCACGGACCTAAGCGCCCTACACCAACAAACCGTTGCGCCGGGCGCGGAGCAGATTCTTCGCGTGGCTAAACTCAACGAAGTGATTATTGCCTGTTATGCCATGCATGGGCCGGTTGCGGAAAGCACGGACTATGTTTTGCAAATGGTCATGGTGCAGCAACAGTATCGTCAGCAAAAAGTTGGGCGTTGGTTAATAGGCCATGCCATTGGGGTTGCTGAGTCAAAGGGCGGGCGTGGGTTAACTGTGCCTTATGATGCCCATCAGAATTTTTTCAAAGTACTAGGCTTTAATCCCGACTCAGCGTCAGGCGGCTGGCGTTTTCAAATGATTCAGGAATAAGCGCCTGTAGAATTACCGGCGCTAAGTACAGGTTTTACGCTGCTGACTAACCTTTAGGCTCGTTATCAGTGCGTGCTGCGCGGCCCAAGTAGCCACCGTGATGGCGTAAGCCGTAGTCTTCTCGTGTTACACCTTTTTGTTCCATAAGCGCCAATGCAATGGCATCGCTAATGGCCAGCATCACAGCCATTGACGAGCTAGGTGTAAGCCCCAGTGGGCAGGGCTCTTCAATTACACCCATGTCCAAGACCAAATCAGCATGGTTACGCAATTCAGAATCTGGGTGCGAGGTGACACCAATAATATTAGACACGCCAAGGTGTCGTGCCATCTCCAAAATTTCGATCACTTCGCGACTTTTACCGCTGGTAGAAAAAGCCAGCAGTACATCGTCTTTGCCAACAATACCAAGATCGCCGTGAGCGGCTTCTGCTGGATGAACAAAGTCGGCAGGGGTTGCCGTTGAGCATAGTGTCGCAGCAAACTTTTTTGCAATGTGTCCAGCTTTACCAATACCCGTGGTTAATATTTTGCCGCTACAAGCCTGCATAACTTCTACTGTTTTGACAAAGTCGTCTGTGACATCAACGGCTTGTATTGCTGCGGCTTCAGCAGCGAGTACCGCCTGCATACGTTCTTTTATGTGCATAGAAATTTCTTCTTGTGTTCCGTTTGTATGCGGCAGTTTTGCAGCATCTGGCTATTAGTTCCGCTAGTACTCAATGCGGGATGATAGGTCTTGACGAACTTTAGGGTCCGGCTAGTAATTCTCCCGCGCATATTACCGGCGCGCGCTACCAACGTATAGGAATGCTGAGGTCTAATGTGACATTTTTGCGTGCAAGTAATTTATTTCTGCTTAGTGCGGTTTGCTAGATTAAAGGCTTATCATTGAACAATGTTTGAATCTATTTCGCTTTTACCTGCGCCTAATCAGTTACTTCTTCGTGGTGACGGCAAGGTGCCGCCAACCACCTATGCTTTGCATTGGCAAGGGCCGGTGGACGCCAGAGTCGCAAGTTACAGTAACGGGCTGTTAGCCCAGAGCAACTGCGGGCCGGTAACACTGTCTATTGTGCAACCCCAGCAGTCTGCGCCACCTGTAAAGATGGACGAGTCACATAGTATTGTTATCCGCGAAACTGGTATTCATATCGCCGCCCAAACCACTTGGGGTGCATTGCGCGGTATTGCCACCGTGCACCAGCTAGTTTTCGCGGACGAGTTGTTTCTTGGCTTGAATATTGAAGATACACCGCGTTTTCATTGGCGCGGCCTGTTAATAGACGTGGCTAGGCATTTTTTGCCTATTGAAGATTTGTTTGCGGTTGTAGATGGCCTAGCGGGTTTGAAAATGAATGTACTGCATATTCATTTCAGTGATGACCAAGCCTACCGTCTGCCTAGTGCGGCTAGACCATTACTGCCCAGCGACGAACATTACTCAAAGCAGCAGTTATTGGAGTTGGTGGCCTACGCTGCGGACCGAGGCGTGCGCATAGTTCCAGAGATAGATGTGCCCGGTCATGTTACCCACTGGCTTACAGCATACCCTGAGTGGGGTATGTATGAGGTACAGCCCAGCGACCGCTTTGGCGTGCATAAAGCTTGCCTGAACCCAACCGATGAGGGGGTGTATGCAGGGTTGGCAGAAATCTTTGCCGAAGTAGTAGAGATTTTCCCCGATGACTTTGTGCATGTAGGTGGTGATGAGGTAAATCCTTCTTGGTGGTCAGACAATGCACAAGCCACGGCCTTTATAGCCGCTCACCAACTTGGTGATGTGCGCGGCCTGCAGAATTACTTTTTGCAACGGCTATGCAAAATTTTGCAGACTCTTGGTAGGCAAGTAATCGGCTGGGACGAGGTACTCCATCCAGATGTGCCCAATTGCGTGATACAAAATTGGCGTGGTATGAGTACCCGTGATCGCGCTTTGGCTCTTAATAGAGACTGCATAGTGTCTGCGCCCTTTTATCTCGATCTGTTTTTTCCCGCAGATATGCATTATGGCTTTGATCCAGAAGGCGACCAAGCAGAACTGTTAGCAATGGAAGATCAGTTGGGCCAAGACATACGCTTGCAGCATGTTGCCAAAGCCTTAGCGTGGACCCAGCAATGGCGAGAGGGCGCAATAACATTAGATGCCAACCAAACCGAGGCTAAGGTATTGGGGGGCGAAGCCTGCCTGTGGGCAGAGCTAGTAGATTCGCAATCCCTAATGCCGCGCTTGTGGAGCCGCCTGCCGGCGGTGGCAGAAGTATTTTGGTCGAATATTGAGCGGCCTATATCTCAGGATCAGGTGGCGGATCTGTATAGACGACTCAATGCTAGCTGGCGAGCCTTGGCGAATGATCCAGAGCAGTGCCAAAATCAGGCGCTGGAGAAATTAGGTTACTCAGCAACTCAAGTATTTGTGCTTGGCCATTTAGAGTCTGTGAAATGGTATGGCCGACTGTTGGGTGACCAAGCTTTGCGGGCCAGACTGTCCGGTACGGAAATGCCTCAAGCACGACCCTATGGTGTACACACGCCACTTAATAGAGTGATCGATTTTCTGCTGCCTGAGAGCATGGCCGCGCGGCGTCTTGGTAAGGCCTTGGATACAACTAGTATTACTCACCTTAAGGCCTGTATTGACGGTCATGGCGAGAACAAACCTTGGCCTGAAGAAGGGCAGGCGGCAATAGCCAACTTGTCCCAAGCCTGTGACCTGATGTTGGCGTTTCTTAGTGACCAGATAAGCGCCCAACACTGTGAGACTCAGTTAATAGACTTATACCAACCTCAGGGCGAGTTTATTGTTGCAGTGATTCCATATTTTCTGGATCACCTCAAGCACGCTACTCAGTCGGCCACGTAAATGACCGATCATGACCTAGTGCTGCAACAGGCCTATGCAGTGTCTTACCAGTGGTTTGATAAAGTCTCTTTAGCGCCCTTGGGCAACGGTCATATCCACCATACTTTTTTGCTCACCCGCGTATCTGATAACTCTAGGTTTGTATTGCAGCGGGTGAGTGAAAGTGTCTTTGTTGATCCCCTTTTAGTCCATGAGCAAACTTTACGCATCACCGAACACTTAGCGCGAGATGAAGATTTTTGTAGCCGCTATCGCGTACCGCGGTTGCAGCCTAATAAACACGGCGAGCTTTATTGCGCGGCAGAAAGTGGCTTTTGGCGAATATGGCAATACCTTGGAAATAGCAAAGTTTTTCAGAATTTGCAGAATCAAAATCAGATAGTTTTAAGTGCAAGAGCCTTTGCAGACTATCAAAAAGCCCTAGCCAGCTTGCCTGGCGAGCATTTGCAGGAAAGCATAATTGGGTTTTTGAAAATGGATCATTATTTACAACAGTTCGACTTAGTTGCAAATTCTGCGGCAAAAGTTCTGCTGTCCTCAATTGACCAATTGCGTGATCAAGGGTCGGACTTTGCTGAACCCAACGCTCATATCCATGCTGACTGTAAGGTCAATAACCTGCTCTTTAACCTTCAAGGCAGTGCGGTGACCTCGATCATCGACTTAGATACCACTATGTATGGTCACTGGGCATTGGACTTTGGCGATTTAACACGTTCAATCGCTTTTAGTCGTGGCGCAGTTGATGTGCAAGATTTTGCCTGTGCCGCTGAGGGGTATTTGGCGGGCCTTGGTAGGCCGGTGACAGAGCGCGTGGTGCAAAACATGGTGGATGCACCTGGGCATATTGCCGGCATGTTGGGTCTGAGATTTTTAACCGATCATCTAATGGGCGACGTTTACTTTCGTACGCAACATGAAGGCGAAAATCTGCAACGAGCGGAGCAACAATTTGCGCTGATGCAGCAATTTCGCCAACAGCACAAACTGATGGAAGAAGTGGTTAAACGACTGGGCGCGGGTATTACTTAGGTTACTTTTTAGGTGAATTTAAGTCACCTGGCTAAGTATGAAGCTGACTAACGTGGCCATAATTACAACAAAAACTGCGGTAAAACCCACACCAATCATTATGAAATGACTGGCTTTGCCACGGGCAAAATCACGTTCTCGATTTTTGCTGGACTGAACTCCCACGGCAGCAGACAGGGCGCTGCCAAGCATTTGCCAAAAGGTCAGCGGTGGAAGTTCTTCATCACTACCATTTGCGCTTGTCTCTTCTACCTGATCTGCGGCTGTAGGCTGCTGTTCTTCATTCATATTATTTCAATACAGTTGTTATCAATTAGCTCTAACTCTTGCTATCGCAGGGCTGCTATTTTTGCCGAAGTTTTTGCCGAAGTTCTTGCAAGAGCTTCTGCCGGAGTGTCCGCAAAAATACTTCTAGCTGTGTCACTTTGGCATTCTAGTAGATATTCACAAGCATTGTTTGACCACCGGCATAATGCGATGCTTAAACGATGAAGTTACATCCGCTTAATCAGAATTTTAGTTGGCACCAGCCCACTGGTCCGTTCAGTTGCATTACGTCCGCTCAAGCTTTGGCCTATGAAGAGCAGGGCGGATTTATTTTCCACGATGCGTTTAACGCTGGGGAACTCAGCGCACTTTTGGCAGAACTTGATCCTTTGGAGGCAGAGAAAAATGCGCTGCTAGAACATGTTGATCCGAATGAAATCGCCATAGCCAAGCATGATGAAATTGTCTTTCGCGCCCATACGGTACTGCAATCGCCACAAGCCAAAGCCTTGGCAAACCACACAGTAATGCAGGGTTTGGTGGCTGACCTGATTGGACCAACGGTGCGTTTGTATTGGGACCAAATTGTCTATAAGCGCCCGGGTACGCCAACGGAGTTTCCGTGGCACCAGGACAATGGTTATACCTATGTTCAGCCCCAACAGTACTTAACCTGTTGGATTGCTCTGAACGATGCTACTGCAGAGAACGGCTGCCCTTGGATTGCACCGGGGTTACATAAGTTGGGAACGCTTAATCATTGGTGGGCAGATGTGGGCTTTCAGTGCTTGGAGCAAAGTCCAGAGAATGCCCGGGCGATGCCATTACGGGCAGGCTCCATAGCGGTATTTTCTAGTCTAACCCCCCACCGTACAGGTCCCAACTTAACCACTAGTACGCGTAAAGCATATATTTTGCAGTACGCCCCTGACGGCGCGGTTATGCACCACCGTACTGGTGAAAGCGAATTGGCGGCTGATTCAGACAGACAATTTTTAATTACCGCATAGCCGAGTAACCGCAGCTTACGCCCATTTAACCAACCCGAGCTGGAATAACGCAGTAATGAATATAACAACTAAATTCGCCAGGCGGTTTGTGTGGTTATTCACCGCAGTTTTATTTGCAGGCTGCGCTAGCCAAGACCGGCCATTCCAACTTGTTAGCGGCGCGGCACCAGTTTACCCAGTTCAAGCTAAGGCCCAAGGCATTCAGGGCGAAGTAAAGGTTCGCTACGACATTACTGAACAAGGCAGCGTTATCAATGCGGTTGTTATACAAAGCTCGTTAGGCAAAATATTCGACCAAGCGGCCTTAGACGCGATAAAAAGCTGGAAATTTAACCCAGCCCGTAAGAACGGTGTGGCTATTGCACAGCGTGATCTTGTGAGTACACTTTCGTTTAGATCTGGGAAGGGGACTGACAATGAAGCTGCATTACCGAGACGATAGCCACTTGTATGGGTGGTCCAGTGCGTTTGGTCGGAACATAATTTTTACGCTTACACTTATTGCCCTTGGGCTGAGTATTTTCTTTCAGGACAAAGCTTTGGGTCTGGCATTTGCTGATGTTTCGGCGGCAGATCATATTGGCTACATGTTGCGGGTCACTGCGCGAATTGCCTTTTTTCTTTTGTTGTTAGCAATGATTGCTCGCCCAATTAGGCAACTGACCGGCATGGGTGGTGAGCTGTTGCGCCATCGACGCTATATTGGCTTGTCCATGGCCTTTGTGCATACGGTGCACTTTGGCTACGTGGTTGCGTTCGTACAAAACAGTGGCCAGGCGTTAGAGCTGGTGACAATTATTGGCGGCGGCCTAGCGTTTTTTCTGACTTGGGTGATGGCTTTAACCAGTAACAATACTTCCCAGCGGGTCCTAGGTATTTGGTGGGGGCGCTTGCACACCTTTAGCATTTACTATGTGTGGCTGATTTTCATGAATACTTTTATTGGTGTGCTGCTGACTGAAAGTAACGTTCTCTATATAGGTATTGTGGCCGCCGGTTTAGTTGCGGTTTCGCTGCGTATTGCCGTGCGTGTGACTCAGCGGTTTAAGCGCACGGCGTAAAGCCCAGAAAAACCGCCAGCTTCGGTACCATCTGCCAAGTGCACTTTCGTATTTAACGCAAAGCGGCCCTTGCCAGTGCTTTTGAGTTTTTCAAACTCTTGTAAATGTTCGCCAAAACTACAGCTCACCTTAATATCTTCTGCCACGGGTTTGGCGTAGTCGATTTGACCGTTGGCGATAACAATGGATGCGTCCAATTTATTTAACTGTAGCTGTAGGTGCATCATGCCCCAGCCGGTGAGGGCTTGAATGGCGTAAAGACTGCCCGCAAAAGCGGTGCCATGCACATTAACATTAGGCCCAAGGCCTGCATGGGTAGTAAGCACATGATCTGCAAAACGCTCAATTTTCATAGTCATGGCTTTGGAAAGGGGTATTTGTTCATGCCAAATGGCTTCAAGGTTTTGGCAAAGGGCATCCATGTCGGTCATAGTTTATTCTTCTGTAGTCTGTGCAAGTGGGAGCATTAAGTGATCAGTGTGAATATGGTAGCTGTGAATGTCTACGAGGTTGTGCTGGAAGGCAGCGCAGAGAGTATTCATCGGGTGACTTTAAGCGACGACTTTTATCGGCAAATATGCGGCGGCACATTTACCCAAGAGTGGGTGTTGATACAGGCCTTCCGGTTTTTGCTGGAATTTGGCCAGCGTTGTGACATTGCAGAAGAATTTGATTTGGCAGATTTAACCCAGAGTTATGAGTATTTTGTTATTCAATTGCAGGACAGGTTGGGGTACGAGGAGCCATCTGGTACTGATGTGTAAGCACACTAGAGCTTGAAGCGGTTGCGCAGCACAAGGCCCACTTGGAACAACAGAACAAGACTCAAAAGGCTTTGGCTAAAGGTGGCAACGAATAGCCAATCTGAATGAGGGCTAGAAAATAGTGCTTGCATGCCCTCTTCTCGAGCGTTTTTACTAGTGGGGACATAGATAAACATTTGGCCCCAAGAAAAAGAAAGCCCAGCCCCCACTGCTTGGCAATCAAAGGCGCGTTTGCCAGCGATTACGTACAACATGGCGAACCCTACCCATACACTGCCTAAGCCAACGATTGGTCTAACAAGGCTGCGACCATAATCACTGACAAGGTAGAACAAACCCTCCACAAAGACTGAAGTAAAACCGTGCTTGTTACGCCATCTGGCAGCACGCATTTCCTCAACCTTAAAGTCTATTGCTGCCTCAAAGTCGCGGTTTTGCTCAGCCAGCTCTTTAAGACGACGCAGGCGTTCGGCATCTCCGCTGTCTCGTGCACGCCTGTATCCGGATGAATTGAGTTCGGTGGGGAATTGGCATTTCAGGCCTGCTAAAGAAATGTGGTGAGATGCCTTGGTGCCTACAAGGTCAGGCACACGGCCAAAAGTTTCGTTGCCACTTAATGTGAAAGCGCCGCCAAATGATGCATGGCGAAAGCTGAAGGATTTTGCCGCGTGAACTTTTCTTAAGTTAGCGAAACTGGCCCTATCCTTAAAAACAGTGTCCTCAAAGTTATAGCTGCATTGACCCAAATCTGCTGCATCAAAGATAAAGTTTCCGTTACCGAAATTTATGCCTCGGAAAACTACTTGGCCCTGGCCGAAAGTCGCGTGATGAAAGCTTACATCACCCTCGCCGAAAGTTGTGTCTGAAAAACTGACATCGCCGTTGCCGAAAGTCGCGCCGAAAAAGCTTACATAGCCATTGCCGAAAGTCGCGAAATCAAAATTTTTTTCGCCGGTAGGGAAGCAAAAGCTTTCGAAGGGCCATTCATCTTGCGGGATAGTGTCTAAACCTCGATATTGATTGAAGCCCACTCCCGCAAAACTAATATCCGCAACTGGATTTTCTGCTACCCACGCATTCCAGACTTCTCTGCCTTGTTTCCACAAATCCACGGCTTTTTGGGGCCCTAGTGATATTTCTTCGTCTTCTGCCATGGTGCTGTGCCAACTTAGTTATTGGCGCCAGCATGGGCTGAATTTTGCTTCCCCCGCATATGACTTACGTTAATGGCATTATTTTGTTGACCGGTGGTTTATTTGGCTGGGGCTAGGGCTAGGGCTGAGGTTGGGGTGCGCGTGTAGTTTTCTTCTCCGGCTACATATGGGCTAAACTCGGGGTTTTACGGGAGGGTATTATGAGATTTGTAGCAAAAATATTTTTCGCTTTACCGCTGCTTCTAACAACGTTTGTTTGGGCGGAATCAGATCAGCTTCTGCGCTCGCAGCTTGCTGAAGAGGTGAACGCTGTGGCTGCCGATGTGATCAGTTGGCGGCGTGATATTCACCAGCACCCTGAGTTATCTAATCGCGAGTTTCGTACCAGCAAATTGGTTGCCGAGCATTTGCGCGGTCTGGGTATGCAAGTGCAAACCGGTGTAGCCCATACCGGCGTGGTGGCAACCTTGCGCGGTGGCAAACCTGGGCCTGTTGTGGCGCTTAGAGCAGATATGGATGGGTTGCCTGTGGTGGAGAAAACCGGTCTGCCCTATGCGTCTAAGCAGCTGGGTGAATACGAGGGGCGTGAAGTAGGCGTTATGCATGCTTGTGGTCACGACAACCACGTGGCTATTTTAATGGGGGCTGCCCAAGCCTTGGCTGCTGTGCGTGAAGATCTGCCGGGTACTGTTAAATTTATTTTTCAGCCTGCTGAGGAAGGTCCACCAAGGGGCGAGGACGGTGGTGCAAAGATGATGATTGCCGAAGGAGCACTAAACAACCCTGCTGTGGACGCGGTGATTGGTTTGCATATTTCTCAGGGTAGCGCGGTGGGTACGGCTACTTATCGCAGCAAAGGGTTTATGGCGAGCGCCCAGCGGTTTGATATTGAGGTTAAGGGTTCGCAGACTCACGGCGCTCGTCCTTGGGCTGGGGTTGATCCTATTGTCGTTGGCGCGCAAATTGTTAATGCACTGCAAACTATTGTCAGTCGCCAGATTGATATCACCCAACATCCTGTCGTAGTTACTGTGGGTAATTTCCAAGCCGGTGTGCGGAACAATATTGTGCCAGAGACTGCTTCCATGAGCGGTACCATCCGTACCTTCGATCCGAATATTCGGTTGGCGGTGCACGAGAAGATTAGGCGTATTGTTTCTAACATCGCTGAGTCTCAGGGCGCGCAAGCGACGGTGGAAATTGATCCCGGTGTGCCAGTAACCTATAACGACTCTGAATTAACCGCGCTGCTTGGGCCGACTTTAGACAAGGTTTATGGCGCAACTAATGTTTACGAACCGCCTTTAGTCACGGGTGCTGAAGATTTTTCATTTTTCCAAGAACAGGTGCCGGGCTTCTTTTTCTTTATTGGCGCACGCCCCTTAGACGTGCCTAGCGAGAAGGCTATTCCTAATCACTCTCCTTACTTTTATGTGGATGAGGGTGCGCTAAAGCCCGGGGTTAGTGCTATGACTCAATTAGCTTTGGACTTTTTGCAAGCTGATCAGTCAGGTGGTGAATAAAGACCAGCAGGGGAGTCGCAAAAAATTATTAGACCCCACCGCTTAGCCTGCTAAGTTGTTGGGTCTTTTTTTGCCTGCAATTTGCGCCCAGTGCTGGCTTAAAGTCCCCAGCACTCGTTGTCATTGGCAAACAATATAGGTCCATCGTATGAGGCTTCCATGGCCTGGCGACTGATGCTTTCACGGCCCCGCGTGCGCGTGGTGCGATGGCCCAAGATTAGCATTCGTGCATTGGCTTGGGCTGCTACCTTGCCTAACTCCGATGGTAGAGCGAATTCTTCGCGTAGCTGACCTCTGGATACTTCTGGTATGGCGTGGCTGGCCACCAGTGCGTCTACATCCTTAGCAAACGTTGCTACTTTATTTTTGTCGTTGTTAAAGTCGCCGGCAAAGACAATTGTCTTGCCGCCAATTTCTACCCGCCAAGCTATTGTCGGTACATCACCGTGGGCTACTGGTATTGCCGCTAGGCTTAAAATGTCGCTTTTGTAGCGTGACCAGCGTCGATTGCCTGTTGCCGGCACATTGGTAGCCCGCACTTTATAGCCAAACTTTGAGGCGCTGGTGAGGGTGTGGGCTAGGTAACTGTAGGCTCCATTGGGTCCTATCAGCCTGTCGACAAATTCTGTCGTGGTTGGGTAGGCAGGGTTGTTGCTGTCGGGGCCAAGAATCATTAGCGGTAGTTCTCGATCTTCGCCTTCGGAGCCGCTGATAAACGGCACTAAGTCTGCGCTGTGATCTGGCTGTAATTGGCTCAGTGCAATGACTTCTATCTCGCTGATGTCTGCTCCGGATTTTTCAAATGAGAATTTTGATCCGGCGCCAACGTCTACCAAAAGTCTGGCTACATCGTCTTGCCATACTAGGTAACTGCTAGAAGCCTGCCCGTCAGTGAACTCGCCACTGCCCGCGCCGAGGATTTCTATCCAAACGCCTTCTTCGCCGCAAAAGTCACTGCCCGCCGAGGCGGTCTGTGTGCCGAGACTAAGTGTGAGTGCAATTGCTAAAAGTAAAAGTTTGTTCATGTTGTTAGTCCAGTGTGTGGGCGGCTTTATAACAGCGCCTCAATTTCTGCCAATATATGTTCTACGCCTGCTTCATCCGGCATCCGCCAATCTCCCCGTGGCGATAAGCTAACGCTACCTACCTTTGGTCCGGGTGGCAGGGTAGTGCGTTTAAACTGTTGGGTCATAAAGCGTTTAAAGAACTGCGCCAGCCACTTTTGAATAGTTTGCGCATCGTAGCTACCTGCAAAGCTATCAACGGCTAAATAAAAGATCTTGGCGGCATCTGCGCCTGTGCGCAAAAAGTGATACAAGAAAAAATCGTGCAGTTCGTAAGGCCCTACTAACGCTTCAGTATGCTGGCTAATCTCGCCATCTTTGGGCGGTATTAGCTCTGGGCTAATGGGCGTAGCTAAAACGTTTTCTAATACTTGGCGCAAGTCAGCGTTGGATCTGTGGCTGCCGTACCAGCGTACGAGATAGGCCATCATAGTTTTAGGCACGCTGGCATTAACATTGTAGTTGGCCATGTGGTCTGCATTGAAGGTGCACCAGCCCAATGCCAGCTCGCTTAAATCTCCAGTGCCCACCACTATGCCGCCAACTTTGTTAGCCATGTTAAAGAGTATTTGGGTGCGCTCCCGTGCCTGAGCGTTTTCAAACACCACATCGTGATCGCCTTGATGGTCGAGATCTTTGAGATGTTGTTCAACAGCAGGTGCAATGGAGATTTTTTCTAACGATACGCCAATGGCCTTAGCCAAGCCGTGGGCGTTGTCTAACGTGCCGTCAGTTGTGCCGGGGCCGGGCATAGTGATGGCGTAGAGGTTGGCTGCGGGTAAATTGAGCTTTGCTAAAGCGTCTTTAGCCACCAAGAATGCGAGGGTGGAATCTAGTCCACCGGATAGGCCAATAACCAACTTTTCCGTTCGGGCCGCGAGCATGCGCCGGGCAAGCCCTGTAGCTTGAATGCTGAGAATTTCTTGTGCTCTGGCATCAAACTCATCTTCATCCGTTGGCACAAAGGGATGTGATGGATACTTTCGGGTCAAACTGGTGAGGGGCTGGCTTACGCCCCCTGTTGCAACAACGCGGTAGGCCCGCGGCCTGTCCGCTTGGCTAAAGGTAGTGTTTTGCGCGCGGTCGTGCATAAGCTTTTGGCAGTCTATCTCGGTGACTAAGGTTTGCTCCTCCAGACTAAAGCGCGGACCTTCAGCAATAATCTGGCCTGCTTCTGCCACCATACAGTGACCGCCAAATACGACATCCTTTGTAGACTCTGTGGCGCCAGCTGAAGCGTAAATGTAGGCACAAATATTCTTTGCACTGGTCATGCGCACCAAATCGCGGCGATAGTCGGCTTTGCTGATGAGTTCATTGCTGGCAGATAAATTAAGCATTACCTGTGCTCCGGCCAACGCTGCGTTGGTGCCCGGGGTGAGTGGCGCCCAGAGGTCCTCGCAAATTTCTACACCAAACAAATGCTGGTCGAATTCAAATAACTGATCTACGCGAATTTGGAAGCTGCCTAAATCTTCGGTCACTTCGGTTTCGTTGACCTGCCCGCCGGGTGCAAACCAACGCAAATCATAAAATTCGCCATAATTAGGCTGCACGGATTTTGGCACCATACCCAGTATTCGACCTTGGCCTATGAGCACTGCGCAGTTGAGTAGGCGTCCATCGCGTAAACGCCAAGGTGCGCCAACGGCGATTAAGGGCAGTGTGGATTTTTTGCATAGCAGTGCCAAAGCCCTGCGCGTATCTTGCAAAAGGGTCTCGGTAAAAAACAAATCTTCAGCGGAATAACCGCTCAGACACAGTTCTGGGAATACTGCTACTGCTACGCTTTGGGCGTTAAGTTGCTGGCAGGTTGCGAGAATAGTCTGCGCATTAGCCATTGGCTCACCAATGCTGATGACGGGTGCGGCAGTGGCAACGCGTAAATAGTTAAGCTGCGAAAAATTGGCTGATTTCATGGCGTGATTCTAGCCTTTTATCAGGCCAAGGATGCAGTGAAAATATTGCCATCCTCTACATAGTTTCATTTAACCTTTTTTTGGACACTTTGCTGCGCTCTTAGGTGCCCGATTGCTGGCTGATATATGCTTAGTGGTCAAGTAGGTTAATTTCAATTTGGGTCTGCTATATTCTGCAGTCCACCGCCAATGGCACTTAGCCAGTTTTTGCGCGGCATGATTGATAAGAGGGGATAAGGTTTATGAATTTTGAATTTTCAGACGAACAAGAATTACTGCGCGAGCAAGCTCGAGGCTTTCTTGCAGACAACTGCCCACCGTCTGTAGTTAGAGCGGTATTGGACGGCGACACAGACCACGATGCCGAGCTATGGCGCAAAGTGGCTGAAATGGGCTGGACTGCAACGGTTATTCCTGAAGAATTTGGCGGCTTGGGTCTTTCCTACCTAGAGCTAGTAGTGATTGCTGAGGAGTTGGGTCGTGCGGCTGCGCCGATTCCATTTAGCTCATCGGTATATTTAGCTACTGAGGCAATTTTAGCCTTGGGTTCTACCGAACAAAAAGAAAAATGGTTGCCGTTGCTTGCCACTGGTGAGGCCATTGGTACCTTCGCTTTGGCGGAAGGCAATGGTCGTCCAAGCGCGAAGAGTCTAAAGACTAAGATGTCTGGCGCTGGTATTAGTGGTCGTAAACTACCCGTACCTGATGGACGCGCTGCGGATTTTGCAGTTGTGGTAGGCGCTAGCGATTCAGGTGACGGTGCCAGCATGTACCTTGTTGAACTTGACCAAGCTGGTGTAAGCCGTGAAGCCGTGCGCACCTTAGATTTCTCTCGTGGTCATGCGGTTATCGAGATGAATGACGCACAAGCTCAGCTGCTTGGTGGCGAAGGTGGTGGTTGGTCTGCCCTTGAAAAATTGATGGACCGTGCTGCGGTTCTGTTTGCGTGGGAGCAAGTGGGCTTAGCAGACGCTGCTCTTGAGCAAGCAAGAGATTACGCCATGGGCCGTTATGCTTTTGGTCGCGCTATTGCTTCCTACCAAGCAATTAAGCACAAGCTTGCTGGCATGTACGTGAAAAACACCTTGGCGCGTAGTAATGGTTACTACGGCGCATGGGCTTTGAATTCTGACAGTTCTGAGCTGGCTTTGGCTGCGGCCACTGCTCGAGTTGGAGCTATTCAGGCTTCTGTTCACGCAGCAGAAGAGAATGTTCAAACACACGGTGGTATGGGCTTTACTTGGGAATTTGATTGCCAGTTTTATTATCGCCGTGCCAAGTTATTGAGCGTCAATATTGGTAGCGAAGCCTACTGGCAAGATCGGCTGATTACTGCAATGGAACAAAACAACGCAGCCTAGCCAAGTAACAATTTTTAGCACGTTGATCGAAAAGAATTTAAGTTTAGGAAGATAATTATGGATTTTAACGATACTCAAGAAGAAGCGGCATTTCGCGCAGAGGCAGCAGCATGGCTGAAAGCAAACGTACCTACTGCAGATGAGCTGAATGGTTTAGACGACATCGCTGCCGCCAAGCTGTGGCAAAAGCGCAAGTACGATGCGGGCTGGGCTTGCATCCGTTGGGACAAAGAGTTTGGTGGCCGGGGTTCTTCGGCGATAGAACAAGTAATTTGGAATCAGGAAGAATCCAAGTACGAATTGCCCGGCGGTGTATTTAGTATTGGTCAAGGTATGGCTGCGCCTACGTTGATGACTTGGGCTGCTGAAGAGCATCACAAGCGCTTTTTACCCAAGCTGGCTAGCGGTGAAGAAATTTGGTGTCAGCTATTTTCTGAGCCAGCGGGCGGTTCTGACCTTGCGGCCCTGCGCACTAAAGCAGAGCGTGATGGCGATGATTGGGTAATCAATGGCCAGAAGATCTGGACCTCCGGTGCGCATTATTCTGACTACGGCATTATTGTTGTGCGTACAGATCCGAATGTCGCTAAGCACAAAGGCTTGAGCTATTTCTTCTTGGATATGAAATCTCCAGGTGTGGAAATTAAGCCCATTAGACAGCTAACTGGTGGCGCTAACTTTAACGAAGTGTATTTTACCGATGTACGTATTCCTGACAGTCAGCGTTTGGGTGAAGTAGGTCAGGGTTGGCAGGTTGCCTTAACCACATTGATGAACGAGCGAGCCTCTATTGGTGGCGGTAGTTCCGCGGTAAATGTAGACATGGCCTATCGCATTGCTAATGAAGTAATGATTGACGACAAGCCTGCTATTGAAGACGGCGCAGTGCGTGCCAAGCTGGCTAACTGGTATGTACAAGAATCTGGCCTGCGTTTTACCAGCTATCGTTCGATGACTGCTATTTCACGTGGTGAGATTCCCGGACCGGAAAACTCCATTGGTAAATTGGTGGGTGCACCTAAGAATCAAGAGATGGCGTCTTTTTGCATGGACCTTTTGGAAATGAGCGGCGCTATTTGGGATGACGAAATGTCCAAAGAAGCGGGTGTTATTCAAATGAACTACATGGGTGCTCCGGGTCTGCGTATTGCTGGCGGTACTGACGAGATTATGGCCAACATTATTGCTGAGCGAGTATTGGGTATGCCTCAAGAACCGCGCATGGATAAGGGTATGCCATTTAGTGAAGTGCCTACCGGCAGCAACTAAAATACAGCAAGGCTTTCTGTTTAATCTTCCTGTGTAATAAAGGAAGCTTTACCTCAATAAAAAGGCGTCCCTCGGGACGCCTTTTTTGTGCTGCTTTTCCTGCTGCTTTTGTCAGCCTTGTTTGCGCTGACCGCTGCCAGCCACTAGTCCAGCATTTCTAAAACATCGCCTTGGGCAAATGTTCCCGGGGTTTCTATGCTCACATAAATCCCCAAATTGCCTCCGTTTTCTTTCACCAAGTGCCGCATGATTTTTGGATCCTTGGGTAAGTCTTCAAAGCCATGGGTGGTGATAACACAGCGTGGGCAAGGTATTTCAAATTTTATGATGGCGGAGCCTATTTTGGCACGGCGTCCCGTCCACTCGTTTTCTGGGAATCCAATTGCATTCTTGTCTGCAAGGTCTAAGAGGATATTTGGTCGAAAACGCCTAACATCAAAGTTCGACTGGCCGCCCGCTGCCGCGGCTGTTTCGTTCAGGTGGATTAAGCTTGCCTTGCTCATTACCAAAATTGGGAATGCATCAAAGTAGCTTCCGGGGGGTGATTCGTATTTTAATATTTCTTCTGGAAACCCAGCGACATCCGGTAAAGGCTCGTCTGGTTCGCGGGCAAAAATTTCTCTGTAATACGCTTCTATGTCGACATTTTCGTCCATCGGCGGGCGCAGATAATGTTCCAACTGATCTTCAGGCAATATTGGCCATAGGCTAACTGGCGAACCCAAGACTTTTGACAGAGCGGCATTTATATCTGGGTCCGAGGACGACACTACTTGTCCTCCTTCCATGGTAATGCTCACTTGGGGGGAAATGTCTTGTGCACTTGGTTCGCTGGCAAAAATGGGGTTCATTGCCAGCAGCTGCGGAAAGCGTTTACCGCCTTTAATACCGCCACGCTCTTCATCTTTCAGCGCCCATGCGCGGTCACCTGGTATGCCGCGTTTGGTCAGCTGGGCTTGGGCTAAACTATGACCCTTCATGCTTTTTACTGGGTAACGAAATATGTCAGTAATAGTAGCGGGCATTGAAATTCCTTATTGTTGTTGTGCAGTTTGTTCGCGCTTTAGTGCCGGGTCATTGGTTCGCCAGCCAACTCATCTACCAGCACTAGGGTTTTATCCAATATGCGCACTACCAGCGCGTCTGCTACTGAGGAAAATTTAAAGCCCATGGCGGCTGCAGATGAAAGATCGATGATGGGAGATTTTAAGTCCCAGTCGTTGTGGGCTACCTCTATGCGTCGCTGTATGCGGCGAAAGTGGGCGCGTTGGGTGAGTCGCCCCTCTGCCTCTAACTGCTGAATAAGTCTATCCAACAATGGACTAATCTCATTTCTCGCTAGCGTGACCTTGTGCATAAGCTTTCACCAGTGTGAACGTGCCATCATTCTGAACTTTGCGGAAGGATATGCCAACCTTTGCGACGACTGCACTTTTTTGTCCTACATGGGGTTAAATTTCTCTGTAGTCCAATAAAACCTCGTCTGCACCTGCGGCCAAGAGTGCGTCTTTGTCGTTGCTGCCGCTGAGTACGCCAATACAGTACATGTTCAAATCTTTGCCTGCGCGCATATCCAATGCCCCGTCGCCGACCATTGCACTGTGCTGGGCCGAACAATTTAGTGCATTCAAATTTGCCTGCAGGTGCCTGACATCGGGTTTTAAATGAGGTGTATCGTCTCTTGCGTGGAGGGCGTCTATATAGCTTTCCAAGTCAGGAAACATTTGCATGACTGCGGCGCGGCAGTTGCGCGTGACTATGCCAAGCTTAATGTTTTGCTCGCGCAGTGTTGTTAGTTTGCTGCGTGCTTGCGCAAACAACTCTGTGGTTTTGGCTGCAGCTACTTCTATGTCAATAATGCGTTGATGGCTGGCCGCTGCATATTCGTCAGCCTGCTTATGTTTGTTTTGACTGCGCATCCACGCACTGGTGGCTGTGATGATTTCGACAATATAAAGATCTGCATAGACCTCGGCGGGGGTTTGAGTAGCCGCTGCCATTGCTGCAATTTGACGCCGCATATCCGCTAGATCTAGGTTGGGCGCTAGCGTGCCATCGAAATCAAAGAGAATGGCTTGAAATTGGTTAGGTGTTTTGTTGGTCAAGGTGGGCGGTTCGCTGCTTAGTTTTTATCAGTGTCTTGAGCGTCTGCAGAGTCGTCCGGTTGACTTAAGTCGTTGGAATCTTGCGCGCCTCGTCTGTTGGCCCAACGTTCTTCGTGTGTATCTGCTATGCGCTGACGAAATCGCTGCAAACCAATTCTGCCTGCGATTATGGCGCTGACTGCGACCACCAATGGATAGGCTTGTGCTTGCACCCAAGAGGCCGAGTTTAGGTCTAAGTGGATTGCCGCCAGTGTGCCGCAAGACAGCGCAACAGCCATGACTGAGAAGGTCATAAGATAGATTCCTACAGCCAACAGTCCTGGCAACCAAAGCTTATGCAATGCTGAAGGCTGGCTTAGATCTAAGACGAATACTGCGCAGAGGGCGAGTACCGCTCCGGCTACGCGAAATTGAGTTTGCTTCATTGAATTAGTTTCTTGTTTTGTTGTTTAGCTAACCAGACCCAGCTGGCCGCCTTCCATTTTAATATTCTGACCATGAATTGCGTCCGCTTGAGGGCCGCACAGAAAGGCCACCAACCCGGCTACTTCTTCGCGCCGAGAAATACGCCGTATAGGAATGTCTTTAGCAACATGGGCCTCTACCTGTTCCCAAGTGTCGCCCCAGCCTTGCTCTAGTCCTCGCTGCATGTAACCGGCTTGAACTTCCGGCGTAAGAATCATGCCCGGTGAAACTAGGTTTACGCGCACGCCGGTGCCGGCCACTTCTTTAGCGAGACTCACCGTCATTGTGGCCAATGCGCCTTTGGCGGAATAGTAACCTGGGTTGCGCGAATTGGGGCTGGTTGAACCAACGGTGCCAAGGTTAATGATGCGGCCCCAGCCGTTGGCGATCAGGCCGGGTAACATGCCTTCAATCAGGCGCTGGGCAGACAGCACGTTTTTTTCATAGGCGACGATCCAAGGGTCGTTTTCTGTTGCAGCGCCGCCACCTTTGGGTTGCCAGCGGCTGGGATCTGCTGCGCCGTAATTATTGATCAAAATATTCACTGGGTAATCTGCGCAAGCGAGCAGTAATTCTTGGCAGCCGCTATGAGTGACAATGTCGCCGCTGACCGCAATGCCGCCGCCCAGTTCTTCTACCGATGCTTGGGCTTGGCTGATAGTCATGCCGTGAACTAGCACCTGTGCGCCCTCGTCTAGTAGAGTTTGGGCAATGATTTGTCCCGTACCTCTATGACTGCCGGTGACCAGTGCAGTTTTGTTTTCTAGATCTAAATTCATGACTTACCTTAGCTATTTGCGCTCAGCTAACCCTACCAGATGCCGTGGAGTGTTTGGCATGAAGTTAGCCGCTCAAGGTTGGTTAAGTATTGGACGTACTCGCTACAGTTTGCCCGCGCTGATATTCACCTCCTGCGGTAGCGGCTCATGTGGCACACTGACCCCGTGGAATTTCAATCAATCATCATCTTTCTTCTCGTTATCCTTTTTGGCAGTTATGTTCAATCTGTAGCGGGCTTTGCTATGGGTATGACTATTGTGGCGGTGGTGGGTGGCCTGCGCTTGTTGGATATTCCAACCCTGGCAGCGGTTGTCAGTTTGATGACTATTGTGAATACCACGTTTTCGCTGCGTGGTCAGCTGCAACATGTGCATAAGCGCCTTTTGTTTTGGATTGGTTTAGGCCAACTGCCGGGTATTTTTCTGGGTTTGTGGTTGCTGGCCTATTTGGATGCCGAGGACAGTCGCCGGTTGGAATTGTGTCTGGGTATTTTTATTACGCTAGGCGGGCTTGCCATGACTATTCGACCACGCCCCATGGCGCAGGTTTCCGGTGGCTTTTTTGCTTGGATTTGTGGTTTGTTGGGCGGGCTGTTGGGCGGTATGTTTTCTGCCAGCGGGCCGGTGCTTGGATGGTTTGGTTACAGCCAGCCGTTAGCTGTAAATGTTATTCGCGCCACCTTACTCAGTAGCTTTTTTATGACTACTTCTACGCGCACTTTAGTCGTCGGGGTACAAGGTGGGCTTACGCAAACGGTACTAACTTTTGCAGCCCTTGGTGTACCCGCAGTATTGCTGGGGGCTTGGCTAGGGAAGGCTTTTCCGCCCTTGGTCAGTGAGGACATTCTCAAGCGCGGTGCTTTTTTTATTTTGTTACTTATGGGCATTTGGATTTGTTTTAGTGCGCTGCAACCGGTGCCTTAGCATTGCTTTTTGCGCGTAATGCGAATCTCGATGGGCCTTGCTTAAACGTCCTTGAATGCAGATGATGGTCGCCGCACGGATGAGCCTCTATACACACAGAGGATTTCCGTGTTTTATCATAAGAATTTGGAGGGGCGTCCTAGACGCTATGTTGCTGACACCATAATGTCTGAATACGATTCGATAAGACCATTTCTTGATCACGAAGTGCCAAGTGTTATTCAACGCTTGGTGAATTCTCCCGAACTTGCTGTGGCTGCCAGTGAGCTGGCTATGCCTAGGTTTCTGGCTAACAACATAGCCGGCAGGACGCTAACCCGACTGATACTGCTGTACAAAACCCGTAATCTAAAGACCATACGAGATTGCCAAAAGCTGGTGACTCACTATTTTGACCAAGTAGTAGCACGCTCTATTGATAACCTCTCAGTTAATGGGCTAGAGCACTTAGACCCCAATAAGCCCTATCTGTTTATATCCAATCACCGCGACATTTTGATGGACTCCAGCCTGATAAATTATCTTATTCAGCAAGCAGGCCACGATACTTGCCGAATGGCCGTTGGAGATAATTTGCTTTCCAACAGTTTGGCCGCCGACTTAATGCGCTTAAATAAAAGTTTTATTGTTGAGCGTGATGTAGATGGCATGCGCGCTTACTACCGTGCACTAACCAGGACCAGTGGCTACATTCGCCACTCTCTCAACGAGGGCGTTTCTGTTTGGATTGCACAGCGTGAAGGTCGCGCTAAAGACGGCTATGACAGAACTGACCCAGCACTGTTGAAAATGCTTTTGCTTGCTTATCGTGGCGAGGACTCGCCCTTGTCTTCGTTGCTCAAGGAAGCACAAATTGTACCTGTTTCGGTTTCCTACGAAGTGGATCCGTGTGGTAAGAAAAAGGCCCGGGAGCTGGTTGCGATAGCTCGTGACGGCGAATACGAAAAGTCTGAGCATGAAGATCTACAAAGTATGATTTTGGGGCTAATGGGTTATAAGGGGCGGGTGCATCTGAATTTTGCTCGCCCTATAAATAGTGTTGAAGACGTTGAGCAGTTGGCCGAGCGGTTAGATAAAGACATTGTGTCAAATTACCGAACTTTCCCAACCCATCGTTTTGCGGCAAAAACTCTGTCCGGTGGACAAGAAAGTGAAGAAGCCGCCACGGATAAGGCGCTTGTTGCACTGAAGGCGGATCTGGCTGCCTGCGCTAGCGATGAAAAAACTAACTTGCTCCAACAATATGCCAATGTTTGGAAGAATCGCCAGGACCTTGGTATAGATTAGGCTGCCCGGTTAGCCTTCGAAATTTACCGATTTTCCGGGGGACGATGCAAACAGCTTGCGTCTAATTCCTCAAAGAAAACTGCAGAGTGCCTACAGATACATTAAAGGCGGCTCGTCGAGCATAGCCATTTGCTCGCGCAGTGCGAGTACGTGGTAAGACCAATAATTCACCGAATCAAAAGTTGGGAAAGCCACGGGGAATGCTGGGTCTTCCCAGCGCCGCGCAATCCATGCCGCGTGATACATAATGCGCAATGTGCGCAAAGGTTCTATGAGTTTGAGCGTGCGCACATCAAAATCATAAAAGTCGTTGTATGCATCTAGAATGGTAGCAAGCTGCCCGGTTTGCTCTGCGCGATCGCCGTTGAGCAGCATCCATAAGTCTTGAATGGGTGGCCCCATAAGGCAGTCGTCAAAATCTACAAAGTGCGGTGTTTCACCCCGCCAAAGAATATTACCCATATGGCAGTCGCCATGAATTCTGATAGAGGGCAAATGCTCTATCTCGCTCATCATTGGTTCAATATGCTTGAGCAAATGTTCGGTAACGGATGCGTAAGCTTCTTCCATCTCCAGGGGCAAAAAATTATTTTCCAGCAGGAAGTTTCTGCTATTTGTACCCAAGTGATCATGGGTAAGGGTAATGCGGTGTTCGAATTTTTGTTGGGCACCTACAGCGTGAAGTCTGGCAATGGTTCTAGACAGCACTTCTAGGTCGTCCTGATTTTCTAGATTAGGCGCGTGCCCTCCTTGGCGACGAAATACTGCAAAGCGAAAATCTGCATGATTGAAAACTGTGGTGCCGTCAATTTGCGTAGGTGGTACTACAGATATTTCTTCGTCGAATAACCCTTGGGTGTAGGCGTGTTCTTCTGCGATGGCCTCGTCGGTCCACCGATTAGGTCGATAGAATTTGGCAATTACGAATTCACCACTCTCCAAGCCCACTTGGTATACGCGATTTTCGTAGCTGTTCAGGGCTAGCAAACTGCCTGTAGGTTCGATGCCGATACTTTCGATGGCATCCAAGATGGTATCTGGGCTGAGCGCATCGTAGGGAGCAGTGGTGTTTGGATTAGCTTGCATGAGCGCACTGTAACAGCCAGCTTGGTTATTCCGAACCATTAACTCGCTTTGTTACGCGGTTATTCTAGTGAAGGCCCAACTAGGTCGCTCGAGTAGCACACCATAAATCTACCCGACTGATCCCCGCTTTTTGTAAGAGGCGCACAAGGTGTCTGGCAGTGGTTCCAGTGGTGAGTACGTCATCGATTAGGGCGATGTGCTCATAAGGAATTTGATGGGTAGGCCTGCGTAATGTATAGGTGCTATTTGCCAGCTTAAGCCTTTGTGCTCTAGTTTTGTGACGCTGTGGTTGTCCGTACTTACGTTTTAGCAGATTGGCTTTGACCGGAGTGTTGGTTGCTTTAGCCAGCATGGAGGCCAAAATTTGTGCGTGATCGAAGCCGCGCAGTAGTCGCTGTTGCCATGAGGTTGGGGTGGGTATTAGGCATTGTGGGAATGGCTGGTTGTTGGTGTAAGTGGCGCTAATCATTCGCAACATTGCTTGGGTCAGGACTTGTCCTTCGCGAATACTCTTTTGAAATTTGAATCGGTGCAACAGATAGGCGGCTTCTTTTTGGTGTAGTAGGGGCACTATGGTCTGGTGGGCCAAGGGTTTGCTTATGCAAGGCCCGCACAGTTGCGTATTAGTTTGCCCTAATGGCATGCCGCAGGCATTACACGGATTGAGGTTGTAGGGTAGCGCCAAACGGCAATATGGGCACAAGTGATCTTGCTGGTGGTCGCCTAATGTTTGTTCACAAAGCGCACAGGTATCTGGCAGCAGTGTGTTGTATACCGTCTGGCCGATTACTTTGGTCAGCCTAGTGATATTGAATGACACCTTTATTTGGTTTCTTTTTTGGTTCCTTTATTTTTGGTTCTTTATCTATCGGTTTCTCGTTTTGGTGATTTTGCAGCGTAACTTTTAGAACTTTGCGCGCAATTGCCTCAATCCCACGCATACCTTGTCCTCTTATGCCCACACTCTCCCTGCAACTATTAGGCAGCCAATGACTAAATTAGGCCATCCCAATGACCTTGCTGGAATACAGTAATAGACCCTGAATTGGCATGCCGATAGTCGTAGGCAATGCCCTTTTCTAAAGACACAAGAAAGCGTGCTCGATCTATGACATCGTCTAACCCTGACAGCCATTGAAATATGTTGATTACCGGTATTTGATCAATGATCACCGGCCCACGATCTGGCAGCGTTCCTTCCACAAATATTGAGTTATGGAAACGAAAAATCGTATCTTGGTAGAGGAGTTCTAGTTCTCCACCGGTTATCTCGCGAATCTGGTCTGCCTCACCAAGATGGTCGATAACGTCAACTATTGTCATGCCAAAGGTTAAATTTTCTATACCTTGATGGGTTTGTATTTATGGGCGGTTAAATAGGCTGATGTCTAATACTTTTTTACGTAAATTAGGAAAAAAGATTAGTACGCAAAGAGCCACATGACTAGACTCTACCGCGATAAACAAGTCACAGATAATAGGACGGGAAGTTGGACTATCAAGCACAAGACAAAGATGCCGCTTTTTTGCTCTTTGATGTATTTCACGCAGACGAGAGCTGGGCTCAGATTAAAGAATTTGAAGGGTTAACCCCCGATCTGGCCCGCGCGATTTTGGCCGAAAGCGGTCGCGTTGCTTCCCAAGTTATGGCGCCGTTAAATGAAATAGGCGACACCCACGGCTGTCAGTGGAATGACGGTGAGGTGACAACGCCACCGGGCTTTAAAGAGGGTTTTAGTGAGCTTACTCAAGGCGGTTGGCTTGGCTTGTCCGGTAATCCAGCATTTGGTGGCCAAGGTATGCCCAAGAGTTTGGGTTGCTTGGTAGAAGAAATGTTTTGGGCTGCCAATAGTAGTTTGTATTTGTACGGCACGCTGACAGTTGGGGCTTGCCTATGTCTGGATGCCCATGGCAGCGCAGAGCAAAAGCAGATGTACCTTGAAAAACTCTACTCAGGTGAGTGGACGGGTGCCATGGCGCTGACTGAATCTCACGCGGGCACCGACCTTGGTATTATGCGCACGAAAGCTGAACCTCAAGCTGACGGGTCCTATAGCATTACCGGTACAAAGATTTTCATCACCGGTGGTGAGCATGATATGGCGGACAATATTGTCCACCTGACCTTGGCACGTATTCCCGATGGTCCTGCCGGCAGCAAGGGTATATCGCTGTTTATTGTGCCCAAGTTTCTGCCCAATGCAGACGGCTCTTTGGGAGCGCGCAACGCAATGGCCAGTGGCTCCTTGGAGCACAAAATGGGTATTCGCGGCAGCGCCACTTCCGTAATTAATTATGATGGTGCTAAAGGCTTTTTGTTGGGCGAAGAACACCAAGGTCTTGCTGGCATGTTCACTATGATGAATTACGAGCGCCTCAGTGTTGGCTTGCAAGGTTTGGGCGCAGCGGACCTTGCCTATCAATTGTCCGCCAGTTACGCCCGTGATCGTATTCAGGGGCGTTCTGTGTCTGGGCCACAAAACCCCGATGCAGCAGCAGATTCAATTTTAGTTCACCCTGACGTTAGGCGTATGTTGTTAACCCAGCGTGCTTATGCTGAGGGTTGCAGAGCGTTTGCACTTTATGTGGGACTACAGTTGGATGAAGCCAAGTACAACAATAACGAACGTGCAGGGCGCATCAGCGAGATGCTGACTCCAGTTGTGAAAGCATTTTTGACCGACAAAGGTTTAGACGGTGCTGTGATGGGTCAGCAGGTTTTGGGCGGTCATGGCTTTATTAAAGAATGGGGCATGGAGCAAATTGTACGCGATGCGCGGATTGGCCAAATTTATGAGGGTGCAAACGGCATCCAAGCTCTAGATTTAGTCGGGCGCAAAATAATGCGCGATGGCGGAGCGTTAATGCTGGGATTGCTTGAAGAAATGCAGGCAAGCGACGTAGACGCAGCTTACAAAGCTGAGCTAACAGAAGCCTGCGAGCGTTTGGCAAGATCGACACGGTCTATTGTCGCTCGCGGTAAAAATGATCCGCACCTGCCCGGCGCTGTATCTGTAGATTATCTCGAGATGGTTGGTATGACTATGTGCGCTTGGGTATGGGCATTGATGGCAACTCAGGCCCCGGAGGATGATTTTGGTGTCGCGAAGAAAGCCACAGCCCGCTATTTCTATGACCGCTTGTTGCCAAAGACATTGGGTTTAGAGCGCAGTATTGAAGCAGAGGCTGATGCGGTAATGGAAATGCCACAGGAATTGTTTAGTCCGGTTTAACCTAGCCAGCTAGCACCACTAGTCATCAACGTGCATGGCTAGTGGTAGGCCTTAACCCCGAGGGAATACCCATGGGTGCGATGCCGATAAGCCGCCATCTACGGGTACTGCTTGACCATTCACATAAGAAGCTCGATCGCTGAGTAGGAAGCAGGCCATTTCACCAATTTCACTGGGCACGCCTGAACGTTTAGTGGGATTGATTTGACCAATCTTCTCCTCTTTACCTTTTTCTCGCGCTAGATCAAATGTTGGCTTAGTCATGCCGGTTTCAATCAGGCCCGGGCAGATGGCGTTTATACGTACGCCAGAGCCATAAGTTTGGTAGGCAGTTGTCTGCACTATACTCACCACGCCGGCCTTACTCGCTGAATAATCTACGCCGCCAGCATTGGCTCTCAGAGCAGCAACTGATGCGGTACAGACAATGGCGCCGCCACCTTGTTGGACAAAATGTGGCACGGTGTGTTTGACCGCCAAAAATACGCCAATGGTGTTTACCGCCAATGTGCGCTGCCAATCCTCTACTGTTAATTCGGTCAAAGTCTTACGTCCACCAGACACACCGGCATTGGCGTAAATGCCATCTATGCCGCCGTATTCGCTAACGCATTTTTCAACAAAGCTGATCACATTAGCCTCATCGCTGACATCTGCTTGCACGGCTATGGCAGTGCCACCAGCTTGGGTTATCTCTGTAACGGTGTCTTCAACGCTATCGGTCAGATCCACGCAGACCACCTGCGCACCATAACCTGCCGCTAATTTACTCGTTGCTCGACCAATGCCGCTACCAGCACCTGTGATCACAATTCTCTTTTGTGTTAACACCTAATTTCTCTCCTGTAGATTTTGTCGTGGTTTTGCCTACTAGATATATCTTAGTCAGCGTCTCTTAAGCACAGTATTAGCTCTTCTTCTGCATAACCCAAAAGGGTAGGTAAATGACCTTCCTTGGCTGTCAGTGCGCTGGCTGCATCTACCATGAGACTAAATTGCGCGCCTGCTGCGGTGTCACCGTTAGACAAGGGCTGCTGGAAGATCAGTGTTGTGTCATCACTGAAAAAACTGCGTATATTGATATGGGCAGATTCTGCGTCTGCTATTTCCAAACGCAATATCTCAACACCTCTGGGCAACCAGCCTTGAGCGTAAGCGAATTCTCTTAGGACTTCGGGCTGATCAATGTTTAGTTCCACCTAGCGGATCGCAACTGGGTTGATTACCGCTTGTACTGCGCCGACAAACCTTGGCGTACCTAGGACGAAGAGAAATTCGTCAGCGTTGTCTGCAGCCAGAGCACGTGTATCCATATTTTCCAAAATGTAGATACCGTTTTTAGCCAATAACTCTGGGTGTACTGGGAACAGCATTGTGGCGTCTTCTGCTGGCAAAACTTCTACCGCCCAAGAATCAGAACCTACAGCAACAATACCTAGGCTAGCTAAGTAACGTGCGCCTTCCAAGCCTAGGCCGGGTTCTCCAGCCATAAACGCTTGTGGATCACTGTCCATAATGTTCAACCAACCGGTATGGAACAGTACGACATCGCCTGCCTCAATTGTGATGCCCGCAGCTTTAGCCGCCGCATCTATTTCTGCCTTATTAAATGCTGTGCCAGCAGGAACAATATCTGTGTTCATCAGTTTAGCCATGTCTAACAAAACGCCCCTTGTTGCAACAGGTGGCAGGCGATCTATAGACAGTTTGGTCAAGCCTGAAGGAGTGACAAAGTCGCTGGCCATATGGCCATTGTAGTATTGGTGATTAACACCCATGTGACCAAGGCCATCGATTTGGCTGCCGATACCCATCCAGATATGCATAAGGTCGTCATTACCCGTAGCCTTATTGCTGCCTAATGGCGTGCCCATGCCGTCATCTAATTGCAGAATAGTCATGGAATAACTGCGTGGCGGATAGGCAGGTGAGGTGGGTCCGGTCTCAACACCTAGAGCATAGGTCTTGCCGGTTTTAACAAGCTCAGCGGCGAGTTTAGTTTTCTTGTTAGTAAGCTCATTCATTGCGCCCAAAGTGTCGTCCGCCCCATATTTTGACGGGTACCAGTTGTCCTCTGCAAGGGCAGGTGTAGTGAGGCTAAATAACGCGAAGGTTAGGGCTGCTGCTACAGCTACCTTTTTCTTTGTATACATCATTGAAAGTTCTCTCCCGGTTTTTTACTGATCAGTCAGTCCAATTACTTCTTTTATTCTGTGTCGTTGCTCGCGCCCAGAGCCGTTAGCAGCAATTTGTAGATGCCGCCAAATGAGCCATTGCTCATTATCACTACATGACGTTTGCGCTGGCCCTCTTTGGGCATTGAGTTGACGATATTTTGGACTAGAGTCGCGACATTATCTGCCATTGTTGCCGGGACTACGCAGTGGTTAACAACCTCTCCTAAATCCCACTTTATGTTTTCGCCGCGAAACCAAATGACCTCATCTGCCGCTGCGCAGCAAGTGCAAAGGTCATTACTCAAGGTGCCTAGCGACATGGTATGGGTACGCGGTTCAATGACAGCTAAGATCTCTTCGCTGCCCACCTGTTTGCGCAGGCCTTGTAGTGTTGTACGAATTGCCGTGGGGTGGTGTGCAAAATCATCGTAAACGACCAGATTGTCGTTTTCGAAAATCACCTCAAGGCGGCGTTTAACGCCTTTGAATTGCGACAGGGCTTCGATACAAATTTCTGCTGTAACACCAGCATGACGGGCAGCCGCAATAGCGTTTATACCGTTAGTTATATTGTGTTCACCGATTAGCGGCCAGTTGACGCGCCCTTGTACTTTTTGATTTAAGCTGACATCAAAAGCACTGCCGTCTGCTTCCGCGTTCTCCGCGGTCCAAGTTTCTCCGTTGTCGCGAGCAAATTCTTTCTTGCTAGTTTTCTGTCCAACCCGACTGACAGGTGTCCAACAACCTCGACCCAGTACTTCATTTATATAGTCGCTGGCGCTTGGGGCTATAACCAAACCTTCTTCTGGTACGGTTCGCATAAGTAGGTGGAATTGGTCTTGGATTGCCCCTATATCTGCAAAAATGTCTGCGTGATCGAATTCCAAGTTATTCAATATTAATGTGCGGGGTTTGTAATGCACGAACTTGGAGCGACGATCAAAGTAACTGGTGTCGTATTCGTCGGCCTCAACAACAAAAAAAGGCGTTTCTCCCAAGCGGGCCGAGTGCGCAAAATTACCCGGTGCGCCGCCAATCAAAAATCCTGGTTTGAGTCCCGCGTATTCTAAAATCCAAGCCAATAGGCTTGCGGTTGTGGTTTTACCGTGAGTGCCTGCTACCGCTAACACCCACCGATTTTTCAGCACAGAATCGCCAAGCCATTGAGCGCCAGAGGTGTAGGGCAAACCCTTGTTCAAAATATACTCTACCGCTGGGTTACCCCTAGGCAGGCCTGCATTACCAATAATAATTTGGTCTGGCGCCGGCTCCAATTGTTCTGCAGTGAAGCCCTCATAAACTTCTATTTTTGCTGCGGCCAATTGGTCGGACATAGGCGGGTAAATAGCATTGTCGCTGCCGCTAACTATATGGCCCATTTCCTTTGCGAGTAGGGCTAAGCTGCCCATTAGCGTGCCGCCAATGCCTAAGAAGTAGAGACGTTGTTGCATTATTTCATTGATCCCTTGGATATAGTTGGGCAGCTGATCATGGGCAGTTTATCGAGTTGCTAGCGTTTGCCTAATTGTAACCGACGATCGTTTGACTCAATGAAAATGTCAGTATGATAAGCACCAGTGCTAGGCAGCTGCCTAGAAGCATATGTATTTCTAAGGCGCGGCTAAAAATTAGACCGAACACTGCAATACTCCAAACTAGCGCAATGAGCGCTATGTAACTGATCAAATCTACGCCTGCTAGTTTGGAAACGCCAATAGCAATTGCGATAAAAACGTTGAGCAATAGGTCACAACCCAAATAGGCGGTGAGGGTCTGGTTAAGCCTTGCGTACTTACCCATCATGGCCAGCAATCCCGCCAAAATGACAGCTAACGCAGCAAGGTTGATCACGATGGTGGTCGCCACTTTAGCGAAACCTTGTTCACCGAAAGCCAAGGAGACGCATAAGCTGACAAAAACGTTGCCCACGGCTATTAGAGCCAGCAGCGTGTTATTTGCTGGTACAGTTTCTGGTCCGTCTTGAAGGCTAGTTATGCGCCAAAAGATCGAAAAAATTGCCTGCATATTATTTTTCTGAGTTTTATTGACGGAAATTGTCGCACAATTTTGCTGGTTCGCCGACAATTGGGTTTCTATTCATGAACCTTTTGGATGTTAGATGCCCAAGCCCAACGCGTTTTATGCTCAGTCAGGCGGTGTTACTGCCGTAATCAATGCCTCCGCGTGCGGTGTCATTGAGACTGCTAGGGCCCACAAAGATGAGATTGGGAAAGTATATGCCGGTCGCAACGGCATTATCGGCGCTCTACGCGAAGAGTTACTTGATACCTCCAAAGAGAGCAAAAAAGATATCGCTGGATTACGCAGCACGCCCGGCGGTGCTTTTGGATCTTGTAGGTTTAAGCTTAAGTCCCCGGAGGAAGACGCTCGCGAATATAACCGTCTGATTGATGTATTCAGTGCGCATAACATTCGCTATTTCTTTTATAACGGTGGCGGCGACTCTCAGGATACGGCGAATAAAATGGCTCAGGTTAGTCGCCAAAGAAAGTATCCCCTGCAATGTATTGGTATCCCCAAGACCGTAGATAACGATTTGCCCTTCACCGATTGCTGCCCTGGTTTTGGTTCGGTGGCTAAGTATGTGGCAACTTCAACTCGCGAGGCGGCACTTGATGTTGCTTCTATGTGTGAGTCCTCTACCAAGGTGTTTGTACTGGAAGTTATGGGACGTCATGCCGGGTGGATAGCCGCAGCTAGCGCCTTGGCCCAGACCAATGAGGGTGACGCACCACATATTATTTTGCTGCCGGAAGTGCCATTCAATAAACAAGCATTTTTGCGTAAAGTTAAGGCAACTGTCACCGCAAAGGGTTATTGCGTCATAGTGGTTTCCGAGGGTGCGCGCTACGCAAATGGTACTTTTCTTGGCGAATCTGATGCTGCTAAAGATGCTTTTGGTCATGCGCAACTGGGTGGCGTTGCGCCGACTATTGCCGCCTTAGTCAAAGATAAGCTTGGATATAAGTACCACTGGGCGGTATCAGATTACCTGCAACGTTCGGCACGCCATATAGCATCGGCCACCGATGTTAATCAGGCTTATGCATTGGGCAAGGCGGCAGTTGAGTTTGCTTTGGCTGGTAAGACCGCGGTTATGCCAATTATAGTTCGTACCAGCGATAGTCCGTACAAGTGGAAGATTGGTGAGGCTAAGTTGGCCAAGGTAGCGAATGTAGAAAAATTTATGCCGAAGAGTTTTATCAGCAAAGACGGGTTCGGCATAACGGCTAAGGCGCGCAAATATTTGTCACCGCTGATTGCTGGCGAAGATCATCCAGTTTACAAAAATGGCTTGCCTCAATACGTGACATTGAAGAATCAACTGCTGCCGAAGAAACTGCCAGAAAAATGGTAGGTCGACTATAGAGTATTAGCAAAGCGAAGAGGGCGTGGAGACAAGATCCACACCCTTTGCTGCCTAGCCAAGTTTACTTCTCAGTCGCAGCCGCGTAAGCACTCATAGCTTGGCTAATCAGATCTCGCGCTTCTGCCGCGTCCCCCCAACGGTCTAACTGAACCCACTTGTCACTTTCAAGATCTTTGTAATGAGCAAAAAAATGCTCAATTTGATCGAGTGTTATCTTTGGTAGGTCAGATACGTTTTCAATTTCTTCATAGCGCAAGGTGAGTTTGCTTGAAGGTACTGCTATAACTTTCTCATCCTGTCCAGCCTCATCTTTCATGATCAATACACCGATTGGGCGGCAGTTGATTACAGCGCCGGGTGTAATTGCTCGAGTGCTGGCAACCAATACGTCTATCGCATCGCCGTCATCAGAAAGTGTATTAGGTACAAATCCGTAGTTGCCCGGGTAGCGCATGGAAGTGTAAAGAAACCGGTCTACAAACAATGCGCCTGACGATTTGTCCATTTCATACTTAATGGGCTCTCCACCAACAGGTACTTCAATGACGACGTTTACATCGTTCGGTGCGTCTTTACCTGGAGGAATTGATTCAATGTTCATGGAGTTTCCTGCTACTGCTCAATTTTTGGAGGCGGCATTGTACCTATCCAAAGTATTAGAAAAAGCATCAGATGAAAAAAAACATGAAAATTTTTTCTTTAGCCGCATTCAGCCCTATCTCCCTCCTCACCTTTTCTTTCTATAAAAGATTCTGCAAGGGGCCTTGGTCTGATTTTTGTGCTGGAAATAAGAATGACCATTGGTCGTGTGTCTGACAGCGGTGAGTCTGGGCTAAGTTGCTAACGCTTATAATGTAGCGATGATGTTTGCCTCTCGTCGCTTTGAGGACCCTTGTTATGATTTTAGGTAGTTGCGCATGTGGAAAGGTTGCCTACGAAGCAGACCAGCTGGACGGGCCAATATGTCATTGTCATTGTAAGACCTGTCGTAGCGTTCATGCCAGCAGTTACTCCTCTACTGCTAGGGTTTATCGCGAGCACTTTCGCTGGCTTCGAGGTCACGCATTGATTCGCAATTTTGAATCTTCGCCTGGAAAGCGGCGGCATTTTTGCCGAGCCTGCGGCACCCACCTTATTGCTGAATGGTCTCACTTAGCATATGTGATATTGCGTATGGGGGCTGTGGATTCCGACCCAGGAGTGATGCCGTCCACGCACATTTGGTATTCCCACTCGCCGTCTTGGTTGCGCTATGGAGAAGAGTTGCCTCATTATAGTAAAGGTCCAAAGAGTGCGCTGATGCGGCCTCATGGAAGCAAAAGATAATAGCTAGGGCGCAATTGTGATTCATGTAGAAGAAAAGTTTTCGGCTAGTGGAGTTGCTAGCAGAGCCAAGGAGTTGCGCGATGGCGGTGCTGATGTAAATCAAGTAGCGGACATTTTGGCTAGAGCAGATCGTCATGCAGCCAATTACGGAATTGGCATTATCCTAGATGGCTTTGGTGGTCCCATGCCTACGTCCCCAGAACTGGTGGCGCAAACACTACGCGCTAGCAATGATGGCTTAGAGGCCACCTATCTAAGCTCAAAACCATTGCAGGCAGAATTACTTCAGCAGGTTTTAAGTTGGCAGCGTATTCCTGAAAGTTACTGGCAAGATTTTCTTTTGGTGACCCCATCTGATGCCGGCACTGGAGCCGTCAACACAGCGGTGCAGTTGTATTTGATGATGAATGAGCAAATTTCGGCTTTGGCTGTGGAGGAATTGTCTTGGCCCGTTTATCAGTCTATTGCCGCTAGTAATCGAGTTGGTTTTGCGTCCTACGCACTGCAAGCGGAGGATATTTTGCGTCCTACCGCAATAACCATCATGCAGGCGGGCCCACATAATTCTACGGGTTACATTTGTTCCAGCGACATTATTCAAACTCGCGCTGACGCTGCTGCGCGCAAAGGGCTACCCATTATTCTAGATCGCGCTTATCCCGGATTTGAAAATGCCGAAGTGCTGCAAAACCAAGGCTACGATGCGGTAATGCAGCGTAGTAGTGACCACTACCTTCTACCCTTCTTGCAGAGTGGTTGCTCAGTTTCTATCGCCTTGAGTCCAACAAAAGCTTTTCGTTCATTTGCGCTGCGCCCTTGCGGGTTGACACTAGTTTATGAGCCAGATGCGAACAAGCGGAAGCTTTTAGAGAGCGCCATGATTACCGTAAATCGCAGCCGTGGTTCTGCATTTGAGCATCCGGCTACTAGAGGTTTTATTCGCGGCCTAGTGGAAAATCGGTCCGTTTTAGAACTTGAACATGGTGAAACCCTGCAGCGGTTGGCCCAGGCTCAGAAGTTGTGGAAAGAACTCTTGCAGGGACATCCGTTGGCAGAGGCCTTTACAAGCCAATATGCGGGAATGTTCCGCAACTTATTTGCCATAGACGGTTGTGAAGAAGCGTTTTATGAGGCGCACATTTATCCGGTGATAGCGGGTAATCGCTGCCGTATCAATGTCACCGGTATCCCTCAGGATGAGGCAAAAGCCCAAGGCCATATCGATGTATTTGCTAAATTGCTGAGGTTTTAACGCCAGCTTTAAAATTGGACTTGAACCAAAACGTAAAAGTAATGGGATTGTACTTTGGCTGATTGGGAGCGTGTTTATTGCAACAGAGTAAAGGTCTACTTCGATTTTTTAGATTCATTGTTCTAGTTTTGCTGGGTTTCAGTGCAGGCAATACGCTTGCAGGAGAGTTGCTGCCATTCCGCTCTGACGGTTGCAGCATGTTCCCAGACGGTAGTCGTGCCAAAGAAACTCTTTGGCTGAGTTGTTGCCGAGATCATGATTTGTCCTATTGGCGTGGCGGGACTCTTTCGCAGCGGCGCGCAGCGGACGATGCTTTGCAACAATGCGTAGCGTCTAAGGACTCTCCTCAACTAGCAAAGTTGATGTGGATGGGTGTTTCGGTTGGCGGAGCCCCGTGGTTACCCACGCCATTTCGCTGGGGTTATGGCTGGCCCTACCCCAGAGGTTACCCAGCGTTATCCGCTGAAGAAGAGGCGCAAGTAGCGCGCATGCTCTTCATCCAAGGCCAATAATTTTGCTGGTGCGAGCAATTGTTAGCGTACTTACTGGCAAATTATTTGGAAATTGGAGGAAATAAGCTACCTACGGCTAATTGTTTGATATAGTTCGCCCAGTAAGCGAGGTGTTTACAAAAGATCGTAGAAGATCCAGAAAAATAAAAATAAAAATAAAAATAAAAATAAAAATAGCGTTTGTAACGAGCAGCGGTGGGTACTGGTACCAGTACTCAAGGGTCCTCACATTGGTTAATAGGGCAAGCTTGCGTTACGGCGGTAACGCTCGGTATTACTGAATATGACTCAGACACGCGACGAATTTTTGAGGCACTTAGAACTTGCAAGGGCTGATCAAGATCAAGCCGGTATATCTAAACATACAATATTCCCCATAACACATCGCTTTTTGGCGTTGTTTGGTGTCCGCTTGAAACCACCTCTGCTACAAACTCCTATGAGCAATTTTTTACTGTTTACCTGCACTACTACGCTTATTCCTTTTCTAATACTCAAATTGCTATTTTGGCGCAGCCTTGAATATTCAAACTTGGATTTAGCACTAGTCTCAATGTTGCTTGGCGCACTTATTGGCGCAGTTATCGCTCGAGCGCTTCAATTGGGTTTTCAGCGGCATAACATAAAGTCTTGGGAGGCATTAGGGTCAATGTTAGATATTGAAAAAACAGATTAGCATCGGACACAAAAAAGGGGCCGAAGCCCCTTTTCCTAAACAAACTACTAATGCTTAACTTAGTACAGGTGCAATTACCAAGCTGACAATAGCCATTACATTGATCAGGATGTTCATAGCTGGGCCCGAGGTGTCCTTGAACGGGTCGCCTACTGTATCGCCAACTACTGCCGCGGCATGAACTTCAGAGCCCTTGCCACCCAGATTGCCTTTCTCAACGTATTTCTTAGCGTTATCCCATGCGCCACCGGCATTTGCCATGGTCAGCGCAAGAAGTACGCAGCCTAGAAGTGCGCCACCAAGGCAGCCGCCGAGGGCTTCAGCGCCAAGGCCAAAGCCAACTACAATCGGCACAGCAACGGCGATAATACCAGGAGCCAGCATACGTCTTAGTGCCGCAGTGGTCGCAATATCAACACACTTGGCGCTGTCAGGGTCTGCGGTGCCTTCCATTAGACCTGGGATTTCACGGAATTGGCGGCGAATTTCTTCGATCATTTCCATCGCCGCTTCGCCCACAGATGTCATGGTCATGCTGGCAATTAGGAACGGTACCATGCCACCGATGAATAATCCGATGAGTACCATTGGGTCGCCGATATGCAGAATAAATTCTCCACCGCGCTGCGCACTGATGGTTTCTACAAAGGCTGCAATAATAGCCAGTGCCGCTAATGCCGCTGCGCCAATAGCAAAACCTTTACCCATTGCCGCAGTAGTGTTGCCCAACTCATCCAATGAATCGGTGATGGCTCTGGTGTCTTCGCCCAGTCCACCCATTTCAGCAATGCCGCCAGCGTTGTCTGCGATTGGGCCGTATGCGTCTACTGCCATGGTCATACCCACTGTGGCTAAAAGACCAACAGCTGCAACACCAACTCCATAGAGGCCGGCTAATTCAGTTGAAACAAAAATGATGCCGCAAATGATAAGTAATGGACCCACTACAGACTGCATGCCAACCGCAAGACCTGTGATCATTACGGTAGCTGGACCAGTTTTGCCAGATTCTGCAATTTTCACTACCGGAGCAGCTGAGGTGTAGTACTCAGTGATCAGACCAATGCCAACGCCGCCAGCAGCGCCAAATACAACTGAAAGCCAGATGTTGTTAGATACACCTAGACCTTGGAGTAAGAAGTAACCTGCGACAATAAATAGAATCGGGGTGCCGACCATACCAATGCGTAGTGCTACCGCGGGATTGGCCGCTGAGAAACCGCGCACAATACCGATACCGATAATAGAGGCAATAAGACCGGTTGAGGCCAATGCTAATGGTAGGAACATAAGCGCTGCTTGTGCATCGCTCTCACTAGCTCCTGGTACCAACAAACTTAACGAACCTGTTGCAAGCGTTGCAGCAATTGCGATGGTTGCGATCATAGAGCCGCAATAGGATTCAAAGATATCTGAACCCATGCCAGCAACGTCACCAACGTTGTCACCAACGTTGTCGGCAATAACGCCAGGGTTGCGGGGATCATCTTCAGGAATACCTTGCTCTAACTTACCAACCAAGTCAGCACCAACATCGGCGCTCTTAGTGTAAATACCGCCGCCCACTCTGGAGAACAGTGCGACAACTGAAGCGCCCATACCAAAGCCGTGGATGTGGTGAACCGTTTCAGGATCGCCACCGAAGTACCAATAAACAAGTCCTAGGCCCATCAAGCCCAAGGAGGCAACGGCTAAGCCCATGATAGAGCCGCCGAAGAAAGCTACTGATAACGCTGCCGCTTGGCCAGAGTTATGAGCGGCCGTAGTGGTCCTGACATTTGCCTGAGTAGCGGTATACATACCGAACCAACCAGCAAGCATAGAAGACAGCGCACCCGCTAAAAATGCGATTGCGGTCTTAGGACCGAGTCCGTCAGTAAAGTAAATGCCGATTAACAACACGACTGCAAACATAGACAGCATGGAGTACTCGCGGCGCATGAAAACCATGGCACCTTCGTGTATCGCATCAGCAATCTTTTTTAACGCGTCCGTGCCTGGATCGTAACTTCGTACGATGGCGTAAATCACAAACGAGACAAGTAAACCCAAAACACCTACTAATGGTGGGATTTGAGAGAGATCATTCATTTCGGTCCCCAACAGATATTTAAATTATTGAAGAGCAGATTTTGGGTGTCTACGAAGAAGTTTCTAAACGCTTATAGATTCAAATTTTCATTGAAATTCTACAAATAGATTCCCCTATTTAGATGCCCCCACATCCGCCCTTTCGAGCCACCCAGATAATACCTATGTCACAGCGACATGCCAGTGGAAATACCCATATAAGGGGCTGAATCGGGTTTTTAACCCTGGGTGAGCAGTGTCCGCAGGTCAGTGATGGCTGCATTGGTTCGGGAGATATGCGAGGCCATGATGAGGGAGTGGTTTGCAACAATGCCAAAGCCATCGCCATTCAAAACCATAGGGCTCCACAGCGTTTGCTGGGTCGGCTCTAATTCGCGGATAATTTGTCTTAACGATACTCGGGCGGCCTTTTTATCTAATACATCACCAAAGTCAGTTTCTACCGCCTTTAATAAGTGAATTAGTGCCCAAGTAAATCCTCGCGCTTCATAAAATACATCATCAATTGCCAGCCATGGCGTTTGTACCAGTTGCTCACTAGGTGCTTTAGTGCTTTGACTGGCTGAGCTATCGCCTGCTAGGTCGGTATTTAGCTGCCGCTTACCTACACTCGCGGAAAGTCTTTGCGACAAGCTGCCCAAACGAGTTTCCGTGGTGGCAAGCCATTGCTGCAAATTATCCGCCCTAGCATAGAACTGTGCTTGGTTATTTTGGTTGTCACCCAGCTGCAGTTGATAGTTCTTAAATAGCTCAATGCCCTCGTTGTAGGTGTCTTCCGTGCTGGGCAAAAACCACGAGTCGTTAGCAAAAAAGAACTTGCCCTCTGCTTCAGCGAGGTCTTTGTTTTCTGCGGACTGACTTTGCGACCTAGAAATATCGTTGCGATAAACCCGAGCTGTATCGCGTAATAGGGTTAACGCTCCGAATTCCCAGTTGCGCATGTTGTCTAGCCAAACACCCGGCGGGAAAATGTCATTACTGAGATAACCGCCAGACTTATTTAGTAGAGTTTCAGCTACCGCTATAAAGGTAGCTGTGGTGGTAGAGCCAGTAACGGAAGATGTACCTGCGCTGGTCTGGGCTGGAGTAGAGTTTTGTAAGTCGCCAAGCCCGTTCGGTTCTTTAGACCAAATTACGCCAATAACGATGGTTGCGATCAAGTATAAGCCGATGACAGTAGACGTTATGCGAGTAAAAGTGGCCACTGGACTATTGCCCTCTGGGGCCTCTGCTGGTTCAAAGTCTACTTCGCTAGCTTGCCAGAATTTCCATTTCATTCTTGATCACCTTCCTAAATTGATATGTGACCCATCTCATTGTTAGAGCGAGCGGGCAGCAAATTCTTGCGCCTTAGAGACTTACTTTGCTGAACTCTGCGGGCAGTAGGGTGCCATCACTAAATTGTAGCGTGATTGTCATAGATTCATTTAATTCAGCAACACCGAATAGCATCAAGTGGTGGCTACCGCTGACGAACGTTGCACTCTGACCCGCCTCAATCACCACTTCAGGTAAAGGCCGCATGCGCATTTGATCTTCCACCATTTTCACGGTGTGCATTTCTACTGCTTTGGCAGCGTCTGACATGGCACCGTTTAGGGTTACAGCTGTAGTACCGTTATTTTTCAGTGTGAAGTAGGCAGCGGTCATGCTTCTACCGGGTAACAGATCTCGAACCTTAGCTTGGGTTACTTCAAGCAACGGGCTTTGCTGCGCCCCTGACACTTTGTTTGACTGAATCTGCGCGGTGCTCGAAACTGCCGCAGTGTTGTTTGGCTCGGCGCAGCCTAGTGCGGTAAAAGCTAGGGCTATAACCATACTTTGGTTAAGTGTTTTTATTCTGGATTGGTTAAACATATTTGCTCGATTCTTATCGGTGATGAAATGATTATTTTTGCTTTAGGTCTGTTGTTGGATGCCGCGTCCTTTAACACCTTATAGATCCAGCGACCTTGCTTGTCGTTAATTGCGGCAATGGTGTAGCGGCAATTTGCGTTGCCAGCCCTGACTAAGGAGGCGATCTTTCTCTCGCCGCTAGCAGCAAATAATTGCTGGGTGCTTAGGTTGATGATCTTGCGCTTAGCTTTTTCCAGCAGATTTATTTGTGTCATGGTTGGTGCTAGCGAGGGGTGATTTGCGTCAACTAGTTTAGCCCGGGCAAGCATCGACTTAGCTTTTGCGAATAACCTTTCATTAGCAGCAGCCAGCGCCAGTGCAATATATTGCTCGACAACTTGTTCAAGGCCCCGAGTAGCGGCCTCATTGCCGGGGTCGAGCCTAAGCATTTGTTCGAGAAGGTTAACCGCACTGCCATCTACCGGGTAGGCAAGATGGTTATTATTGATAGCCAGTACAGCTCTATCCTCAAGGTCGTAAAGTTTATTTTGGAGCTCTGGGCTAATAGGTTTCTTTGCTACAGGCTTGCTCTGGCTGGGCGTGAGCGCGGTGCAGCCGCCAAGGACGAGTGATAAGGCCAAAATGCAGACCCAGGAGAGAAAATATTTGCCGCGCATGCTGCGGTAGTCTTGGAAGACTGCAAGGAACATGGTTCGCCTAGGTGCGCGTTAGGCGCGCGCTGTAATTGGAGGAAAGTTCATTGGGCTATGTTAACGATAAGCGCGACATATCAATAGAGCCATCTTCAATGCTTCGACATATTGCGCTTATTTTGCACAAAACAATGCTAGCAAACACCTCTTATAGCCAATAAAGGGCCGCTCGAAGCTATGTGCGCTCTAATATAAAGTTGCTGCGCTAACATTACTTGGCTTGTGTCGGTATTATTCCCACGGTGAAGATCTTTGGGTTTTCTTGGCTAAGAGGCGGCTAAGCGCCCAGCTAAGAGTTTTTAAGACCTTTGATAAACGTTTTGGTGAAAGTAGTGAAAAGAGAGACTGTTTTGATGACCGAAAAATCTATTTCTTTGGCTTGGCGCTCTGCCCTTGGGCTACTTTCAAATCTCAACTTTGGCAAAGCTCGGCCCATATTGCTGCTTCTTGCCCTTGCTCTGACTAGTGGGTTTTCAGCAGTTCAGGCAGAAACCGATTGGTTGGAAGAAGAGCCGGAGTTTTTGCGTGTTGATGAAGCTTTTCGGCTGTCTGCTGAGTTACGGGCTGATCGGACAATTGTTGCGCGTTGGCAAATGCCCCCCGGTTATTATTTGTATCAGCATCAATTTGCATTCAAGTTGTCGGCGGATCAGAGCGGCGCGATGCTGGCCGAGGCACAAATTCCCCCGGGAAAAACCAAGGTTGATGAATATTTCGGTGAAGTAGAAGTTTATTACGATCAGGTGCAGATAGAGGTGCCATTAATTGGTAGCCCCGGGCCTGGTGCGACGATAAATATCAATTATCAAGGTTGTGCTGATCTTGGCTTATGTTACCCGCCGGAAACCCGGGCGTTCACTTTTACTTCAACAGGACTCATACCGGCAGATCAAGCCTCGGATGTAGGCAATTTATTAGCTGGCGGAGCGGCATTTAATGATGCGACGGATGCAGCACCAGAATCTGCTCCGGCGTCTGTAACGGGCCCAGTGAATGGTGCGGAAACCGAAGATCGAGAGCTAGCCCGAGTTTTAGCCGAGGAAAGCTATGCTTACTCGTGGGCTATATTTTTCCTACTTGGTATAGGTCTAGCATTTACGCCGTGCGTTTTTCCAATGGTGCCTATTTTGTCTAGCATCATTGTTGGAGAAGGCGAGGGCTTATCTAAGTCGCGGGCGTTTAGCCTGTCATTGGCCTACGTGCTGGGTATGGCGTTGACATACGCCTTGGTTGGTTCTTTGGTCGGTTTGTTTGGCGCCGAGCTGAATTTGCAGGCGAAACTGCAAAGTCCTGTGGTGCTGATCACTTTTGCGGTGGTATTTGTCGGTTTAGCAGGGTCGATGTTTGGTTTTTATGAGCTTGCTCTGCCTCAGGGTTTGCAGCAGTGGTTAGGTGAGCGCAGTGGCGCCCAAGATGGTGGCCGCCACCCTTCTGTTTTTGTTATGGGTGCGTTGTCGAGCCTCGTGGTTTCACCCTGTATATCTGCGCCATTAGCCGGAGCATTGATCTACATATCTAATACAAGCGATGTGGTGTTGGGTGGTAGTACGCTGTTTGCATTGGGTATGGGGATGGGCGTGCCGCTACTTGTTGTCGGCGGTAGTGGCGGTCATTGGCTACCGCGCGCCGGTGCTTGGATGAATGTAGTCAAAGGCGCTTTCGGTGTTGGCTTGCTGGGCGTAGCAATATGGCTCTTGGAAAGGTTGTTGCCTGGTTCGGTAGTTTTGGCTCTGTGGGCAATACTGTTGCTGGGTAGCGGTGTCTTCCTAGGCGCTCTAGATTTCTCGTCCAAAGACACAGCTTCTAAATTCAGCCAGATGGTAGGTTTGATTATGCTTATGTGGGGGGCTTTTTGTTTAGTTGGCGCCGCTTCAGGTGCAATTGATCCACTGCAACCACTGAAATTTAGCAGCGCCTATTCAAGCGGCGGCGCTAGCGCCATTGAGCGCAATGAAGTGCAGTGGCAGCCGGTAAAAGGCGTAGAACAAGTGGAAGGTTTGATTCTGGCTAGTGATAAACCGGTGATGCTAGATTTGTACGCAGATTGGTGTATTTCCTGTAAGACTATGGAGCGTAATGTCTTTCCTGCACCTGAAGTAGCGCAACTACTCAAGCAATACACATTATTAAGGGCAGACGTGACTGCTAACGATGACATTGATCGTGCGCTTTTAAAGCACTTCAATCTGTTTGGGCCGCCTAGCATGGTGTTTTTTGCAGGAGATGCCAGCGAGATAAAAGAATTTAGAGTGCAAGGCGAAGTGGATGTGCAGCGTTTTGCTGCTCATTTAGCGCGTGTTTTGGCTGCTTTGGAAATTTAGAAGAGTAAAAGATCGGCGAATGTGTAGTTAAATATATACTATTTACTATAAACTTCGCTTAGCTTGAAGTTATAAGAAATATTGCCCAAATGCTGGGCGATCATACCTAATCGTCCCCAAAAGGTGGTTTATGCCTAGTTCGAAAATTTTGTTACTCAACGGTCCAAATCTGAATTTGCTGGGTACCAGAGAGCCAGATGTATATGGCAGCGAGACCTTGGCGGATATTGAAAGCCGGTTGGTTTCATTGGCGGCGGGGCAAGGCCAATCTTTGACTTGTATGCAGAGCAATGCAGAACACGAATTGGTTGGCGCGGTGCAACAAGCCAAAGCTGATCAAGTTGATTTCATCATTATTAACCCGGGTGCTTTAACACATACCAGCATTGCCCTGCGCGACGCTTTTCTCGGTGTCGCTATTCCATTTGTAGAGGTGCATCTGTCCAATGTTCATGCGCGTGAGGCGTTTCGCCATACCTCGTATTTGAGCGATATAGCGGTGGGTGTAATTGCCGGCTTGGGTGCTCAGGGTTACGAGTTTGCCTTGCAAGCAGCGACACACAAATTAGCGCAATAGCCAGTACAGCTTTCATTTAAAACTACTTAGAAAGAAACCGGCTAGTAGGAAATTCGACGGTCATTGGAGAGCAAATATGGATCTGCGCAAAGTAAAAAAGTTAATCGAGTTAGTTGAAGAATCTGGTATTGCAGAGCTCGAAGTGAGCAGTGGCGATGAGTCTATTCGTATTGCCATGCCTAGGTCTGCTGTGGCCCAAACAGATGTTGCACCGGTTCCGAGCATTGCAGCTACTGTGCCTGCGGTAGCACAGGCGTCGCCAAGCCGCAGTGTCATTGCGCCAATGGCCGGAGTTTTCTACCAAGCAGCAAATCCCGAGGCGCAACCCTTCGTGACCCTAGGTCAGTCAGTGAAGGCCGGTGATGTGCTTTGCATTATCGAAAGCATGAAAATGATGAACGAGATCACGGCCATGCATGATGGTACGGTGACTGAAATATGCGTGGTTAACGGAGACCCTGTGGCCACCGGGCTACCCTTGTTTAAACTTTCGTGAGCTGGTTACAGGTGACGTTGTCGTTAACGTCGCAGAAGTTAGCCATGGCGGAAGAGCTGCTCCTACAAGCGGGTGCATCTGCCGTAACATTAGAAAGCTTAGCGGATGAGGTGGTGCTGGAACCCGATCCGGGCGCGGTACCCCTGTGGAGTAGTATTCGGCTGAAAGCCCTTTTTCCCCTAGATACAGACGTGCCTTCTCTGCGCAAAGTGTTGACTCAGATTGATCCGAATATTCACCAACACCTTGAGGTGGATTTTATTGGTGAAGAGGACTGGCAACTGCGCATGCTCAACCATGCAGTAAATGCTCAGTTTGGGGGCCGCCTTTGGCTGCAACCCAAATCGCTTGAGGGTAATGGTCTTGCACGGTTGGATAACGATCAAATCTATTTATTTCTTGAGCCAGGCCTCGCCTTTGGCAGCGGTAGCCACCCCACAACGCGAATGTGTCTTGAGTGGATAGCATCGCATCTAAAACCGGGTCAGCGGGTAATGGATTTTGGCTGCGGCTCAGGAATATTGGCTATAGGCGCCGCGCTTCTGGGTGGCGATGTGGTGGCGGTAGATCATGATGACCAAGCAGTTTTGGCTACAGATGAAAATGCTCAGTTTAATAATGTTGGCGATAAAATTGCTGCGCTTTCATTAAGACAGTGGCAACAGCAACCTAAGTCCAAACGGGCGGAATATTTGGGTTCATTTGACTTACTGGCGGCAAATATTTTGGCTGCGCCGTTGATTAGTTTGGCCGACGAATTTGTTAGTTTGCTGGCCCCCAAAGGGCATTTGGTTTTGTCCGGCGTGCTGGCCGAGCAGGCTGATGAGGTTATGGCCGCGTATCCGAGTATGCAATTTGCAGAGCCTATTATTGAGGAGCAGTGGGCGTGCTTGGTGGGGACTTTGTTTTAAAGAGATAGACTGTGGGGGAACACTTTTGTTGTTCTGAGGTGGTGCATTTTTTACCGTATGTCGTCAGGATGACAGCTTCCCTCGGTTTTTTCCGCTGTGGTTTTGATTCTTGTTGCATGTGGTTAGAGGTTAGCTGTAAAAAGCTGAAGAAATCTTAATTAGGAGATCGCAATGATCGGATATACCACTATTGGTGTTAGCAATATGGACAGCGCCTGTAAGTTTTACGCGGCGCTTCTTGGCGAATTGGGTGGCTCGCAATTGTTTGGCATGGACCGTATTCAGTTTTTTGGAACTAGTCCTGAAGCTCCGATGCTTGCAGTCTGTGTGCCTTATAATGAAGAAGCGCCTGCGCCTGGAAATGGCAATATGGTTGCATTTCCTGCCGGTGATCCAGCCGGTGTTGATCGCATGTATGCAAAGGCTATCGAACTTGGTGCAACTGACGAAGGTGAACCAGGCCAGCGTATGCCGTTTTTCTACGGTGCGTACGTTCGCGATGCAGACGGCAACAAACTTTGCTTTTATGAGATGAAACTATAAGTCAGCTTTTGTATTGGGTTTTACCCTAAGGCCGTTTACTCAGACGGCCTAAATTTTTCCTCTTTTCAATCTACTTGTGACTGTAGATTGTGCCCCGACAACGCTATCATTGCGGCCTAGAAAACTGAGGTCGACCAATGCCTGTTATGGCAAACACCAATACCATTTCTTTAAGCCCATCCATGGCTTTGCGCAGCCCGTTTGCGCTTGCGCCAATGGCGGGTTTAACCGACGTGCCGTTCCGCACCTTGGCTTGGGAATTAGGTGCTGGATATATGGTCAGCGAAATGGTGACTGTAAAGGCTGAATTATGGGAAACCGGCAAGAGTCGCTTACGTCGTGTTTTAGTTCCCGGGGTAAATCCTAATGCAGTGCAAATTGCCGGCCATGATGCTCTAGTTATGGCTGAGTCTGCCAAACGACTGGTCGGCGAAGGTGTTGAAGTTATAGATATTAACTTTGGGTGTCCTGCGAAAAAAGTTTGTCGTAAAGCCGCTGGCTCTGCGCTGTTGGCAGACCTTGATAATATTAGTCGTATTGTTGAATCTGTGGCGGGCGCAGTAGATGTGCCCGTAACAATCAAAACTCGAACCGGCCTGACCGTTGATGATGAGGCAGGCGTTCTCGCCGCCCTTGCTGCTGAAGAGGCGGGTGCGCGTATGGTGGTGATGCATGGTCGCAGTCGTGCCTGCCGTTTTAAAGGCGCTGCCACCTACGAAAAAATACAGCTGGCTCAACAAAGGCTGACAATTCCTTTGTTAGTAAATGGCGATATAGATAGTCTGGCTAGTGCCCAGCGAGCGCGGCAAATCAGTGGCGCAGATGGCGTTATGATTGGTCGTGGTGCAATTGGTCAACCGTGGATTTTTGCTGAGCTTGCAGGAAAGCCATTGCCTAATCGTCGGCAGCAACTTCAGATTATGCTGCGCCACCTCAAATTGATGCATGAATTCTACGGTCCTGAGCAAGGTATGCGAATTGCGCGTAAGCATATCGAGGCCTATTTGGGGCGTATGAATGCATCCCACCTTTGCCGAGAATTTATGCCATTAGACTCCGCCCAAGCTCAAGTACTTTGGTTGCGCCGACAGAGTTCGGGGCCATTGGCCTGCGTCAGCCCCGAGGCTGTGGCGGAAATAGCGCACATACAAATGAACTCAGCTGCCTAAAATTTTGTCTGTACTGGGCAATGGGCGGATTCATAACTGAAACAAAAGGGTACTTGGTGCCCCAAGACAATTGATAAAGAAAGGAGCAGTAAATGCCGTTAAATATTCGTAGGGCGCTCATCAGCGTTTCGGATAAAAGTGGCTTAGCAGAGTTGGCTAGAGTACTGGTGCAAGCAAATGTAGAGATCCTATCCACCGGTGGTACCTATACTGCTCTGCAAGCAGCAGGCATAGCGGTGACTGAAGTAGCCTCCTACACTGGCTTCCCTGAGATGATGGACGGTCGTGTGAAAACACTGCACCCCAAAATTCATGGCGGTATTTTGGCGCGCCGTGGTATTGATGAAGCGGTTATGGCCGATAACGATATTCTACCCATCGACTTGGTTGTGGTTAATCTTTACCCCTTTGCGGCAACTATTGCTAAAGACGACTGTACCGATGCAATGGCGATTGAGAATATCGATATTGGCGGCCCTACAATGGTCCGCGCCGCAGCGAAAAATCATACCAGCGTTCTCACCGTAGTTGATCCAAATGACTATGCACAGGTGAGCGCGGGCTTAGCGGGTAATACTATTGATGCGGCTATGTGTCGCAATTTCGCTGTTAAAGCCTTCCGCCATACTGCTCAGTATGATGCCACCGTTGCAGGCTATCTTGGCGCTGAAGAGTTATTGCCAGATTCGTTGACCTTAACTTTTGATAAGGCAGATGATATGCGTTACGGTGAAAACCCGCACCAGCAAGCGGCTTTTTATCGCGAAGTTAATCCAGCCAAATCTGGACAGATTGCCTCCTACCAGCAACTTCAAGGCAAGGAGTTGTCTTACAACAATGTGGCGGATACGGATGCGGCTTTGGAATGCGTAAAGGTATTTGCTGAACCTGCTTGTGTCATTGTGAAGCACGCAAATCCATGTGGTGTGGGTATTGGCGCTGATTTAATGGAGGCTTACGGCAAGGCGTTTGCCACTGATCCAACTTCTGCCTTTGGCGGCATCATTGCATTCAACCGCCCTTTAACAGGAAAAGTACTAGAACCCATTTTACAAAAACAATTTGTTGAAGTGGTTATTGCACCGAGTGTAGATGCGCAGGCGATAGAGGTTGCCAAGCAAAAGAAAAACGTACGACTACTTTCTTGCGGGCCACTGGATGCCAGCCTTCGTGGTCGAGAGCTAAAGCGTGTGGGAGGCGGTTTGTTAGTGCAAAGTGCAGACGAGTTATGTCTTGATGAAGATGCGCTGCGTGTAGTTTCTAAAGTACAGCCCACCCCAGCGCAGATGCTAGATTTGCACTTTGCTTGGAAAGTTGCGTGGTTCACCAAGTCTAATGCCATTGTTTACGCGCGTGATCTACAAACTATTGGCGTGGGCGCGGGGCAGATGAGTCGTGTGATTAGTGCAAAGATAGCGGGCTTAAAAGCCGACGAAGAGGGTTTGGTGGTGCCGGGTTCTGTGATGGCATCAGATGCGTTTTTTCCATTCCGTGACGGTATTGATGCGGCGGCCGCCGCTGGTATCAGTGCGGTGATACAGCCCGGTGGGTCAATGCGCGACCAAGAGGTTATTGAGGCTGCCGATGAACGCGGTATAGCAATGGTCTTTACTGGCATAAGACACTTTAGACATTAAACAACCAAGCGAGAGAATTAGACAATGAAGGTACTGGTCATTGGGTCAGGTGGTCGTGAACATGCTCTAGCTTGGAAGCTTGTGCAAAGCGCTGGGGTTGATGAAGTAATAGTTGCACCAGGTAATGCCGGGACAAATTTGGAAGCAGGCGTGCGCAATGTAGATGTGGCGGCGACGGATTTGCAGGGCTTGATGGACTTAGCCCGCGCGGAAGCAGTGGGCTTTACTGTTGTGGGCCCTGAAGCACCATTAGTATTAGGGGCGGTAGATCAATTCAGCGCCGCAGGCTTACCTTGTTTTGGTCCTACTCAGGCGGCAGCGCAACTAGAAGGCTCCAAAGCCTTTAGTAAAGATTTTATGCGTAGGCACAATATCCCAACAGCGGCTTATGCATCTTTTACAGAAGTCCAAGAGGCCACTCAATACATTAAAGATAATGGTGCTCCCATTGTTGTAAAGGCTGATGGCCTTGCTGCAGGGAAGGGTGTTGTTGTTGCGCAAAGTGAAGAGCAGGCGATTGCAGCTGTGGAGGATATGCTTAGCGGTAACAGTTTTGGTGAAGCTGGGCATAAGGTTGTTATTGAGGAATTCTTACAGGGCGAAGAGGCGAGTTTTATTTGCTTGTGCGATGGCAAGACCGCTGTGCCATTTGCGTCTTCACAAGACCATAAGGCCCGTGACGACGGTGATCGAGGGCCAAATACAGGGGGTATGGGAGCCTACTCGCCTGCGCCTGTAGTCACACCGGCGGTACATAAACTCGCGATGGAAAAAGTGATTAACCCAACGTTAGCCGGTATGGCTGCTGACGGTATGCCTTATGTTGGATTTTTGTACGCTGGCTTGATGATCGATGCAGAAGGCCAGATCAAAGTTGTGGAATTTAATTGTCGCTTTGGCGATCCCGAAGCCCAGCCGGTCATGATGCGTTTACGTGCAGATTTGTTGCAGTGTTTAACTGCTGCAGTAGATGGAACCCTTAGCGGCGCTGCATTAGATTTTGATCCGCGCATGGCGCTGGGTGTAGTTATGGCAGCCGGTGGTTATCCAGCCGAGTATGCGAGCGGTGATGAAATTACTGGCTTAGATAAAGATCTATTAGATACAAAAGTCTTTCATGCTGGGACTCGTGAGGCAGGCGGTAAGGTTGTGAGCGCTGGGGGGCGCGTATTATGTGTGGTCGGGCTTGGTGAAAGCGTTGAAATGGCTCAAACATTAGCTTACGAGCGAGTGGATTTGATAGGTTGGCGCAACAGGTACTTCCGTAAAGATATTGGGCATAGGGCAATAAGCCGCTAGTAGGCTTGTTTTTCGCTATGCAAAATGTGAACGGTAGAAAATACTCTTGGGCTGCTGAGAGTTAGGGTTAGCAAGGTAACAAATATGCGTGATACAAACTCATTTATTGATGGTCTTATCGGTGGCATTGATCGTAGTTTACGAACATTGACCGGCAGCAGTACGGCTACACGCACCAGCCCAAGTGCAGATCTACAAGAGCCCGATTTGTCGGAGCAAGAGCGCAAGCATGTCGCGGGTTTAATGCGTGTTAATCATGCCGGTGAAATTTGTGCGCAAGCATTATACGAAGGCCAGGCTTTGGCTGCTAAAACCGCATCCGCCAAAGAATCCTTATTGCATGCCGCAAGCGAAGAGCAAGATCATTTGTCTTGGTGTCGCCAGCGCCTAGATCAATTAGATGCGCGGCCTAGTGTCTTCGACCCGCTGTTCTATGGCGCTTCCTTTGCACTAGGCGTTGGTGCCGGACTTCTGGGTGACCGAGTTAGTCTTGGATTTGTTGAGGCAACTGAAGATCAAGTGGTAAAGCACTTAGAAGAACACTTGGCTGACTTACCTGAGCAAGATGACAAAACTCGGGCCATCTTGGAAGAAATGCGGGCGGATGAATCGCGCCATGGCGCTGAAGCATTAGCACAGGGCGGTAGGGTTTTTCCTCAACCTGTGAAAAATGCTATGCGAATAGTTTCTAAAGCTATGACCAGCACTACTTATCGCATTTAGCCCCTGCCGGTTTAGTTAGGCGTTTGGCTGTCCGACTTTAGCTAGGCTTCAGGCACTATTTCAAACGAATGGCTAATTTCAACTCCGCCTTTCTCTAGCATTATGGATGCTGAGCAGTACTTTTCCGCGGTCAGATCAATAGCCCTTTGCACTTTCGCTGGATCAACCTGGGCACCAACAACCGTGAAGTGAATTTTGATTTGCTCAAAGACAGCAGGAATAGTTTCTGCTCGGGCCCCTTGGAGACTGACTTTTAGGTCAACTAGGGGTTGGCGGCTCTTTTTCAAAATATCAACGACATCGTAAGCAGTACAGCCGCCTAAACCCATAAGTATTAGCTCCATAGGCCTGCTGCCTAGGTTTTCGCCTCCGGCTTCTTCAGGTCCATCCATGAGCACCTCATGGCCCATACTATTTTCTGCCTTAAAGTGAACATTGCCCGCCCAACTAACATTTACGTGCATTAACTACTTCCTTCTAGTGATGTGCGTGTTAAGTAATATTGTACCCGTGGTTTGAGGTTGCAGCCTTGATTTGTTTGGTGGCCGAGACGTTGCTACTGGTCGGTAGGTGATAGTGTCAGCTTTGTGGCGGCCTGTGTTGTATAGACCATTTCTAATCAGTGGTGGGGTACCTATGAGTCTAATACTGCCTAAATGATTCCGACCATACCGCAAACGCCCCCGTTTATCGGTAGTGAGGTGTTAGGCGACGCAGTACTTTGCATCTTGTGTGTATGCAGTACGTTTAGCCTCACAAGGAACTGATGGAATAATGCCAAGCCATAATCAACCTACGTCAATCACAGCGTCAGCTACAAATGTTATGAGTGATGTTAAAAGGCGTGCTAAGCCGGGTAAGCTCCCCAGACAAAATTTCACTGTGGGCCAAGCACTTCTTCAAGCTTTCCAATCTTCTCTACGAAAAAAAGATACTTCTAGTATCGCAGGCAAAGCCGCTGCCAGCGCTGGGAGTGGGGTGAATATTGATGAAAAAACAAATGTTGATAAGCGGCTCGAGCGTAACTTTGAGAGCAATAAGGGCAAAAAGCTCCAAGAAGGATTAGAGATAACCTCAATATTATCCGATATTGCAGGTTTCCCTATTAACGGCACATGTTTGTCAGCACTTGCGGGTATAGAGCCAACCGTAATAGTGGAGCTTCTGCACGCAGCATCTTTCCGCAAACTGCGCGCGCGGAGAGTAGTTTATAGAGAAGGCGATAAAGTCGACAATGTAACGTATCTCCTAGAAGGATCTCTCACCGTATTCCGTTATAGCCCTGATGGACGCGAGCTGGTGTTGGACTACTTGGGGCGTGGAGATTTTATTGGCGAAGTCCCGATGTCTACTGGCAATAATGGTTACAAGGCGGACTTTAAAACGCGGGAAGACTGCAAAGTTGCTGAAATACCCATTGATGAGTTTCAGAAAATTTGTCTACGCCACCCTGAGTTTTTACTGCAAATGACAAAAAATCTGGCTCAACGACTTCTCTACACTGAAGACCGGATCTACGATTTGGTTTTTCTCGATGTCACTAGTCGAGTCGCAAATGCCTTGCAGTACTTGGCGGATAGTCCAACGGCAATTACTCATCCACAAGGTATGCAAATACGTATTACACGGCAGGAGATCGGTAGTCTTGTTGGTTGCTCGCGTGAGATGGTGGGAAGGGCGCTTAAAGAACTTACTTCCACAAACAAAATTTCCGTAGATGGAAAAAACATTGTCATATTCGGCTAGTTTTTAAACTGCGCCATGTTCAGCTCAGTTGATGGCGCGGCTCGTTACTACTCGGCCGAGTTTGCGCCCGCAACGACCCAGCATCTAGCGATCGAAGAGTGCTGCTAACGCTTCTCCTGGATTTTCTTCGCGCATAAAAGCTTCGCCAACTAAGAAACAATAGATCTCATGGCTATTCATTAGCTCGACATCTTCTAACTTAGAAATGCCGCTTTCTGTGACAACTGTTACGTTGTCCGGAATGTGTTTTAGCAAATCTATAGTTGTATGCAGGCTAGTGGAGAATGTTTTTAGATCTCGATTATTGATACCAATAAGAGTGGGTGATAGCTGTAATGCTCGATCTAGCTCCTCACCGTCGTGAACTTCAATGAGCACCTCTAAGCCAATATTTGTTGCCAGCTCGTAAAGAGACTTCAGCGTACCTTGATCTAGGGCGCTGACTATCAACAAGATGCAGTCTGCTCCCAATGCGCGCGCCTCATAGACTTGGTAGGCGTCTATTGTGAAGTCCTTGCGAATCATCGGTAGTTCTACGCTGGCTCTTACAGCGGTAAAGTAATCGTCAGAGCCCTGGAAGTATTGTTCGTCGGTTAGCACCGATAGGCAGCTGGCATTGTGTAGTGCATAGCTTTTAGCTATCGCAACGGGGTCAAAATCCTCTCTAATAACGCCTTTGCTTGGCGATGCCTTTTTAATTTCTGCAATTACGCCAGGTCTTTTTGCCTGCGCTTGGCTGCTTAATGCTTGCACGAAGCCACCTTTGGGCGTTACCAATAGTGCTTTATTGATCAGTGCTTCTAGCGGGCATTGGGCTTTGCGTGCGGCTAATTCTTCATGCTTAGTTTGGATAATTTGCTCGAGAATATTGCTCATTGGGTCTGTTGTTCTCTAATCTGTATTCAAGGTCAAGGACTCTAATGTTAGCCCTAATTGTTTGGCGCTTGCCATTATCTACGTCGCTACCATCATTTTCGTTACGCGCACCAGCTCGTTGAAGCGCTCGTTTGCCAGGCCCGTTGCTATGGCGTCTTGAGCCATGGCAATACCGTTACCTAAACTCGTCGCCACGCCAGCTACGTAAATAGATGCGCCTGCGTTAAGACTAACAATATCTGCTGCGGCGCTTGTGTCATCGGTTAAAGACTGCTTAATCAACGCTAAGCTAGAGTCGGTAGAAGTGGCTACAAGCGCATTGAGTTGCGCTGCATCGCGCTTGGCAAAGCCAAACTGCTGAGGGTTAATTTCATACTGACTAATTGTGCCTGCTTTTAGTTCCACAACGCTTGAAGGGGCGTCTAAGCGTATTTCATCAAGACCTTGGCTGTGTACGATCAACGCGTGTTCTGAACCCAGCAGTTTTAGTACCTCGGCCATTTTGTACTGCCAATCTTGGCTAAAGACACCTATTACCTGACGTTTTGCACCAGCTGGGTTAGTCATGGGGCCAAGTACATTCATCATCGTGCGAATGCCAATTTCTTGGCGTATAGGCCCGGCAAAACGCATTGCACTGTGGTGAGCCGGTGCAAACATAAAGCCAATGCCGACCTCTTCTATACACGTAGTAATTTGCTCCATAGACAGATCTAGCACAACGCCTGCGGCTTCTAGTACATCTGCGCTGCCGCTGAAGCTAGTCATCTTCCGATTCCCGTGCTTCGCCACGCTAGCGCCAGCCGCCGCCGTTACAAAAGCCGCTGCAGTTGAGATGTTAAAAAGTTTGCTGCCGCTACCGCCGGTACCACAAGTATCGACCAAGTGCTCTGCGTTAACCGTCACTTTGCTTGCAAGTGCGCGCATGGTCATGGCTGCTCCGGCAAGTTCTTCGGCGGTTTCACCTTTTACTCTGAGCGCCGCAAGAATTGCTCCAATTTGTCCCGGCGTTGCTTCCCCCGACATTATTTGGTGAAAAACTTTAGCTGTGTCGTTTTGGCTAAGGTCTTGGCCGTCGACAATTTGCTGTAGTGCTGTAGGTATATCCATAATCAGTAACTTACTTTGACGCTAATCTTATGCGTTTGGGCTTTGAAGGAAATTGTTTAAGAGGTCGTAGCCATGTTCCGTGAGAATAGACTCAGGGTGAAACTGCACACCTTCTAGGTTTAGGTCTTTGTGCCTTAAGCCCATAATTTCATCAACCTCACCTTCTTTTTCGGTCCATGCGGTGATTTCCAGCGTGTCTGGCAGAGTGGCTTTATCTACAACCAGTGAATGATAGCGAGTGGCCTCGAAAGGTTGCTTCAAGCCCGCAAAAACACCTTCACCATTGTGGTGGATTGGCGAGGTCTTACCATGCATAACACTGGCTGCGCGACCGACTTTGCCGCCAAAACTTTGTCCTATGCTTTGGTGTCCTAGGCAAATGCCTAGGATGGGAATTTTGCCAGCAAAATGTTCTACCGCTTGGAGTGAAATGCCAGCTTCGTTGGGTGTGCAGGGTCCAGGAGATATGACGATTTTCTCCGGTGCCAGTGCTTCTATTTCTGCAATGGTAATTTCGTCATTGCGTCTAACTTCTACTTCAGCACCCAGTTCTAATAGGTATTGAACAATGTTGTAGGTAAAAGAATCATAGTTATCAATCATTAGTATCATGTTCGGTCTTCCTTCTTACGAAGTCGCTGTATGCAATAGCGGCTTGAACAATATTCGCTTCGTATTAAAAGTGGCAATTATTGGGCTGGGTTGATGAGTTTGTTTTCAGCCATTGCTGCTGCGCGAAATATCGCGCGGCCCTTATTCAGACTTTCTTTCCATTCAAGGCGAGGTATGGAGTCGTGAACAATTCCGCCACCCGCTTCGATGTAGAGTTTGCCGTCTTTTACGACAGCGGTACGAATGGCAATGGCAGTATCCATATTGCCGTTCCATGCCAAGTATCCTACTGCGCCGCCGTAGATGCCGCGTTTGACAGGCTCTAGTTCGTCAATAATTTCCATTGCTCGCACCTTGGGCGCGCCGGACAAAGTGCCGACAGGTAGTGTTGCCCTGAGCACGTCCATTGCGTTTTTGCCCGGCTTCAGCATTCCTTCAACGTTTGAGCAAATGTGCATAACGTGGGAATAACGTTCGATCATAAATTTCTCTGTGACCGTGACGCTACCTGCCTGGGCAACACGACCTACGTCGTTGCGACCTAGGTCGATGAGCATGAGGTGCTCGGCGAGTTCCTTGGGATCGCTTTTCAGTTCTTCTTCAAGTGCTAAGTCTTCGGCTTCTGTGTGACCTCGTCTGCGCGTGCCAGCTAATGGCCGATTTGTGACTTTTCCATCTTCTAAGCGCGCCAATATTTCTGGAGAGGAACTAACTATTTCGAATTCTTCGAGATCCATAAAGTACATATAGGGCGAAGGGTTTAAGTAACGTAACGCGCGATAAAGGTTGATAGAAGGCGCCTGAAACGGAATGCTCATGCGCTGGGCCAGAACCACCTGCATGATGTCGCCATCCATGGTGTATTCACGAATCTTCTCTACTGCCGACTTGAAGGCCTCTTCACCAAATTCAGATACAAAATCGCTTTCTTCAATGATTTGGTTAGCTGTGCCATGTTCGGTACCTGTCACGGGTAGCGAAAGAGATTCTGTTCTGGCGCTAAGTATGCTGCGCATATCCTCAATACTGTTGGGGACATCCGGGTCTACCAAGCTGATCATCTGCATTCGGCCTTTGAGGTTGTCGAATACCACCACTTCTTCGCTGACCATTAATAGAATATCAGGAGTATTTAGTGTGTCTTTGGGTGCACTGTTCGCCAGCTTCTTTTCAACATAGCGAACGGTATCGTAGCCAAAGTAGCCAACTAAGCCGCCAAAGAATCTGGGTAGGCCATCGGTCTGGGTCACATTGAAGCGGGCTTGAAATGCCTCGATGAATGACAGCGGGTCATCGCTTTCCACAGA
>CAJJDH010000001.1 GCA_905182905.1 marine gamma proteobacterium HTCC2089 | reverse complement strand
GCAGCGGTAGTAAAGGCTAACAGCTATGGTTTGGGCGTTGCGGCTGTTGCGCAAAAACTCTGGGATGAGGGTTGTAGAGAATTTTTTGTGGCCTTTACCGATGAAGGTAAAACGCTTCGTCAGGTGTTGGGACAAGCGAAGATTTATGTGCTTGCTGGGGTAAGTCCAAAGACTCAGCAAACGGTTGCAGAGCTTTTGACTCATAATCTGATACCCGTCCTCAATACCGTAGAGCAATGCCGCTATTGGTCTGCTACGGCTGCACCCGCAGCGCTGCATGTAGACACTGGTATGGCGCGTTTGGGAATGAACGTGGACAGTGTCGTACAAGATATAAGCGACCTCAATTTAGATCTAGAACTGCTCGTTAGCCACTTTGCGCGTGCAGATGAGTTTGAGCACAATTTTAGTGTGCTCCAGTCCCAGCGCTTAACCTCCGCTTTTGACGCCCTAAGGCAACGCTATCCCAGATTACGTTTAAGTCTTGCAAATTCGGCTGGGTCGCTCACCTTGCAGGGCAACGGTGAACTCAAAGTTCAGGGCGATGACATCGATCATTTGGATCGCGTTGGTATTGGTCTTTACGGCGGTAATCCTTTTACTTCAGGCGCACCTAAACACTACAGCGAAAATTTGCAAGCGGTGGTAAGCCTGCATGGTGAAGTGCTGCAAGTGCGTGAGGTGGATGCTGGCACGCCAGTGGGTTACGGCAGCACCTACATAATGCCGAAGGCCAGTCGCCTTGCGATTCTAGATGTGGGTTATGCCGATGGTTTGCCGCGGCTGTTATCCAAGGGTGGCGGTGCGTACTTTGGTGCGCAGTATTGCAATATTGTCGGTCGTATTAGCATGGATGCGACCATTGTAGATGTAGGTGAGCTTGATGTAGCCGAAGGTGATTGGCTTGAATTGATGGGTGCGCACATTTCTGTCGATGATGTGGCAAGTCAGGCACAGACTATTCCTTTTGAGATACTCACGGGCTTAAGTCCGCGGTTGACCAAGGTCTATATTGAGGACTAAATTTGATCGGATGCGGTTGCTGCAATGCCATAGGGGTGGCTGAAGCGATTTGCATAAATAATAGCACAACAGCAGCGCGATATAGAGGAGAAGGATGTGGCACCAAGTATAAATGCCGATGGCCTATTGGCAGGTAAAGTAGCTGTAATCACAGGCGCAAGTCGCGGCATTGGCGATGCTATAGCTCGGCGCTTTGCCATGGAAGGTGCAAAGGTTGTGGTTTCAGCGCGTACGGTTGATAGCGGCGAGCACTATTTGCCCGGTAGCATTAATCAAACTGTGAGCGAAATAAAATCCGCAGGCGGCGAGGCTTTGGCCGTGAAGGCTGATTTAGCTGTGGCTGAAGATCGCGCCAACCTTGTTGCTGCAACTATGGATGCATATGGTGCTATCGATATTTTGATTAACAATGCGGCCATAACTTATTTTATCCCGGTTGTAGATTTTCCTGAAAAGCGTTTTCGTTTGATGATGGATGTGCAAGTGTGGGCACCCTTTGAGCTTGCTCAATTGGTCGCGCCACAAATGCAAGAACGCGGCTCTGGTTGGATATTAAACATTTCATCCCACGCCGCACTGCATCCAGAAAAAACACTATCCGGTCGCGGTAGCACCGTATACGGCATGTGTAAGGCCGCGCTGGAAAGGTTTACCACAGGCCTCGCGTCAGAGCTTTATGAATATGGCGTGGGCGTTAACGTAATTTCTCCCGGACTTGTTGCTACGCCAGGCGTCATGCATCACAAGCTCATCAATGAGGAAAATGAGGATCGTGTAACACCAGTTGAGGATATGGCGGAAGCCTGCCTGAGATTGTGTAATGGCGACCCTAAAGAGCTTACTGGGCGCATTGACTATGCTGATGCTGTGATTGAAGAATTTGGCCTAGAATCGCTAGACTTAATCTAACGATTTACTTTGTGCCTTAAGAATAATGTCGAGCAAATTTAGGTGGAAATTATGACTCCAACAAAACAGTCAAGCTTAGCCTTGCACAACGAGTTTTCCCCAGACTGCATAGAGGGTAAAGACCTTCAGCACTTACTTCACCCTTCGACAAATTTAAAGCAGCACGGTGAGGTTGGACCAAAAGTCCATGAACGTGCTGAGGGTGTCTATATTTGGGACAATCAGGGCAATCAATATTTGGAAGGCATGGCTGGGCTTTGGTGCACAGCGATCGGTTACGGCAATGAAGAGTTGGCTGATGTTGCTGCAGAACAAATTCGTAAGCTTAACTACTCGCAGTTATTTGCTGGTCGAACGAATGAGCCATCTGTGCTTCTTGCAGAAAAACTCAAGGCTATGATGCCCTTTGATGCGGGCAGGGTGTTTTTTGGATCGTCTGGCAGTGACGCTAATGACACTCAGATGAAGCTAATCTGGTATTACAACAATGCGGTTGGGCGACCAGAAAAGAAAAAGATCATTAGCCGTAAAAGAGGCTATCACGGGGTCACAGTTGCCAGTGGCTCTCTTACCGGTTTGCCGGCTTTTCACAACGCATTTGATCTGCCGATTGCTGGCGTACTGCATACAACCAGCCCGCATTATTATAGCGAAGGTCGCGATGGCGAAAGTGAAGCTGAGTTTGTACAGCGATTAGCCGATGATTTAGAACAAATGATTATTCATGAAGGCCCGGAAACTGTAGCTGCCTTCATCGCTGAGCCGGTACTAGGTGCCGGAGGTGTCATTGTTCCACCAGCTCACTATTACCAAGCAATTCAGGCAGTACTAGATAAGTATGACATCTTCTTTATAGACGATGAGGTTATCTGTGGATTTGGTCGTACGGGAAATGCCTTTGGCGCAGAAACATTTGGCATTAAACCTACAACCATGAGTGTTGCTAAAGCTTTGTCTTCGGCCTACTTACCTATTAGTGCCGTGCTTATTCCAGAATTTATGTATGAAGCATTCGCCGCAAAATCTGATGAATTGGGTAATTTTGGTCATGGCTTTACCTACTCAGGTCACCCCGTATGCGCTGCAGTAGCTTTGCGCAACCTAGAAATCATGGAAGAAACCGATTTGTTTGCACATGCAAAGAAAATGGGTGAGGTTTTTCAAGCCCGACTGCAGCAATTTGTTGGGCAACCGCTAGTTGGCGAAGTTCGAGGTGCAGGGCTCATTGCGGCTGTTGAGTTAGTTCAACAAACGCAGCCACGGGTACCGTTTCCAGCAGCAGAAGGTGTTGGTGCATTTTGCTCAGCAGCTTGTCAGGATGCTGGAGTGATATTACGCAATCTTGGTGACGCCGTTGCTTTTTGCCCGCCGTTGATCATTACAGAAGATCAGGTCCACGAAATGGTAGACAAGTTCGCTATTGGTCTAGCTAAAACCCAAGCGTGGGCAAAACAAGGCGGATTGCTTTAGTCGCTTAATTTTCTTAGTTTTTGCCGTGCAATTCTGGAGGTTATTGGTGAAATGTTTTCAGCGCATTTGTGTAGCTCTGCCACTGTTCATAGTGCTTCTTCTTCCTCAAGCTTATGCGGAAGATTGTAGTAGCAACACGATCGACCTAGACAACGGATTCCCTCACGCGTGGGGAATAGACCAGCACAGTACCCGTTTCGTTTCGGCGCAAAACACGGTTGTAAATAATACTAACGTGCATCGTCTTGAGTTGAAGTGGGCTTATGGGCTGCAGACTCAGTCTCCGCGTTCTTATCCCTATGTGACTAAAGATACAATTTTTTACGGTGACAGCGGCGCTGGTCTACTGGCGTTAGATAGAGAAACTGGCTGTGTTAAATGGCGCAATCAAGATGGCGAGGGGGACGTGGCCAGTGCCATATTAGCGGGTACTTCATCTTCAGGGCTGACCTTGTATTTCACCAGTCGCCGCGCCGGCGTTTTTGCAGTTGATGCTGCAACGGGTAAAACGTTATGGCATTCAACCATTACTGAAGAACCCGTACCACTGTATTCGGGTACGCCTATACTTGCCGAAGGAAAAATCTTTGTGCCAATCTCTAGTCAAGAAATTGGCCTAAGCATGAACCCTTTTTACGGCTGTTGTACCAGTAGCGGCGGCATGGCAGCGTTTGATGCAAGTACTGGTGAACAACTCTGGTATTTACCCACCATCGAAGAACCTGCCCAAGTTATAGGTAGGCACTTTGTTTTTGTAGAAGAGTGGGGGCCTAGCGGTGTGCCTGTGTGGAGTGCGCCGACTTACCATGCCGAAAGTGGCTTACTATTTTACGGTACTGGCGAAAATTACACTGAGCCAGCAACCCTCACTAGTGATGCAATTTTTGCTGTAGATGCCGCCACGGGAGAGCGTCGCTGGGTCAGACAGTTCACTGCAGGGGACACGTTCAACATGGGCTGCGTGATTGGTGGTCCAAACTGCCCAGACGCTCCCGGTCCAGATTTAGATTTCGGTGCGCCTCCATTGATTGTGAAGAACAGTTCAGGTGCAACGGGTTTGTATGCAGGTCAGAAATCCGGCCATGTGCATGCTATGGACCCCTTCACAGGCGAGGTGTTCTGGAGTAAACAGCTGGGCCAAGGCGGTTATCTCGGCGGCATTCATTGGGGTATCGCGGCAGACGAGCAAGCTGGTCTTTTATATATCCCAATAAGCGACTTCCCCAGCGGAGGGCACTCTGACCTACCACCCGTGCCAGGCATGTTTGCCCTTAACGTAGACGACGGCTCAGTGCGCTGGAAAAATCTTCAAGACATCCAAGCCATTGATGGATTTTGGCCTGGTTTATCTGCCGGTATTGTTGCTGCTCAGGGCTTGGTGATTGCAGGTGATCTGGCTGGTGGTATTGCTGCTTATAGTGCGCAAGACGGCACTGTACTTTGGCAATTTGATACAGCGCAAACGTTTGCAAGCGTAAATGACGTTCCCGCAACGGGAGCGAGCATCGACTCACACGGGCCACTGCTTGTTGATGACCTGCTCATAGTTGCCTCGGGATATGGTGGCGTAAGCATGCAGCCGGGTAATGCGCTGTTAGTTTTCCAACTAGTAGGCGATGACGCTAGCCAAACCCAAGGAGAACAATCTAGTGAGTGAGGTACCCCAATCAACAGCAAGGATTTGGGCTAGGGCTGTTGCCAACGCCATTGATATCGTTCTTGTTCCCACCTTCGCGCTGTTTTTGATGCTGGTGACTGGTGCATTGGAAAGCGCGGTGGCGTATGCAGACGGCTTTCCGTATATAAGAGTATTTTTCCTTGGTGTGGCAAGTTACCTAATACTCAATGGTTGGCTGCTGTGGCACCGAGGCCAGACTCTAGGCAAATATTTTCTGAGGCTAAAAGTTGTCAATTTCCAAACCCAGCAGAAAGCTGATTTATGGAAGTTGATTTTTCTGCGAGCGTTGTTTTTTGGATTACCCCATGCAGCCCTCATTGGTTTTTGGTACCTAGTGTTATTGGATTGGGTATTTCTTATCGGTAAAGACAGGCGTTGCCTGCATGACTATGTAGCTGGAACCCAAATACAACCTGCTGATTAAGGCGTTAGTAATTTCGCGTACTCTGCTTCATTGCTTACAGTGGTGCCTAAATCTTTTAGCAGGCCATCTTCAATGGCGTAGATCCAGCCGTGGACGCTGAGTGGTTGATCTGATTGCCAAGCTTGTTTGATTGCGTCCATTTTACAAACGCTAGTCATCTGTAAGGCAACGTTGAGTTCGCATAGCTCAGTTAATGCATGGTCAGGGCTAAGCGACTGCAACCGTTCTTTGTGGTTATTCCATAAAGCTCTAACACCGGTAAGCCACTGGTGTACATTACCCTCGGCGTTACCTTCCATAGCAGCTTTGACCCCTCCGCACTGGTAGTGACCGCAAACAATGATGTGCCGTACTTTTAGAACCTTCACCGCATATTCGATGACGCTTACGCAGTTAAGGTCAGTATGCGTGACAATATTGGCCACATTGCGGTGTACAAAAACTTCTCCAGGCAACAACCCACTGATTTGATTGGCCGGGACCCTACTGTCGGAACAACCTATCCACAAATATTCCGGTTTTTGTTGTTTAGCCAGTCTTGCAAAAAACTCTGGATCTTCATCAATCACCTGTTTTGCCCAAGCTTTGTTGTTTGCCAGCAAACGGTCCAAATTCCCAGCCATGCTAATCCTCTTTATGTCGAGTACAGAATTTCATGGGCAGTGTACTGCTTCTGAAGATACTTTTGTCTAGGTAATTTTCCTCAAAGAACGCCAATGGCGAGACGAATACGGTATTATCCGGAACCTAGTTTGTACGGAATATGGTCATGAGTGCACTGCCTGATTTTGATTTTGGTTTTGGCGAAACAGTTCAACAACTGCGCGATGTCGTAGCCAATTTTTGTGCCAAAGAGTTAGCGCCTCGAGCCGCCGAGATTGATAAAACCAATGAATTCCCTCGCGATCTTTGGACCAAATTAGGCGATCTGGGTGTTCTTGGTATGACAGTAGACCCTGCCTATGGCGGCGTAGATATGGGGTATTTGGCCCATACCGTTGTTATGGAGGAAATCAGTAGAGCTTCGGCTTCTGTCGGACTGTCTTATGGCGCGCACTCAAATCTCTGTGTTAATCAGATTGCTCGCTATGGCTCTGAGGTTCAGAAAAACATCTATTTACCCAAGCTTGTTTCAGGGGAGTTTCTCGGTGCCTTGGCCATGAGCGAACACAATTCGGGTTCGGACGTAGTCAGCTTGGGTTTGCGGGCTGTGGAAGATGGCGATGATTACGTTTTGAATGGCACCAAGATGTGGATTACCAATGGCCCCGGCGCGGATGTTCTGGTGGTTTACGCCACGGTCAACCCCGATGCAGGTTCTAAAGGTATAACCGCCTTCCTTATTGAAAAGACTATGCAAGGTTTTAGTACCGGTACAAAACTCGACAAAATGGGTATGCGCGGATCGGACACCGCGGAGCTTATTTTTGAGGATTGTCGAGTACCGAAAACACAGGTACTTGGCAATGTAGGCCAAGGTGTTGGGATTTTGATGAGCGGGCTTGATTATGAGCGCGTTGTGCTTGCTGGCGGACCCTTGGGAATTATGCGTAATTGCTTAGATGTTGTGATGCCTTATATGCACGAGCGTAAACAGTTTGGCCAGTCCATTGGTGAGTTCCAGCTAATGCAGGGGAAAGTTGCGGACATGTACACAGAAATGAATGCCGCAAGATCTTATGTTTATGCCGTTGCCGTTGCCTGTGATAATCAGCGCACTACTCGATTTGATGCCGCTGGCTGCATTTTATACGCCGCTGAGAAAGCTACCCAACATGCCTTGCAAGCTGTTCAAGCGTTAGGCGGAAATGGCTACATCAATGATTATCCAGCGGCTAGACTATTGCGCGACGCGAAACTCTACGAAATTGGTGCGGGCACCAGTGAGATACGACGCATGCTGATAGGCCGAGAGCTGTTCGACGCGACCCGTCCATAGGGATATACTGCGCGCCGATTGCACCGCTTCAGACTTTAAAAATTTATCAAAAAGTAATTAGGAGACCTCCTTTGAGACTGAGTTTTTCAACAGTGATTTTAACTGCCCTTGTATTCTTTGGACTAACCGCAAGTGCGGTACCACCAGGCACCGATGATGAAATTAGTGCTCGTCTAGCACCTCACGGCAATTTGAGTAGAGTAGTCGCCACTGCAATGCCAAGCGAAGCTTTAGTTAAAGCGCCGTTGTCTGGTGAAGAGGTTTATGGCCAGTATTGTTCCGTGTGCCATGCAAATGGTGTTGGCGGCGCACCGCTTTTTGCAGATACCGATGCGTGGGCCCCCCGCGCAGCTAAAGGTATGGAAGTGCTTATGGCCAGCACACTCAATGGCATTGGTGCGATGCCAGCAAAAGGAACCTGCATGAGCTGTTCAGATGATGAGCTAGCCGGTGCAGTAACTTATATTTTAGATGCAGCTCGCTAAAACTCTTTAGCTATGTAGGCAGGCCAGTACGCCTTGGCGAGAACAGATTGTTCCGCTAAGGCTTGCTTCTCTTCTCTTCTTTTCCCTTCCCCCTCCCTATATACGTCCGCTTCTTTTCTAGTGGGTTGTGGGTTATGCGAGTATTTTTCTTTTGGTCTTAGTTAGCTGCTCGCTCTAAGTTAGTGGGTCGCACAAAAGATGGGCGCACTGCGCATTGATTTTGGATTAGCGCACCAATCATGTGCAAGAACTATGGCCTTTAACCAGAGGATGGGAAAAGCGTTTGGAAATTGTTGTGGGAACCAACGGTATGGCGCGGCTTCTCACCCGGATTACTACCTAATTGAAAAAAAATACCCCCTTATTGTGAATTGGCCCTCTTATTGCATTCAGTTAGTTCATAATGATTCTCAAAGAGAATAATTTAAAACTAAGGTTCCAATATGTCAGGAGAGACAATGAAAACAATAGCAAAACTCTTATCAGTCAGTGCACTGGTTTCCGGTTCGTTACTAACATCTGGTGTGGCGAACGCCGATGTTTCTTATAACGTTGGGGTTGTGTCTGAGTACTACTACAGAGGTATCTACCAAAAGAATTCTTCTGCAAGCGCAGGGATAGATTATGAGCAGAACGGTTTTTATGCTGGAGCATGGACTGCTGACGTAGGTGATGGATTAGAAGTGGACGGTTATTTGGGTTATGGCGGCGAAGTAGGTGATTTCACCTATGGCGTTGGCTTTACCGGTTACTACTATACCGGTGACTTTGACGAAACCTACGAAGAAGTAAACTTGAGCGTTGGCTATGGCCCAGTAAGTGTTGGCTATTCAGTTGGCGAATGGGATGGCAACGGTGGCACCGATTATGACTTTATCGATGTAACTATTGATCTCGGCGCTGGCTTCTATGGCACCTACGGCTCTTTTGGCGATGAGTTCGACGGTGATTACTTTGAAGTAGGCTACGGTACAACTGTCGCGGAAATCGATCTTGGCGTTGCTTTGATCTTCCCAAGTGATGAACTGGAAGGCACCGGAGACGCAGCAGGTGAAGCGATTACTTTCTCTATCGGCAAAAGTTTCTAAATAGAGCCAGTACTCTTAGAAGGGCTCCTTCGGGAGCCTTTTTTATTTCCGCATAACTAGAGCTTTGTTACTAGCACATTGCCCATAAGCGAAGCCTTGGATAGTTCTTGCTCTATCAGAGATTTTTGCGCTATTGCCAAGCCAAATATTCTAGAGTTTGTCAGCTTCCCAATTTACGCTGCGAAAATTCAGCGCCTCTAAGAAATGCGGTTCGGCAATATTTTGCTTTGCATCCAAATCTGCCAAAGTCCGAGCAATACGCCATACCTTGTGATAACTGCGCGCTGATAAATGAAACTTTTCAATAGCGGTGTGTAGAAAGCCCTCTGAAAGCCTTGCCTGAGTAATTTCCTTGTCTAAAGCCTTACCCGAAAGTTTGACGTTTAGGCACCCTTGTCGTTTTAGTTGTATGTCCATTGAGGCGCTCACCAAGCTTTTAAGTTCTGGGAGAGGGTTGGTTGTCGGATTACTGTGCTTTTGTAGCTTCGCTAATAAAATCTGATCTAACTCTGGTACTTGAATATGCAGGTCAATTCTATCCAGTAAGGGGCCTGAAACACGGCTTCGATATTTTTGTTGTTGGCTAGGCCCGCAGCGGCATCCGTCTTCCTTACAGGAGCGACCGGCTGGGCAGGGGTTCATTGCCGCAATTAATTGAAACTCACAGGGAAATGACACTCGGTATTTGGCGCGAGCGATGACTGCGTAACCGGTTTCTATAGGCTCTCTGAGCAGATCAAGTGTTGCTGGTTTGAAGTGCGGTAACTCGTCTAGAAACAATACGCCTTTGTGCGCCAGTGCAACTTCTCCAGGTTGGGGCCGCTGGCCTCCACCGACCATGGCCACGCTACTAATGGAGTGGTGAGGATCACGGAAAGGCACTACGGTGTGGTCAGCGCGTTCCAATCCAATGCTTGAATAGATGGTGGCTACTTCTAGAGAGGGTTGGTCCTTGAGCTTTGGTAATAACTCAACGAAACTCCGAGCCAACATGGTTTTTCCAGCACCGGGCGGACCGAGCATAATTAAGTGATGACCGCCTGCAGCGGCTATTAAGAGACCTCTTTTTGCGTTTAGCTGGCCAACAATTTGTGCGTAGTTGGTCGCTGCAATTGGTGGGCTTTTTCGTCTTGTATCTATTGGAGTTCTGACCGCACCCGTAGCCTGGCCATTAAGATACTTTGCCAACTCAGCAAGGTTTGGCGCTACTAGCAGCCTACCGGTTTTAACTAGGCTGGCTTCCTGTTCATTTTCCTCAGGTAATATTAGAGCTCTATTTGCTTTGGTACTGGCTAATGCGCAGGTGAGAATTCCATTGATACCTCGTAACTCACCGAATAATCCAAGTTCGCCGATGAATTCAGTGTTTTCCACATTTGGTATTGTGACTTGACCGCTTGCTTGGAGAATAGCTAAGGCAATGGGTAGATCAAAACCTGCCCCACTTTTCGCAAGGTTGCCTGGGGCCAAATTGATAATGACATGGCCGTTTGGATAGTTGAAGCCATTATTCCTTAGGGCACTCTTAACACGATCTCTAGATTCTTTTACGGCACCTTCAGCAAGGCCAACTATGGTCGTGCCCGGTAATCCCGGTGCTATATGACATTCAATAGAAATGCTGTGGGCATTCAGGCCGATTGGGATGCGGCTGAATATGGGTCCCACTGCCAACATGTTTGTTACTGGCCATTCTCGTTAGGCTGTTCAAGAGTTTTCAAGCGCTGCTCTAAGTCTTGTACCTGCTGTTTTAGCGTTTCCAGCACATCGCGGTGTGCTTCGAAATCCTTTTTTGGCACCAATTCTAAGTGGCTAAAAAGTTGATTCACTTTCTCCTGCACTTCTAACAGCGATGCCTGAGGTAACTGGCTTTTCAAGATTTCGAATAAGGCACCTAATGGGTCTTTGGCGGTCATAATAGTTTACTCGTTACTCCATATTATAATTGGAGTGTTATAATTGGAATGTTGTAATTGCTGTTGGATTTTAATGTTAGAGGTTTTTGCTTCTAAAGTGTTGTTTACGGTTTCGTTTGTAGCCTCCAGTTTGAAGTATCTTCTTAACCACTATCTAAACTCACTTGCATTTTCTCGCAAATGGCCATTCTGCCTTTTACAGGTGCGCCTTTGTCCTACCAATTGTAACTTCGCACTACTAAGGTGCGTTTAGGCGAAGTGTTTAACTTCGTTGCCTGCCAGTTAAGCACTGTTCGGTCTTAACTCGGCGCTCCTAAATCCTCTAGCACTGCCCATTTACCCTCTGTATGCCTTACTCACGGACATTAGCGGCGGGTTTTTTCACAGTTTGATTTTGCCTAAAGCAAAAAAATAAGAACTAGGCACGCATCTTGCTATTACTTAAGTAAGTTAAAAGTTAAGGATAGTAAAAATAGCGGATGTCATTTCTGTTCACACAGAAGGTATCTAAATGGTTCTGATTCGTAGAAAATTCAGGGATGCGTTTAACGCATTTGATCTTCCACAACAGATCTCTCTGCCGGTTGACGAATACAACAGGCGTGTCCCAGAAGCTTAGGAGAATAAGATGAAATTAATTACGGCGATTATAAAACCGTTCAAGTTGGATGACGTGCGTGAAGCACTGTCAGAAGTAGGGGTTCAGGGCATGACAGTCACTGAGGTAAAAGGGTTCGGGCGGCAAAAAGGTCATACCGAATTGTACCGCGGTGCTGAATATGTAGTTGATTTTCTACCGAAGGTGAAAATTGAGGCAGCAATCGATGATGGTCTTTTAGACCAGGCAATAGAAGCCATTAGCAAATCTGCTAATACAGGCAAGGTTGGCGACGGCAAGATTTTTGTCACCGCTTTAGAAGAGGCTGTACGTATTCGTACCGGCGAAACCGGTTCAGGAGCTGTATAGCTTTAAACCAAATTTGGAGTATTGATTGTGGAAGATCTTGTTCAATTAGCATATGCGGTAGATACGTTCTACTTTTTAGTGATGGGTGTCCTTGTGATGTTTATGGCACCCGGCTTTGCCATGTTAGAGGCTGGCATGGTGCGTTCGAAAAACACCTCTGAAATCTTAACCAAAAACGTGGCGCTGTTTTCAATCGCCTCTATAATGTATTTGGTCGTTGGTTATAACATTATGTATGGCGGTGATGGATTACTGTTAGGCGCTGAAAATACCGTTGATGAAGTACTGGCCTCGGGTGGTGATACATACTATTCCGCACGTTCAGACTTTTTCTTTCAGGTTGTCTTTGTTGCAACAGCAATGTCTATTATTTCGGGTGCGGTAGCTGAGCGCATGAAGCTTTGGGCCTTTTTACTCTTTGCAGTAGTTATGACTGGCTTTATTTACCCAATGCAGGGTAGCTGGTCCTGGGGCGGTGGTTTCTTGTCAGATGCAGGTTTCGTTGACTTTGCTGGCTCCGGTATTGTGCACATGTGTGGTGCGGCGGCGGCATTAGCTGGCGTACTTTTACTTGGACCTCGTAGTGGCAAGTATGGACCTAACGGTGAAATTAACCCTATCCAAGGGTCAAATATGCCTTTAGCAACCCTGGGTATGTTTATACTTTGGTTTGGCTGGTTTGGATTCAATGGTGGCTCTGAGTTAAAGCTCAGTAACATTGATGAAGCAAATGCCGTAGCTCAAGTATTTGTGAATACAAATATGGCTGCTGCTGGCGGTTTGGTTGCGGCGCTGGTACTCGCCACCATTATCTTCGGTAAGGCAGACTTAACCATGGCACTTAACGGTGCTTTGGCAGGGCTGGTATCGATTACTGCTGAACCATTGTCCGGTACTAACTTAGAATCAATGCTCATTGGTGCAGTTGGCGGCATAATTGTAGTGCTCTCAATTGTTGGTTTAGACAAAATCAAGATCGATGATCCCGTTGGTGCAATATCAGTGCACGGTACATGTGGTATCTGGGGTTTGATGGCCGTATTGATCACCTCTGATGATGCGACGCTTACTGGTCAGTTAACCGGTTTGGGCGCCATCTTTGGCTTTACCTTTGTCGCCGCATTAGTCGTTTGGTTTGTAATCAAACTGATCATGGGCATACGTCTTTCTGAAGAAGATGAACTAATTGGTGCTGACAAAGCCGAAATCGGTATTGTCGCCTACCCAGAGTTTAGCAAGTAGCTTATTAGCTAACGGTGCAAACTGAAAAAGCCGCCTTTGGGCGGCTTTTTTTTGCCTGTTGTTAAGCAAAAGGTTCCATAAGTTGAAGGAGAGTTTAAGATAGGCACCCTGTTTAACAGTACAATGCAATATGAAATATAAGAGCACCAGAGGGCAAGTGAGCGGTATTGGATTTACCGATGCGCTACTCATGGGACTAGCGTCCGACAGCGGGTTACTCGTGCCTGAATCTATTCCTGATGTTCGTCCACACCTGCAAACTTGGCGAAATCTTGGATTTGTTGAGTTGGCGCAAAAAATCTTGCCGATGTTTATTGACGATATTGAGCCTGGTGTTCTGAACAGGTTGATTGAGGAATCCTACGCGACTTTTGACCATCCCGATGTTGTTGGTTGGAAGCAGTTGGACGATATGGTGGTTTTAGAACTGTTTCATGGCCCTACCCTTGCTTTTAAGGATGTCGCGCTACAACTACTAGGCAAGCTGTTTGAGCATGTGCTTAGTGAGCGCGGTCAAAAGCTAAATATTTTGGGCGCGACTAGTGGTGACACTGGTAGCGCGGCGATAGCCGGCGTGCGCGGACAGAAGAATGTAGATATTTTTATTCTGTATCCAAATGGACGTATCAGCCCATTACAAGAATTACAAATGACTACCGTTGCTGATGCCAACGTCCATTGCATATCTGTAGATGGTAGCTTTGATGACTGTCAGAGTCTGATGAAAACAATTTTTGCAGATGCCGAATTTAAAGCTAAGTATGATTTAGGCGCTGTTAACTCTGTTAACTGGGCAAGAGTCATGGCACAGATTGTTTACTACGCCTATGCAAGTTTGCGTACGGGGCAACCGGCAAACTTTGCAGTTCCCACGGGCAACTTTGGTAACGTTTTTGCTGCGTATCTTGCCCATCGTATGGGATTCCCAATTGCCAATCTTCTGTTGGCGACAAATGAAAACGACATCTTGGCGCGCTTTTTTCAAACTGGCGAGTATTCTCGTGGCGCAGTCCACCAAACGTTGTCGCCCGCTATGGATATTCAGGTTGCCAGCAACTTCGAACGCTTTCTCTACTTTTACTTCGATCAAGACAGCACAAAGTTGTGTGCATTCATGGCTGAGTTTAATGCTACAGGTAAGGCCAGTATTGGCGGTGCGCCTACTGATGAATTGTTCACCGCGGTTGCAGTAAATCGAGATGAAACGTTAGCAGCAATGGCCGATGGACAAGCCAATTACGACTATATCTTAGATCCCCATACCGCTGTTGGTTATGCTGCGAGCAAAGCCCAGAATGCCGGCGTAAGTGCGCCAAGGATATGCGTGGCCACCGCCCACCCTGCAAAATTCCCTGATGCGGTGATTGAAGCGACCGGTGTAACGCCTACCCACCCCTCTTTAGAAGCGTTATCCGGCTTGCCTGTGCGCAAGGGGCATGTTGATGCAAATATTGAAGCTGTGAAAGAATACTTGGCTGCTCGGGTGTAGGCGTTTGATCTTGAGTAGACGGCAGGCGGCTAGGGCTGCTTAGAGTGTCAGTTGATAGGCCTCTAAAGCAGGAGATAATGCTTGTAGACTATTCACTTCAATATCAGCTTTGACCTGATCTTTTTCGCGTATTTGGTCGGTTAAATTTACCCATAGCGTGTGCATGCCTACATTGTTCGCGCCATATATGTCATCTGTTAGGTGATCTCCCACATGTATACACTGCTCCGGCGCCACACCAGCTTTCTCTAATACAGTTGTAAACATTAGCGGGTCAGGCTTGCTCGCACCAACATCCGCGCTGGAAACCGCGCCCGCCAAAAAGTGGGCGATGCCCACTTTTTCTACGTCTGCGTTACCGTTTGTGAGTGCAAATAGCGTGTATTGTTGTGCAAGCACATTAAGCATCTCTAGTGCGCCAGGGAAAAAGGCCACTTCGTTGCGACCCCTAAAAAATATCGCAAATGCTTTTTCGGCGAAATCTCTAGATTGCGCAACGGAAATGCCCGCTGCGGTAATAATTTTGCAAAGGACTTCAATGCGAAGAAAAGAAAGGTCGTGAACTTTCGTCGGGTTGTCTGCCACAACTTGAGTACGAAATTCAGAGGCGGCACCGGATTTGTAAAGCTCTAAGGCATCTGGAATGTGCTCGAACATCCATTGGCGCATGTCACTTTCGGCCTTAATGATTGTGCGCTCAACGTCCCACAAAGTATTATCTAAATCCAATGTGACGACTTCTATCTTTCTGGTTTGTGTGCTCATGCGGCTCATATTTTTTATTGGATTTAGACTTTTTCAGTCGGCATCGCGTTTGGTTTTAGCTCGTGGGTGGGCTTGGTCGTAGACATTGGCCAAATGTTGAAAGTCTAGGTGGGTATAAATTTGTGTTGTAGAAATATCATTGTGTCCCAGTAGCTCCTGAATACCTCTTAGATCTCCGGAGGATTCCAGCATGTGGGTAGCGTAGCTATGGCGCAGCATGTGAGGGTGCAAACTGTTATCGCCTAATTGCATAACGGCAATATCTTTGACCCGTTTCTGTATTGTTCTTGGGCTAATGGGGCCGCCGTTTTTACTCGGAAATAGTGCAGCACCTGCTGTTGGAGCAGGATGTTCCAATAACCAATCCCTCAAGGCGGTAATACACAAACGACCCAGTGGAACCTGACGGGTTTTATTACCTTTACCCAATACAGTAACAAAACCGCTCTGTAATTCTATATCTTGAATGGATAAACCCACTACCTCCATCAAACGCAATCCACTCCCATACAGCAATTCAATAATAGCTTTGTCGCGTTTTTCTTTTGCATTTGTCGGCTGAAAATCCAACAGACGAGCGGCTTGGTCTGTATCTAGTACTTTGGGTAAGCGGCGTTTCACTTTAGGTGATTTGGCTATGCTAGCTGGGTTTGTACTTATTACTTCTTGATCAACCAAATAGGTATAAAAACTTCTTATGGCAGACAAATTACGCTGGATACTTTTAGTACTCAAATCCTTGTGGCGTAAATTGGAGATGAATACAGTAACGTCTTGGGGCGTAGCCTCTGATAGCGGTTTTTCCAGAAATTGTGCAAATTTTGCAATCTCGCGCTTATAGGCACTCAATGTATGTGTCGAGCAATTACGCACCACGCTGAGATGGCGCAGGTATTGTTCGGCAAGAGGTTGTAACTCAGGCATTAGTCGGCGAGACGGTTCATTACTTTGCCCAAAATGTCGGCAATATACTTAACAAACAGCGTATCCATCTCTTTCGCAAAACGATTAGCATCTCTGCTGCCAATGCATAATGCACCAGCTCCCTTCTTAAGGTTCAGAGCCAAGATAACTGCGCTACCTGACTCGTCATGGTCTGACATTGGGAACATTTTTTCTAACTCGCTTTGACGTAGTGCCGTGCATGCAGCGTCATTACTATTTTGTAGATGTGAGAATGGCAGCTCATTGAAGTGGTGTTGAATATGGTCCAGCGATAATGCCAAATCTGCTTCTAATATATGCGCGCAAACGAAGTCTGCCTCGAAGTCTACGAGTACGTGTGTGGCCAACACTTCATTTAGCTCATGCCAAGAATTCACCTCGAGTAACGCCAAGTTTAATGAGCGGGTTTTAGCAAAAATCTCGTCGTTGGCTCGCGCTGCATGTAATAGTTCATTCATACGTCGGCGCATTGCTACATTGCGCTCGCGCAGAATATCAATTTGTCGCTCTACTAAAGAAACCGCAGTGCCAGATTCGTGAGGCAAATTTAGTTCTGATAGTGCTGTCACATGACGTTGAAAAAAGTCCGGGTGTTTACGCAGGTAATCAAGTATTTCCTGCTCGTTGACCGTGTCTTTCACATCGTCGTTATCATTATGTAAGTGCATGAACTAGCTCTCCTTTACAATTTCGCCGCGATGTACAAGGTTTGCATCGCCGAGCATGACCACTTGATGGCCCTCTCCTGACCAATGTATGCGTAACTTACCACCTGGCAAAGATACTTTTACTCGACCACTAACAAGGCCGTTTAGATTTGCGGCAACCACTGCTGCGCAGGCACCAGTACCACAGGCCTGAGTTTCACCGACGCCGCGCTCATACACACGCAACCGTATAAAGTGCTCGTCCACCACCTGGCAAAAACCGATATTAGCCCGCTCTGGGAAAACTTCATGAGCGGTCAATTCTCCGCCAATTTGTTCTACGTCTAGGCCTACTAAAGTATCGACAAAAATTACGCCGTGTGGATTGCCCATGGAAACGGGGGTGACATTAAAGGTCTGTCCGCACACAGAAATATCTTCACTAAGCTGATCAGTATTGCCACTAAATGGAATTAGCGAGTGCTCTAGTACCGGCACGGTCATCAAGGTTTCAATCAGCTGCGAACTTTGCAGGGTGGTTTCAATCATGCCAGCTGCAGAATTCCAGACTAGATGTTTACTTTTGCTCAGCGCCAAGTGATGTGCAAGAAAAGCTACACAGCGCGTACCGTTCCCACATTGTTGCGCTGGGCTGCCGTCAGCATTATAAATTTCATAATCAAAGTCAGCATGCGCTATCGTGGGTGGCGCGATGACCAGTAGTTGATCGAAACCTATACCCCTTTTTCGATCAGACCATGAGCGTACTAAGTTAGCATCTATTTCCTGTGGGCTGCTGACACAGTCCAAGACTAGGAAGTCGTTACCTAAGCTATGCATTTTGTAAAAAGTACGCGCGGTGTTCAAAACCGTTGCCTCGTTGGGTTTAACTGCCTAAGACCTTTTCATTCTAGTGGTCTGCTTGTTCTAGTTCTAGCCGCAATTGATCTTGAATAGTCTCTCTGCGTCTAACCACTTTGAATTCGCTGCCGTCTACTAACACTTCTGGCGCTCTGCCTCGAGTGTTGTAGTTAGAGGCAAGTACCGCACCGTATGCGCCAATAGAAAGCACCGCCACTAAGTCCTCCTCGGCTAGCGCCAAGGATCTTTGTTTAGCTAGAAAATCTCCAGACTCGCAAATTGGCCCGACAATATCCCACTCAAGAGTTTGCGCATCCGATGATTGCCTCACAGGTAATACTTCATGCCATGCCTGATATAGGGACGGTCTAAGTAAGTCGTTCATTGCTGCGTCTACTACTGCGAAGTTTTTATTCTCAGGTTCGTCGGAGGCCTTAAGGTACTCAACTCTGGTGAGTAGTACACCCGCATTTGCCGTGAGGAAGCGCCCCGGCTCAATACGCAGTTGCAAATCTCTACCACCCAAAATTTGCCCAACACTGGCACCCCAAGCTTCTATATCAAGCGGCGACTCGTCCTGATAGCGTACGCCAAAGCCCCCACCGATATCGATATGTTCGAGCTCGATACCATGTCTTTCTAAAGCGTCGCGCAGTTCCAAAACACTAGTAAGGGCCTGTAACAAAGGCTCTGCTTCATTGATTTGCGACCCAATGTGGCAGTCAATGCCTGTAAGATTAATGGCCGGATGTTCTGCCGCTAGTAGGTAAAGGGCCAACGCTTCATCCTTGGTTACCCCAAACTTATTTTCTTTCAGTCCGGTCGCAATGTAGGGGTGAGTTTTTGCATCCACATTAGGATTCACTCTGATAGCAACATTGGCAATGCGCCCGAGAAGTTCTGCTTGCGCCATGATGCGCAATAGCTCGCTACGGCTTTCAACGTTGAAGCAGCCAATGCCAGCTTTCAGAGCAAAGTTGATTTCTTCAGTTGACTTGCCCACTCCGGAAAAAATTACAGATTCAGGGTCGCCGCCTACCGCTAAGACCCGGCTTAGCTCTCCAGCGGAAACAATGTCGAAGCCTGCGCCAAGTGATTTGAATAGCGCGAGAATTGCCAGATTGGAGTTAGCTTTTACTGAGTAATGTATGCGGTGCGGCGTTTGTGCTAGAGCGTTGGTCAGCAGTTGATATTGTTCGGTTAAATAACTTTTTGAATAGACATAGGCGGGAGTGCCTACACTGTCGGCAATTTTACTCAACGGCATTTGTTCAATACACAGCTCGCCTTGCGAATATTTTGCAGCATTAAACTCGAGCGGAGAAGTTCCTGAAGTCACGGAGTCATAATCCTTACGGTTGATCCCAAGATATTTGGGCTTGATGGAGTTGAGTAATGTTCGAGCGCTTCGGCTGCCGGTAACTGCAGGGGACCCTTTTGTCCGCAAGTTACAACTACCCCTGATAGGTAAGCCAAAATGATCCACTTCATATTCTTTATCCCTAATTTTTGCGTACATGAGCTTCAATTGGTGTGCGTTGAACGCTCATGCCTTTGAAGTAGATCGGTCCGGCCAGATTTTGATTACTGTGCTAAATGTGCTCGCGCGCCTTTGCGATAGCTTTAAGTACCTGTGCTGGCGCCGTGCCTCCCAAGTGATCTCGCGCCGCCACTGATCCTGTCAATGAAAGTACCTCATAGACATCTTCGTCAATAATATCTGACGTACCACCGGCCAATTCTGTGATTGACAGAGCCTCTAGTGGTTTTCCGAGTTCTATCGCTCGTTGTACAGCCTCACCCACAACTTCATGGGCATCTCTGAAGGGTAGGCCTTTTCTAACCAAGTAATCTGCTAGGTCAGTGGCAGTGGTGAAACCAGCCAGCGCAGCATGCCGCATATTTCCCTTATTCGGAATGATATTAGGTACTAGTCCCACCAGTGCAGTGAGGCAATCTCGTAGCGTATCAACTGAGTCAAAGAGCGGCTCTTTATCTTCTTGGTTGTCTTTGTTGTAGGCCAGAGGCTGGCTCTTCATCAACGTCAACATTGAGATCAAATTGCCATTCACTCGACCCGTTTTGCCGCGAATAAGCTCGGGAACGTCCGGATTCTTTTTCTGCGGCATAATGCTAGAACCGGTACAAAATCTATCGGGTAATTCGATAAAGCTAAATTGCTGGCTTGACCACAGTATTAGTTCCTCACACCAACGGGACATATGCGTTAGCGTGAGGGCGGTTACAGAACAAAACTCGATTGCGAAATCGCGATCGCTCACCGCATCTAATGAATTTTCGCAAACACCCTCGAACTCTAATAGCTCCGCCATGTACTCTCTGTCTGGTTTATAGGGCGTGCCGGCCAGTGCCGCAGCTCCCAGCGGTAATTGATTGGTGCGCTTACGGCAGTCTATCAACCGGCTTCGATCTCTATTGAGCATGGCAAACCAAGCCATGAGATGGTGGCCGAATGTTATTGGCTGAGCTGCTTGTAGATGGGTAAATCCTGGCAAGATCGTGTCGTGGTGCAGTTCCGCAAGGTCGGCTAGACGGTGTAATAAAGCAGACTCAAGGTCCAAAATTTGATCGATTGCATCGCGTAAATAGAGCCGTATGTCCGTGGCTACCTGATCATTTCGCGACCGGCCAGTGTGTAATTTTTTCCCTGTGTCGCCAATTAGCTGAATAAGGCGATTTTCAATATTCATATGAACATCTTCCAGGGCAACGCTCCAGTTCATTTGATTGTTCTCAATTTCGCCTTTTATCGCCTCCAAACCACCTTTTATCTGATCGAATTCACCGGAGGTCAGTATTTTGATTTTCAATAGCATCTGCGCATGTGCAAGAGAGCCACGTATATCTTCTGCATACAACCGTTGGTCAAAACTGATGGATGCGGTGAACACTTCAACGAACTCGTCTGTTGCTTCACTGAATCGACCCCTCAGTAGACCCTGATCGGTTGTATTTTCTGAATGATCGGCTTTATTTACCATTGTACTTTTCTGCTGTTATCGGGGGTTTGGATCACGCAGTATACCAAGCAATGAAGATTTAGTAGTCAGGTTGTTGGCCAGAGGTTAGAAAAATGTCATTAGGTTATAAATTTTGAGTACCGAAGCTGAAGTAGCAGCCGACACTAGGCGTCTTTCGATTCCAGATCTTCTGGCACCCCAGAAATTATTCCTGCTTGTAATTTTTGGCTTACTTCTTGGTCTATTGGGTTGGACCCTAAGCGTAGAAATGACTTGGTTGGATTTCCTCTATCCAACTCTTTTTGCACTTTGGTCGGTCTTACTTTTCAGTATCGTAATCCGCGGTCTGAACGGAATTTTTGCGCGCAGTTCCTTACACGTGTCGATGGCAATTCTTTTCTTGGTTGGGTTCGCCACGGTCGCCATCGTGCATTTTGCTATGAATGCAGTTTTTGCTGACAACGCTAGCCCGGAAAACCTACTACCTAGGCGCGTTACCATAATTTTCTTCTGCATAGCCGGTTATTTGCGTTATACAGTGCTGCGCCAACAGCTGGTGCGCCAAGAAGAGTCTGAATTGCACTCTAAGATACAGGCGCTGCAATCACGCATACGACCGCATTTTCTGTTTAATAGTATGAATATCATCGCCAGCCTCATTCCTTCTGATCCTGAAACCGCTGAGCAAGTGGTGGAAGATTTATCTGAGTTGTTTCGCGCGAGCTTGCAAGAAGAAGGCAGCTTTGTGCGGTTGGACGATGAGTTAGATTTGTGTAAACGCTATGTTCGCATTGAAGGGCTGCGCCTAGGCGAGCGTTTGACTATGAACTGGCGCATAAGCGAGACGAAAGAGTCGGCGAAAATACCCCTACTGCTCCTTCAACCACTTTTGGAGAATGCCATCTATCACGGTGTGCAGCCCATCCCTGAGGGGGGTACGATAGATTTCAATCTTGAGTACATTGATGCAGACATGCAGATCACTATTATCAATCCAGTACCAAAGTTTGGTTCGATCTATGGCTCAGAAGACCACATGCAGAGGAACGAATCAAAGGTAAAGGGCAAAAGTAATAACTTGGCACTATCCAATATACGTACGCGATTGGAGGTTCTATATGGGTCCAAGGCCGAATTGAAAACCTCATTGCAAGGGGACACGTTTTTGACAAAGTTACGGTGCCCCAAAGTACCGATAGCTCAGTAATGGAGACTTGTTAGTATGCGAATTCTAATAGTAGATGACGAAACACTAGCCAGAGATAGGCTGCGCCGAATGTTAGAAAGCGATGGTCGTCACGAGATAATCGGCGATGTAGGAACTGGTTTGGAAGCTCTGCGTATCAGTGAAGATCTGCGTCCAGATCTCGTTTTGTTGGATATTCGAATGCCGGGGATGGACGGCATTGAAACGGCTAGGCACTTTCTTGGGCAAAAAGATTCGCCAGCGGTAGTTTTCTGCACGGCATTTGAAGAACACGCAATCAAAGCGTTCGAACTGCAGGCGGTAGGATATCTGCTTAAGCCGGTGAGAAAAGAGCATTTGATAGCGGCGCTAGATAATTCTACTCGTTTGAATCGTTTGCAGCTGGCGTCTTTACATGGGGTAGATGAAACTCGCCGAGCACACATTTGCGCAAGAACCTATAAGGGTGTTGAGTTGGTGAATGTGAGTGATATTCGCTATTTAAGAGCGGACCAAAAATATGTTTCGGTGCGTCATGCTGGCGGAGAGGTTATCATTGACGAGACGTTGCGTGAGTTAGAAAAGGAATTTGCGGATATATTTCTGCGCATTCATCGCAACGCGCTGGTGGCTAAGCATCACATATTGGGTCTCGAAAAAAGTGTCTCTGGGCAAATAGGTGTCCGGTTGAATGATATAGAAGAGACTGTGGATATTAGCCGGCGACATTTACCTGGAGTCCGCAAAGTTATAAGGCGGCTTTAATTATTAGGACCTTATGAAAAATATTAGAATTGCCACACGCGAGAGCAAACTTGCATTGTGGCAGGCTAGATTTTTGCGCACGCAATTGCTCGCAGCACACCCTGAAATTGAAGTAACCCTGGTCGGTATGAGTACCAAAGGGGATCGCTGGCTTGACGCTCCGTTAAGCGAAATTGGCGGCAAAGGTTTGTTCATCAAGGAGCTTGAAATAGCAATGCTTGATGGCCGAGCGGATATGGCCGTGCATTCGGTAAAAGACCTCCCCGCGATTATGCCCGAGGGCTTTAGTTTGCCGCTAATAGCCTTCCGAGACGATATTCGAGATGTCCTTGTAAGCTCAAAAGGCCCCCTAGAAGATTTGCCTGTCGGTGCCAAGATCGGCTCTTCTAGTTTGCGTCGAAAATCTCAGTTGCTGGCTATCCGCCCCGATCTTGAGGTACTGCCGATACGCGGCAATGTTGGCACTCGATTAGAAAAGTTAGATAGCGGCGAGTTTGACGGTATTGTTCTCGCTGCTGCCGGTCTCGCCCGTCTAGAACTGCATCGTGAAGACCTACACCCACTTTCGGTAGAACAATGCTTGCCCGCGCCAGGTCAGGGCGCATTAGGGGTCGAAATTTTGACCGGTAGTCCGATGGAAGACTTACTGGTGCCGATGTTAGACGCCCAGACCAACGCCTGCGTGCTAGCGGAACGGGGTATTAGCGCGGGACTTGGTGCAGATTGCGCTTTACCTGTTGCGGCTTCAGCTCACTATATCTCCGCAACACAAATTCAATTGTCTGCTTTGGTCGCTGATGCGGTCGGCGCGAGTTTGGTGCGCAGTACTGTCACAGGCAGCGATCCAATTGCCTTAGCTGATGAGGCTGTTGCACAGCTTCTAGCCAATGGAGCGGGTGAGATTTTAGACAGCATAAGGCAAGATAAGCACTAATCATTAGCGGCTGACATTGTGACGAAAGTCTGGATAACTCTAACGGAACCAAGTGCCGCGCGGATAGCCTCCCAGCTTTCTCGTAGAGGCTTTACGAGTGTTTGTGAATCCGTAACGGAAATTGAATTTTTTGCGCCAAAGTTCAGTCCCCCCGACAATATCAGAACGCCAGATTTACTAATTTTTTTGTCTCAACATGCTGCCCTACATTACCTAGATCAGTTGCATTGTGACGCCTATGGCGCAAGCAAATTCCTCGCCATAGGACCAAGTACCGCTGAGATTCTAAGGCGAGCTGGGTTAGCGGTAGTGGAGCCCGCGCATGCAAGTTCAGAAGGACTTCTAGCGTCCCCTCTAATACAAAACATCAAGGCTAATGATCAAGTTTGGATAGTTTGTGGGGAAGCTGGGCGAGACATACTTCAACAGTCCCTAGCAACGCGATGTAATACGTCCACTGTCACACTCTACCGGCGAGGGATTAGAGCTGTACCCAACAAGGAAGTCGCCGATGCGGACATCATTTTGGTAGGCTCTGCACAGGGTTTTATAGAAGCGGCAAAAGTTTGGCAAAGCGTAGGTGGTAACCCAGCAGTGAGTTTTATTGTCCCATCGGCCCGCGTCGCAGAATTGGGTTTGGAGCTTGGACTCACTCAAGTTGTAAACGCTGGTGGTATGAGTAGCGAATTATTATTGAAGGCAGTTGCGAGAATAGAGCATGAGTGAAGAGCAGATAGCACAATCTACAAGTCAGAGTGCTGGCGTGCAGCCCCGATCTGGATCGGCTAAAAATCCCATGAGTTGGTTCGCACGCTTTACGCTGTTTACGACCTTTATTCTTGCCGGTTGTGGTATCGCCTTAGCTGGTTTTCTTTATCAACAGTTGATTCAAAATAGCCCTCTTGAAAAAGCTATGATTGAAAATAGTGCGGCAAGAACTGCAATATCCGAATCGTTAGAAGTTCGGCTATCCCGTGCTGAAGCCGCGATGGAACTGCGGCAAATGGCTTCACAGGATCAGCTAAGTGAAACAATTGAAGAACGACTGAGCCAGGCAGAAGAAACTCTGCAAACTGGATTAGAGTTGGTTACAGCCAGTAAGCCAACCACACCAAAGAAATGGCGATTGGCCGAGGCTGGCTATCTTGTGCGCGAAGCTAATCGCCGATTGATGATGCAACGCGATCGCGAGCTGGCTCTACTAGCGTTAGCTAGTGCCGAACAAATTCTCCAAGACCTTGGAGAATTTGCGCCTTTTGCTCTGCGCGCAAAACTTGCAGATGATATAGCGTCGCTGCAACGAATAAACACTGTAGATCTTGAAGCAACTTACATACGGCTGGAAACCCTTAAAAGCGATGTCCCTAACCGGTTTCCAAGTCAAAAAATAATTGCGTCAAAACAGTCAGCTAACACCCAACAAGGCGAAGCGTGGTGGCAACAGATACTTAACCGATTAGAGAGCCTCATCAAGATCAGTATGTTGGCCGAACAAGCTCAAAGCCAGGAACTCCCCAAGCTCCTACCGTCCCGGGAGGTTGCCAAATTAGCTAACTTAAGAATAAAACTATCTCTTGAGCAAGCTCAGTTGGCCCTACTTCAGGGGCAGCAGCAGATTTTCCGAGCTAGTCTTTTACAAGCTAAACACACGGCGGAGGAATATTTTGACACCAATGAGCTAGGTGCAAAAAACCTACTCGCTGAAATTGAAGTTCTGTCCGCCTTGGTGCTAAAGCCGGAACTAACCGATTTGAGTAGTTTGCTGGTGATGATGAGTAACCTTGAGGCAGGTAGGGAATGAAGTTGCTAATAGTCATGTCTATTGTCTTGCTTACGCTCGTGGGTGTGGCCTATTGGATAAACGATCCGGGCTATGTCCTTGTGCGTATCGGCGAGTTTGGGGCTGAAGCAACTTTGTGGGGGAGTCTTCTAGCGTTACTAACGGTATTGGTTTTACTTCGGCTACTCTACGTTACATTTCGTGCTTTTTGGCGGGGTAGCAGCTGGGTAATAGGTTGGAGCGGTCAGCGGAAAACCAAAGAGTGTCAGGAACTGCAGCAAAGTGCAGTTCTAGCATTAGTACGCGACGACTGGGTGGCTGCCCAAGAATATTTTTTAAGAGCTAAACGACTTGGTAAAATTGGCTTTGCGAGTAACCTTGGACTTGCGCGCGCGGCCTATGAACTTGGCAATATCGAAGTACAGACTAGTGCCTTAGACGCAGCCAAGTTGGTGTCGGAAATCTCGCATAATGGCGCACCTAATGACTCGTCTAGAGACAAGGGCCAGCGCATTGCATCTATAGCAATGAATTGGCTTATCGATCGCGGCGAAGGCGCTCAGGTGATTGATGTTCTAGAGCCGCAATATAAGACCGGAGAGTGTCCAAACGCTAAGCTAGTAGTGCTCTGCAAAGCTTATCTGCATGCGGGCTCCGCAACAGATATAAAAAATATTTGGCCTGTCCTAGAGCGGCAAAAGTTATTGAAGAAGAAATTTTTCGATAAGGACTTTGAGAAAGTTTGGGCCAAACGCTTAAGCGCTGAGTCAAATACTGCTGATGCATTGAAGATTCTACCCAAGATCGAGCGAGCAAATACAACGATACTGTCAGAATGGATAAATGTTTTGGCAGCCAACGGCAATGCAGGTGACCTAGTAGCGGTTATCGAATACGCGCTGGCAAATACTTGGAATGATGAGTGGCTACAATTATATGGTAAAACTCACGGACCAGATTTAGAGTCGCAGCTTGTCTACGGTAAAAAGCTGCTGAAGAAGAAACCTGACGATGTTGTTGTACTGATAGCTTTGGGGAGACTAGCTACCAATAAGCGACAGCTAACTTTAGCTAGAGACTACTTTGAAGCAGCGCTTGGAAAAACTCAGGAAGGTGACTCAGCTCGTGCTGAAATCTACCGAGAGTTGGGCCGTATTTGCAACGCTCTGGGAGACACCCAGCGCGCCCTCCAGTATTTGCTTAAGGTTTAGCTTTCTACAAGCGCTTTTTGTGGGACAGGGCGAGGCGCTGTGAAGAATTTAGAGCCCATGCCATGCTAACCGGCTTGGGCTTTTTTACTGAGCGACTATCGCTTCATCGAGTTGAAGAAATCTTCATTAGTTTTGGTTTCTTTAAGCTTGTCTAAGATGAACTCTATTGCGGCTATGTCATCCATATCATGCAGTAGCTTACGTAAAATCCAAACCCGTTGTAGCTCTTCCTCACTCATCAACAGCTCTTCGCGACGTGTCGCTGATCTACGTATGTTGATCGCTGGATAAACTCGCTTCTCTGCGATTTTTCTCTCTAGATGCAGTTCCTGATTACCTGTTCCCTTGAACTCTTCGTAGATGACCTCGTCCATTTTTGAACCGGTATCTACCAATGCTGTAGCGACAATAGTCAGGCTGCCACCTTCTTCGATATTTCTTGCTGCACCAAAAAAGCGCTTTGGACGTTCTAATGCATGGGCGTCTACACCACCGGTTAGAACTTTACCTGATGAGGGCACAATGGTGTTGTAGGCTCGCGCTAAACGAGTAATGGAGTCGAGCAAAATAACAACGTCTTTTTTGTTTTCGACTAAACGCTTAGCCTTTTCAATGACCATCTCTGCTACTTGCACGTGTCGTGATGGCGGTTCATCGAAAGTAGATGCGACTACTTCGCCGCGCACCGAACGTTGCATTTCTGTTACTTCTTCTGGACGCTCGTCAATGAGTAGTACTATGAGTACTGTTTCAGGATTATTTGATGCAATGGATTGCGCAATATTTTGCAGTACCAGGGTTTTACCGGCTTTAGGAGGCGAGACAATCAACGCCCTCTGGCCCTTACCAATGGGTGCCACAAGATCGATGATGCGCGCTGTTAAATCTTCTGTACTTCCGTTGCCGCGTTCGAGTTTTAGTCTTTCGTCCGGAAAGAGTGGCGTAAGGTTTTCGAATAAAACTTTATGCGTTTTGTTAGTACTTTCACTGAAGTTAATTTCATCTACCTTCAGCAGGGCAAAATACCGCTCGCCATCCTTTGGGGGTCGAATTTTTCCAGCGATACTGTCGCCAGTACGCAAATTAAAACGCCTGACTTGGCTCGGAGATACGTAGATATCATCTGGGCCAGCTAGGTAGGAACTATCAGGGGAGCGCAAAAATCCAAAACCGTCTTGAAGGATTTCTAACGTTCCTTCGCCGTAAATGTCTTCGCCATTTTTGGATTGTTTGCGCACTATCGCCGCAATTACTTCTTGTTTGCGGGATCTGCCTACATTTTCCAAACCCATTTCGCGAGCGGTCTCCATGAGTGCTGCAACAGGTTGGCGTTTTAAATCTGAAAGGTGCATAGCCATATTAGTAAGAAAGCCGTAGTAGTGGTGGTTGAATTTTTCGCTGTGCTAGCTCTTTACTAGCTCTTTACTAGAAAAGAGTGTTATCAAATTATGCACAGGGAAATTAGGCGTGATAAAGATAAAGGGGGTTCGTTGAGAGATGGATCTGCTGGTTACTGCAAACTATCTTAAATTTCTTAAATTACTCGCATCTCTCAGGCACTAGTCTAGTGACTTGAGGCTGGGGGTCAAGAAGTAAAAACAACCTAATTGATATGAATTTTCACAGAATTAGAGTACTTGATTAGGTAATACTTAATACGAGCAGTGAAATTAAGAGGGTCCATTTTGGCGGGGCTAAGTTCAGCCCCACTCTTTCCTTACTTGTCTATATGGCTTGTCTACATGACTCGCCTACAGGACTCGGCTACATGTCAGTGCAAGTTTTAGATATTGCTGTCTAAAAACGCCTGAAGCTGCGACTTAGAAAGCGCGCCAACTTTAGTAGCTTCCACTTCGCCATTCTTAAACAACATAAGTGTTGGAATGCCGCGAATGCCGTATTTAGGTGGTGTTGCTTGATTAGAGTCGATGTCCAGTTTACATACCTTAATTTTATCGGCATATTCACCTGCAACCTCACTTAGGATCGGGGCAATCATTTTGCACGGTCCGCACCATTCAGCCCAGTAATCTACAAGCACTGGCTTATCTGAGTTAAGAACGTCTTCTTGAAAGCCGTCGTCACTTGTATGAACGATATTGTCGCTCATCTGCGTCTCCTAATATTTTGCAAAAGAAAATTGTAGCACCGATAAACTACACCTGTCCCGCAAAAGCCGTATTTGACGGATAAATGGTCCACGTATTTTTGCTCTGCAGGCAAGTACCCTGCTAATTTTGCTCAGCCTGGTCTAACAGCCACTGCTTACTGAAGTAGCTTAAAATACCGTCGGCGCCAGCGCGTTTGAAGCATAATAAGCTTTCGCCAATAACCGCCTGCCCTAGCCACCCTTGTTCAATTGCCCCAGCATGCATAGCGTATTCACCGCTGACTTGGTAAGCGAAAGTAGGTACTTGGTATTTGTCTTTGACTCGACGCAGTACATCTAAGTAGGGCATGCCAGGCTTTACCATGACCATGTCAGCACCTTCATCGATGTCCAAGCCCACTTCGTGAATGGCTTCTTCCAAATTTGCTGGATCCATTTGGTAGGTCTGCTTGCTTCCACCGCCCAAGCTCTTGGTGGAGCCTACGGCATCGCGAAATGGTCCGTAGTATGAAGACGCATATTTTGCTGAATAAGCCATTATTCGCGTATTTTGTAACGCTGCGGTTTCCAGTGATTGTCGAATTGCGCCAATTCTGCCGTCCATCATATCGGAGGGTGCAATCACATCTGCGCCTGCAGTTGCACAAACATTAGCCTGTCTGCACAACGCTTCCACTGTAATGTCGTTCGCTACGTAGCCATCTTCATCCAAAATACCGTCCTGACCGTGGGTGGTATAAGGATCCAATGCTGCATCAGTAATTATGCCTAGTTCAGGCACTGCAGACTTCATCGCCTGAACAGCAAGTGGAATAAGCCCATTTGGATTGTAGGCTTCAGCGCCGTCCAGAGAGCGAATTTTGCTGTCTACATTAGGGAACAGTGCAATGGCTGGTAGACCTAGGTCATGGAGCATTTTTGCTTCCTGCACAGCGAGGTCGATAGATAGGCGCTGGATGCCAGGCATTGAAGCTATGTCTGTAGCTTGATTGTCGCCGTCGATAATAAACATTGGGTAAATTAGATCATCTGCGCTCAGCTGGTTTTCTCGAACTAAACGGCGGACAAAATCCTTTTCTCTGTTGCGGCGCATTCTGGTCTGTGGAAACGTTCTCATACCAACTCCTGTTTTCGGCTAACCAAATGACTAGCGACGAGCTATTTTGTGGGTGTTTTAAGTCTAGTGTCTCAACGTTCAGGAAATACTTTCTAACTCAGCACTGGCAGCTAACCATCCTTCCTCGGATTTTTCGACCTGCTTGCGCAGATTTGCTGCTTTTGCAAGAAGGTCGTTGAGTTCCTCAGCGGGCATTTCATCGTATGTCTTTTGATCTGCCAATATTTCTTCAATACCTTTCAACTTAGAGTTGCTGCGCTCCATGTCCTTTTCAAAAGCGCGTACACTTTTGCGAAGTTCGGTTAGTGATGCTCTAGCTGCAGCTCGTTCTTGGCGCTGGGCTTTCTTGGACCCTGCAGTATCTTTACCGCCCACGCTAGCCGAACCATTTTCAATTCTTGCGGCGGTGTAATCTTCGAGGTCACCATGATAAGTGGTCAAAGCACCATCTTCTACTAACCAAAGCTCATCGACAATCTTGGCTAAAAGACTTCTATCGTGGGCCACAATAATGACCGCTCCGGTATATGCCTGCAGCGCCAACGCTAGTGCATCACGCATATCTAGGTCGAGGTGGTTAGTCGGTTCGTCCAAGACTAGTACTGCGGGTTTCTCCGAGGCCAGAATTGCCATTACAAAACGGGCTTTTTCTCCCCCTGATAGGCTTTTGATCGGTCTTTGTATCATCGGTAGGTTGAAACCCCAGCCACCAAGATAGTCTCTACATTGCTGCTCTCTGAAGTCTGGCCTAATTTCCATCATAGATTCGTAGGCTGTAGAAGACATATCAAGCGACTCCAGCTGATGCTGTGCAAAATAGCCGATGTGCGAGTGGGTACCTTTTTCGAGCTGCCCGTTGAGTGGTGCTAGATCTCCTACAATGGCTTTCAGTAGTGTAGATTTACCCGCACCGTTAGCACCTAAAACGCCAATTCTTGCTCCTGGTAACACAGTCTGGCCTACCTGTTTGAGGATGACAGAGTCACCATAACCAAGATCCATTTTGCGGAAGCTAAACAATGGGTTGGAAACCTTATCCGGATTGCTGAAGTTGACCCTATAGTCAGAATCAACGTGCAGGGCGGCTTGAGTTTGCATGCGCTCAAGTGCCTTAATCCGGCTTTGTACCTGCTTTGCTTTACTCGCGGTTGCGCGAAATCTGTCAACAAACTGTTGAATGTGGCTGACTTGGGCTTGGTGCTTAACGGCCATTGCCTGCTCGCGCTCTAACTCATCGCTACGTTGGCGTTCAAATGATGTGTAGTTGCCCTTATAAAATTTGCCTTCAGCGCCTGCCAAATAAAGTACTTGGGTCACGGTTGAATCTAGAAAAGCCCTGTCGTGAGCAATAATCAGTAAAGCCCCCTGGAAGCGCTTTAGCCAATTTTCTAGCCATAATATGGCTTCTAGATCTAAGTGGTTAGTAGGCTCATCGAGCAGCAACATATCGCTGGGTGCCATCAACGCTTGTGCGAGATTTAGGCGAATACGCCAACCGCCGGAAAAATCTCGGTAGGACTTAGTGGTTTCTTCGTCACTAAAACCCAACCCGTATAAAATTTCCCCAGCACGGGCCTCGGACTGGTAACCGCCTTGGTCATCGTATTGCGTATAAAGGTTTGCAAGCTTTACTGGGTCATCAGTTTCAGCAATGGCTTTTTCGGTTTTGCGCAGTTCTTTGTGACCGTCAATTACAAACTCAATGGCCGGGCGATCACTGATCTCCACTTCTTGGGCCATATAGCCAAGTTGCCAATCTTCTGGAAAATCCACTTCACCGCCGCTGGCTTCCAACTTTTTTAGCACTAAGTTAAAGAAAGTAGACTTGCCCACGCCGTTGCGACCCACCACGGCGACTCTTTGGCCCGGATAGACGACAAGGTTTACACCAGCAAAAAGCACGTCATCACCGCGCTCGAATTTTAGATCTTGTACACGCAGCATTGGCGGATTACTTCTTTCCTAGTTAGGGGTTCGGGCATTTGTTGGGCTGGTACGAAAATCGCCGCAAGGTTTTCGCGAAAAAACCAGCGGAGAAATTCAAAGGCTCATTTTCAGTGAGGTTTGTTAGGAGACTCTGTTCTGGCTGATTTTAGAGCGCCCAATTTTTCTACCGGCTTGAATAGGCCTGGGTAGCTCACGTCGCCCTGCAGTTCTTCTATCAATCCAAATCATGATATCTCGCCAAGCATCGTACTCTCTGCTTGCGGCAATATTTTCTCGCATCTCCATTACTCCAGCGCCGTATTGGGCGGCCTTCGCATACACTGCGGAATCTTTCAATTCTGCGATTACTGGAATATCAAGACAGCGTAGGAGATCTTCTAAACGCTGGTGACTAGTCGAGTTAGTTTGGGCGCGGTTATAAATGACCCCAGTCGGTTTTGGGTCAGCGCGCATAGCTCGATGAGTCAATAAGTCAGTAACGAAGCGCTCGCCGGCTTTAATGTCTAGTGAAGACGCCAGCATAGGAATAAGTACTAGCTCACTGGCTTTCAACCCAGCTTCAAAGACACCTGGGTCAGTATGTCTGCCTGAGGCATCCATTATAATAACGTCGCAGCTAGCACTGCATTCCGTGACTTGCGTGGCAAGTGCTTGGGCTGAATCAAAGGTCGCAATCGTCTTCACACGCGGGGCCTGAGCATCTCGCTCTTCGGCCCAGTGCAAACAGCTGGCTTGTCGGTCGCAATCTAGTAGTGAAACTTGCAATCCTTGATTGGCAAAAGCCACTGCAAGATTGGTAGCAATAGTTGTCTTACCACTGCCGCCTTTGCTGTTAACTACTAATATTTTTTTTGTAGTTTTGCTCATCTTTTATCCTTGAACACTCTCGGCTAAGTCCGGAGCATTTGTCAGTTGCCTTAGAGCCAAAAAATCTATTTGATGCCGTGCCGAATTTGCATAACACAGCCAAAGAGTAGAACCATAAAGCCTGCAAACAGCCAAGCTGGAATACTCAAGCCAAGTAATGACCAGCTCACTTCAGCGCAGTCGCCAGTGCCAGATGTCATAGCTGCAAGTACATCGCTTAAAGGAAAAGCTTCAATCATATAGTTCAAGTCAGGTCCGCAACTGGGTATCTCATCCTTGGGTAAGTTTTGTAGGTAGATTTGACGTAATGAAAAGCCACTTCCAATAAGGGCGCAGACGCCGCCCAACAGTGGGTAAATTCCCCATCGCGGGCTATGTGCAAGGCTTGCATAGGCCATTAGACCAACTAGCAAGAGCCAAATCCGTTGCATCATGCACAATGGGCAAGGGCTAAGGCCCATGGCGTGTTCCATGAATAAACCAACACAAAGTAAGCCACCGCTGACTATACAAATTGCCAGCGCCCACTGCTCAGATTTCCAGGTTACGAACATCAGATATTAACCACTACTTTTCCAACGGCCCTTCTTTCGGCCAGACAATTAAGCGCTTGTACGAACTCTTCTAGAGCATACTCTGCACCGATAAGTGGGCTGATTTTGCCAGCCTCAAACATAGTCATTATTTCAGCAAAGTTTTGCTCGTTTTCTTTGGTGAAGCGAGCTGAAAAAGACCCATAGAATACGCCGACCACTTGGCAGCTCTTCAGCAGAATTAGATTTGTTGGCACGCGAGGAATATCGCCGCCAACGAAGCCAACGATTAACACGCGGCCATACCAATTTACGCAGCGCATACACTGATCGAAAAGCGGTCCACCCACTGGGTCGTAAATTACATCGGCGCCCTTACCACCGGTCAGAGCTTTGACCTTATCTTTTAGGTCGCCGTCACTGTAGTTGATCAGGTCATCTGCTCCGGCCGCTTTAGCGACGGCTAGTTTCTCGTCGGTGGACGCCGCTGCTATAACTCTGGCGCCCATAGCTTTACCCAATTCTACGGCAGCTAGGCCAACACCGCCCGCTGCACCCAGTACCAGTAATGTTTCACCTGGTTGTAAATCAGCGCGTTGCTTCAGAGCATAGTACGAAGTGCCGTAGGTGGTGCTGATACCAGAAGCTTGAGCAAAACTCATAGACTGTGGTTTTGGTTTTAGACCTTTTGCTGAGATGGCAATTTTTTCCGCAAAGCCGCCGTGACCTGAACCGCCAAAAACCTCATCACCGACTTTCCACTGGTCTACATCAGCGGCCACAGCACTGACGACTCCAGCCACCTCCCCACCTGGAGAAAATGGAAATTCTGGTTGGGACTGATATTTTCCCTCTATCATTAGCACATCAGGGAAATTCAGCGCGCTGGCCTTAACATCTACTATAACTTGGCCGGGCTTTAACTCGGGCTCGCTCACTTCTTCAAGAGTGAGATTTTCCGCAGGGCCATAGGATTTACATAATACCGCTTTCACTTTAATTCCTTTGTTTTGGGAGCGGCAAAACGGGCTGACGCTCAAAAAGTAATTTTCCGGGTGCGTAGGGTAGTCGAAGAGGGGCAAAATGTGGACCGAAGTTTGTACCAGATTGGCTTGCTGAGCGGTAAAAGAGGGCTTTGATGGTGCGTTGGTGCCAGATTTTCCAGTCTTTTGACCTTATAGGACTCTATTAGCTGATTTTATTAGCTGGGTTTTTGCTCTAAAAGTCCGCGCCAACTTGGTAGTTGTTGCTCTAATTCAGAGTAGTAAAGGTAAAAGTCCGGTAGCGCTGTTGTTTTAATGGATTTTGCACAATCGTTAACCTCTTCAAACCAAGTTGCCTTATTTAAACGCTGTAATACCGAGCCCAAACCACGCTCAATATTTTCCCATTGGTCATAATTGGCGAATAGGTCTTTTTCTTGGGCATAGTGCAAAAACCGCTGACCATTTTTTGGCAAAAAACCTTCATAAGCTGTTAACGCCTCATAACACTTGGCTGAAAATGTTGTTTTTGCTTCGCTGTGAAAATCATTCCAACTAATGGAGAGAAAGTAGTCTGCTAATACGTCAACGAAGATTGGTGCATAACGCCTGTATTGAGCTGGAAATTTTGCGCAGGTCAACTTAATGCCTTGTTGAGTATTAGAAAAAGCATCAATCCTTCGGTGTAAGCGTACCCCGGCTTGTAGTGCTCTTGGCCAAGTTTGATCTATCCGACCTTTAGTGAAATCGGCAACAACTGCACCAGCCAGTAGCCCTTGGTGTGTTTGGGCATCGGCTTGCCAATGAACCGATGCATGATCTGCTAAAACGCAGTGGGCTAAAAAATTCACAGAAGGTCCGTGAAAGGCAGTGCTAACATTTTCTGTCCCAAAGTCGATTGAGTTCTATTCCAAGCTTGCATAACTATGCAATAGCTCTTAAGTCAGCTTTATATACTCTTTGAGAAACTCGCCGAAAGGCACACTTTCATTGGCTTCAATATCCGCCTGCCGCTTTAGCGACTCCTCAGCTTCTGTGGTCAAAGCTTGTGCCTCCTCCTCAGATAACTTTGTATTGAGGAAATGCTCGTGGTGTTTTTCTGCCTGCTGTAAAGAGAACTTGGAAAAAGAACCTAGCATGCTGAGTGATGCAAGAATTTTTGCTGAAGGGGTTTGTTGTGCAGACTCTACTTTGCGCAGTTGCTTGCTCAAGCTTTGACCGTAGCCCTTACTATTGTGCGCTGTGTCTAGTAGTTCACTAATGGGTTGGCATTGGGTCAGTAGTTCGTTGGCCCAATTGCTTAATGTAATAGTCTTAGCGCCACGCTCTAGTGCAAGATTAGGTTCGCGGCCTTTCTCAACCACGGCGGCCTGATTGCGGTCCATACGCGCTGTTTCTTCGCGACTATCTTCAGGGCTGTCTGCCAAAAGGCATAGCAATAAGAATGTATCAATGAAACGGATTTGTTCTAAATTGATACCCTGTGGTTCAAATGGATTCAGGTCAATACACCGGACTTCAACATACTCTACGCCCCAATTGTTTAGAGCGGCTAAGGGGCGCTCCCCAGATCTGGCCGTACGTTTGGGTCGAATGGTACCGTAAAACTCATTTTCAATTTGTAGAATAGAGTCGTTCAATTGCTGATATTCACCGTCAGCAGTTGGCTGAAATTGCGCATACTCAGAGTGTGTTTTAGTTAGTCCCTCGCGCATAGATTTAGAGTAAGCATCTAAAGAGTTGTACGAGACATGCATTTCGCTTTGGGCGTCACTTTGATAACCGAGCCGGCCCATACGCAAACTTGTTGCATAAGGAAGGTAGTATGTTCCCTCGTTAAACGGATCTAGGCGGTGATCAAGATTTTGAATAAAAGATCTGCATACGGCCGGTGATGCGCCAAATAAATAGATCAGCAGCCAGGACCAGCGCCGAAAATTTCGTATCAATCCAAAATAGGCATCGGTGCGTTGCTCTTGATCGTGGACACCAAGTGCATTCCATAGCTCGTCTGGCAGTGAAAAATTGTAGTGAATCCCAGAAATAGTCTGCATCAGGCGCCCGTATCGATGTCCAAGACCTCGACGATAAACGGTTTTAGCCTGACCAATATTGGAGCTGCCGTACTGCCCAAGGGGAATGCTCTCGTGCTCACTGGGAAATATGCAAGGCATACTACTCGGCCACAAATGCTCATCGCCTATGTTCTTGTGGATATAGGTATGCACACGATCTAACTCGGCTAGGCATGCTTCAGGGCTAGCATGAACACCGGTGATCAGTTCAAGCTGAGCTTCGGAAAAATCCGTTGTGATGTTTTTGTGGGTTAGAGCAGAGCCTAGCGCCTGTGGGTGGCGTGTCTTGGCGAGTCTGCCATCTAAAGAAATGCGTAGGCTTTCTTTTTCGATACCTCGGGTCAATAGGCTCAGACCAGAGTTGGCGCCACTAAGCTGTAGAAGTTTTTTTGCATCCAAATTCATATCTTACTAGGTCCCTTTGACTTAAATAGGGCTTTGTAAGATGCACAAAATTTTTGAATTTAGAATTCTCAAAACTTAGCTCCAGCAAAGCAGCTAGCTTGTATCGACTAAGGCGCTTAAATCGCCCTAGTCGGTTTGGCTATCAGGTGGTAGGGCCTGCCTCTATAATTGATGCATTGACATCGAACTTCGTAAAGTTCTCAACAAACTTTTCAACCAGCGAGTTAGCAGCAGCGTCATAAGCTGCCTTATCTGACCAGGCCTCGCGCGGATTGAGAATTTGATCTTCTATGCCAGCAACCTTGAGCGGTATTTCTAGGTTGAAGCCCGGCAATTTCTGAGTCGGGGTATTTTCCAGATCACCGTTTTGGATGGCCGCAATAACCGCTCTTGTTGTTGGGATACTAAAACGCTCTCCCACACCGTAGCCGCCTCCGGTCCAACCAGTGTTAACCAGATAGACTCGTGAACCAAATTCCTCAATGCGCTTAATCAGCAGATCTGCGTAAACGCCAGCTGGACGCGGAAAAAAGGGTGCGCCAAAACAAGTTGAGAATGTCGCTTTGTAAGCTTCTGTAGAGCCAATTTCGGTAGAACCGACTTGGGCCGTATAGCCTGAAAGGAAATGATAGGCCGCTGCTTCCTTGCTAAGCAATGAAACCGGTGGCAGTACGCCACTGACATCACAAGTTAGAAAGATAATGTTGCTTGGCTCACCGGCTCTATTCTCGGGTACTTTCTCTTCAATGTTGCTGCGCGGATAACAAGCCCGAGTATTTTCGGTAAGAGAGCTATCGGTGTAATCAGGGTCGCGATTTTCATCAATGATGACGTTTTCCACGATAGCGCCGAAACGAATGGCATCAAAGATTACTGGCTCGTTCTTCCGCGTGAGGTCGATACATTTTGCATAACAGCCGCCTTCAAAATTGAACACGGTACCTTTGCCCCAGCCATGTTCGTCATCACCTATCAGTAAGCGTGATGGGTCTGCGGACAGAGTAGTTTTTCCTGTACCAGACAAACCAAAGAATAGTGTGACGTCTTTAGACTCGCCCATATTTGCTGAGCAATGCATTGGTAGCACGTCTTTTTCTGGCAGCAAAAAGTTAAGCACGGAGAACATTGATTTTTTCATTTCGCCTGCATAGCGCATACCAGCGATCAGAACTTTGCGTTGCGCAAAGTTAATCATCACCGTGCCATCACTATGGGTGCCGTCACGTTCTGGGTCGCACTGGAATAATGGTGCGTTAACAACTTGCCAAATTTCTTTGTTATGTGGGTTGTAGTGCTCTGGGTCAATGAACATTGACCGGCCAAATAAGCTATGCCAAGCGTACTGAGTTGTAACTTCAATTGGCAGGTAGTGCTCTGGATCCGCACCTACATGCAAATTCGAGGTGTAGGTTTCAGTCTCACCAAGATGTACTTGGACTCTGTCCCAAAGGTGCTCGAATACTTCCGTCGCTATGGGCAAGTTTACGCTACCCCAATCAATAGAGTCAGAAGTTGAAGGTTCATCGACGATAAAGCGGTCTTTAGGTGAGCGACCTGTACGGGCACCAGTTTCTACAACGATAGCCCCGTTGCTCGCAAATTTGCCTTCGCCGCGAACTACAGCGTGTTCTGCTAACTCCGCTGTTGTCAGATTATTGTAATTCGTAGATTGGCCGTTTGATCCGTGTTCTTGGGACATAGTCTTCTTTATATGCTTGGCGAGAAAGGTGGCAAATTATGCCAGAGGATATGGGGTGGGGGACAGTCGATTATTCGCTTTTTGCACCAATTTGGTGACATCTTCCTGTCCAATACATACCTTTTAATTCGACGCGCCGCGCATTTTAGCAGCGGCTACGGATGCTATAAGGCCTTATCCGCTGGGTGGATAAGTTGCCTTAAAGCTAAATACGCCAAGGGTATTCTAATGCAGGGTTTTCGGTTCGCTGGGTGGATTTTGGTCGCTATTAATGTCCGCGGGGGTTTGCTCGGTTAACTTGTAGAGTACTTGGGTGGCACTTTCTCTATCGTAGCTATAACGATTGCCGCAAAACTCACAATCTACAGTTATCTCGCTTTGCTCCTCAATTAAGGTACGTAGATCTTCGCCACCAAGCATCATTAGCGTTGTATCGGTTTTCTCTCGGCTACAAGTGCAGCGATACGATAACTGCCGTGGTTCATGGAGTCGGCAAGGATGTTCGTTGAACAAGCGGTAGAGCAATGTTTGCGCATCTAACTGGCTGAGCTCTTCATCGGTGACCGTGGCAGCCAGTGTAGTCAGTGTGTGCCAAGCATTTCGCGCCGCGTCGACCTCAATTTCTGTCGCTTGGGGGTCATCTGGTAGGCGTTGCAGCAGCAGGCCCGTAACTGACGGCGCTGACTCAGTGGAAGTGCTGGCAAAATTTAAGCAAGTTTCCAGCTGTTCGGATGTGACGAAATAATGTTCAAGGCATTGGGCGAGGGTGTCATATTCTAGCGAGACAAAGCCTTGGTAAGGCTGCATGCCAGTATCTTTGTTTGGAATAAGAGACAAGGCTAATTGACCGTTCCCTAACCATTGAGCCAATGGTTGCTGAGTTAGGGCGTTGTTCTCAGGGTTTTGCAAATGCATGATACCGCGTAAGAATTCTTGGTCTTGGCACTCAGCTAGCGATCTTACCAAATCACCGTCTCCGCGAGATTGCAGCGTGATCGCTCCAGAGAACTTTATGTTGTCCGCGACCATTGCCACTGCCGCCAGCATTTGCCCAAGCATTTCATGAATAGGTTTTGGATAAACCCTGTACTGGGTCGCTTGGCTCAGCGATTCTTCTAAGCGCACCCATTGGCCTCTAATCGGTAGATCAATAAAACTAAAGCGGTGTAATACGTCCATATGGGGTGGTGCTGCCAAAATTGGTACTGGTCGGAACAAGCTGCATTATTCAATAGCAGAGCATTTGGAGCTAGATATTTTGCAGATTAAGATAAATTCTTATGCGCCTTCATCGTTGTCCCAGCCTTCATCCAAAGACTTCAGTTGACTTAGAGCACGCCTGTCCTTTTTATTTGGTCGCCCACTGGGAACGGTCAAACCAGCTCTTTCCATGCGCCGCCGGCTGACTGAAATTTCTCGCAACTCTATGCTTTCCGGAGTTTCTTTATAGAGGGTCTGGGCGATGGTTGCCGCGCCGCGCTGCTCAGAGAGCGCCTCCACTACTACGGTTTGCTCTTGCAGACCTTTGCGAATTGTTAGAGTTTGACCAAGTCTTAGTTCTTTCGCTGGTTTTGTCCTCTGTCCGTCTACATGTACTTTGCCGCCTTCGACGGCGGTTTTAGCCAAAGAGCGAGTCTTGAAAAATCTTGCCGCCCAAAGCCAACGATCTATCCGAATCCCACTCATGCAAGACCCGCAATTAAATCAGCGCAATTTTCTACCGCAGGGTGGTTTGCTCTTTCTCGGCTGGGTTTTTGAGAATCCGGATTAAGAATCGCCCAATTCTCACGAATACCAAACTTCGCTGCCGCCTCTAATACTCGCGGGGTATCGTCTAGAAACAATGTTCGCGACGGATCAAAGGGGTGTTGCCGTTGCAACGCAAGCCAGAATTCTTGACGTTCTTTTGGAAGAGCAAAGTCATGGCTTGATACGACTCCCTGAACATAATTAGCCAGACCTGTCACTTCGTGCTTTAACTTGAAGCCCTGACGATCTGCATTTGTGGCAATAAAAATTTGCTTGCCGCTAGTTTGTAAGCAAGCCAGAAAATCCTCCGCGCCGGGAAGGTAACAAATATAGTCCGTGGCAGATTGGTGTAGCTGCATAATATCTAGGCCGGTGAATTCGCTCCAATAGTCAAAACTATAAAAGGGCATAGTGCCTAACAAACTGGTCATCTGCTGACCGAGAAACTGCCGCGCTTGTTCTAAAGGTATTTGCCTAGCTTCGGCAAGTGCCGCGGGAACAATATGGCTCCAGACCTGATTGTCGTAGTTAAGATCGAGGAGCGTGCCATCCATATCTAAAAAAACAGTATCAATGCTGTCCCATTCAAGGGCTGGGATCTGCTGCTGTGTAATGGCCTGAGACATCGTGAAAAATTATCCTTCTCTCATTAGTGGAAGCAAAAATGGGTAAAAGCAAAGCCCTAGCTTTGTAGCTAAGCTAGACAATCATAGATGATTTAGGCTTTTCCTGAATCTAGCCAGATTTGTAACGCTCAGGCGTTTTATACTAAGCGAAATTTTTCACCTAATGCGTACCGATACCCTATGCCGTTACCCAAAATAAATAAAACAGAAACTCTAGCAACCACACGATTTTTTAAGATTGAGGCTCTGCATCTTGAGTTTAGTACCGGTGAACAGCGGGTATATGAGCGACTACCAGGGGGGGCTACCTCAGGTGTGATTGTGGTTGCCATCAATGCAAACGATGAACTGATGCTTATTCGCGAATACGCAGCGGGCTTTCATGAGCTGCAGTTAACCCTACCTAAGGGGGCTGTGGACCAAGGTGAAACTCTTGAAGTTGCTGCGGATCGAGAGCTGGCGGAAGAGGCTGGCTTTGGAGCGCGTGATGTAGAGTTTGTAAAATGCTTGTCTATTGCTCCCGGGCACATGGGTTATACGATCAATGTAATGTTCGCCCGTAATCTTTACCCCAAGGTTTTACTCGGTGACGAGCCTGAACCACCCGAATTAGTACTCTGGCCGCTATCGCGCCTAGATGAACTGCTGGAGTCAGATCAATTTAATGAGGCGCGTGCGATTGCTGCGTTAACATTGTGCAAATCTCGGCTGACAACCGCCAACGCGACAAAGGAAAGTTAAGAAAATTATGGATGACCAACGTTTAGAAGAAATCACAAACCAGCTGGTAGACATTGTTGCTGCGGCAGGATCCGTGATTCTAGAAGTCTACGAAACAAACTTCGATGTGCAGACGAAGAGTGATGAGTCACCGTTAACAATTGCCGATTTGTCAGCTCACAGGGTCATTGATGCAGGTTTGCAAGAGCTAACCCCTGACATTCCGATCATCTCAGAGGAATCAGAGCCGCCCAGCTATGCGGTGCGTTCTCAGTGGCATCGATATTGGTTAGTGGACCCTTTAGACGGCACCAAAGAGTTTATCAACCGCAACGGTGAATTCACTGTCAACATTGCTTTGATTGAGGGCGATAAGCCTATTTTCGGTATCGTAGGCGTGCCGTTTCAGGGCAAGATTTATGTTGGTAATGCTCGTAAGGGCGAGGCATATCTGTTGCACGAAGGCGCAAGATCAGAGCTTAAACCCCAGCGGCGCGGCGCTGATGACGCTTCATTGACCGTTGTAGCGAGCCGCAATCATGGCGGCGAACGTCTTGAGGCATACTTGAGCGAATTGGGTAACCAGTTTTCTGATTGCACAAGAACACCCGTGGGCAGTTCACTGAAACTTTGTGTGTTGGCTGAAAATAAGGCAGACATTTATCCGCGTTTAGGTTTGACCAGCGAATGGGATATTGGCGCAGCCCAAGCGGTATTAGTTGCCGCTGGCGGAGGCGTGTTTACAGAAGATGGCGAGCCGCTGCGTTATAACACCAAAGAGAGTTTCTTGAATCCGGAATTTATTGCCGTGGCTGATCGAGAGTTTCCGTGGCTTGAGCGCCTGCCGAGTTTTCCCGCAAAAGACTAGGCTGCTTTGCGTCGATTTCTTTGATTGCTTGCGGCTTTGTGTAAGAGGTTGGTCTCATCCAGCCCGACTGCATACTGTGCATTCGCCCTGCCGAGGATGAAACACTGTATAAAGATACAGTCTCGGCTGGAGAGGGAAGCTAGAATACAGAAAAATCTGACAAAATAAACTGCCAAAAAGTGAAAATTTAGTGAAATTTTGTTTTTCTAACAAACACAACGTCTTAGCACCGAAAGTTGTTCAGCTTCTGAAATGGTTTTGTGACTTGATAGGCACTTTTTTTGGCGGTGACAAAGTTTTTTATGCAAATTGTCTTTGCGACGAGAAAAAATTAGTCTGTTAATTGAGATATAGGCTTAACTGTTAAAATAAAAAAGTTCCAAATTAAGAATTAGATACAACGCCATGCAGACAGACCCAAGAACAGATATAACCCCAAGCAGGGCTGAAATACTCGCCGGTACTTCGAATGCTAAGCGAGTCGTGGCAGCCCATACTACTTGGGCTGAGCAACAGTGCCGCCTACATGACGAAGCATTTGCAGCGATAGTCGCCGCGGGCGTACCACGACTGTTTTTGCCCAAGAGTTTAGGTGGTTTTGAAGCAGACCCCGTGACCTGTGCGCTAGTCTGCGAGCAGCTTGCCGATAGTGACTCGGCGGCGGCTTGGCATGTAATGGTATTCAATGCGGCTAAGTTGATGGCGGCAAAATGGCCTCAGGAAATGGTCGAACTGCTTTGGGCAGCTAACCCAGATATTTTGGTTTCCGCGAGCGGGCATAGCCCAATGCAGGGCAAAAAGACCAGCGGTGGATATATCGTTAGCGGAACTCAGCGTTTTGTCAGTGGGTGCGATCATGCCGCTTGGTTGATGTCGCCAATGCTGGTCGACGGTGAAATGCACATGGTAGTAGTGCCCATGAGCCAATGTAAGAAGCTCAACAATTGGGACACTTTAGGTATGCGCGGTTCAGGTAGCACCGATGTTTTACTCGATGACATTTTTGTCCCCGATGTACAGGTTGCGCCTCCAGCTACGCCTGAAACCCCTACCAATATTCACTTTCGTGGGCAGTTATATTCATGTCCGTCGCGGATTGTCTTTGCCACCTATGTCCCAGTTGTATTCAGTTTGGCTAGGCGTGCATTAGATCAAGTTAGCGCGCTGGTAGCAGATAAAACTCCAGGCGGCGCTGCCGGCAAAGTGCGCGACAAAAATATTGCCCAAGCACACTACGGTAAAGCGTTGGCGCAATATAGGGCTGCCCGGCTGATGTTTTATGACGCCTTACAGCAAGCATGGGATCAGGCTGGCGAAGGTCAAGTCGCTGATGATGTGGACCGCGCAGATCTATATTTAGCAGGCACTCACGCGGTGCAATCCTGCGCTGAAGTTGTTCGGCATGTGGCTGATATTGCAGCAACAGCCATGATCGCCAAAGGTTCTGAGCTTGAGCGTATTGGCCGTGACATGGAGACGCTCCGCCACCATGGATTTGTTAACGAATCTCGATACGCCAGCGTTGCTCAAGTGCATTGGGGGGCAGAGTTGGACTACCCCGCAATGCTCAGATGAGCCCAGCGCGAAACAAGTTGGTGCGCAATTTACTATTGGCTAGCAGACGAATTTAGATGGATAGCGTATGACTTCTAGTTCCTTAAACACGTCACTGCCAAACGATGCATCGATCCACTATGTTATTTATGGCGCTGGCGGTATTGGTGCGACCATTGGTGCTCGGCTACATCGAGCAGGATTTAGGGTGACGTTAATTGCTCGCGGTGAACATGGTGGTGTCCTGCAAGATCGTGGGCTGCACTTCATTGCACCAGATTGTGATGAAATTCTAAAAATTCCAACGGTATTGCACCCCCAAGACATTGCCTTTGCTGAGAATATCGTTGTACTCATGTGCATGAAATCTCAGCATGGTCTGGCTGCATTAGAAGATCTTTCCAGAGTAGCTCCACAACATACCCCCATAGTTTGTGTGCAAAATGGTGTTGCAAATGAGCGTCAGGCATTGCGCTTTTTCCCTAACGTTTATGCAAGTGTCGTCATACTCCCAGCCGTTTTTTTGCAGCCAGGCCAAGTTGTGAGTCATGCAGCTAACAAAGGCGGAATATTAGATACGGGTTGTTATCCGCAGGGGCTAGACAGTTGCGCAGAAAAAATTAACGCAGACTTAGCATCTGCTGGGTTTAGTGCGCGCCCAGATGCGCTGGTTATGCGCCAAAAGTACGCCAAGTTATTGATCAATTTGGCCAATGTTTTGCAGGCTGGTTTGCATGATGTCGCTAACGCTAAAGATATATCTAACGCTTTACGCCGTGAGGCGCTGGCCTGTTTTACAGCTGCTAACATAGATTGCATGGGGCGCGACGAAGCCAGACAACGGCGCGATGGCATGATGCTCGATACGCATGTGCCCGGTCATGATCGTACTGCTGGATCGTCGTGGCAAAGTGTTCAGCGGGGCACTGGGGATATTGAAACTAATTATCTCAACGGTGAGATTGTGTTGCTCGGTCGTTTACACGGCATTGCGACTCCGGCTAATGCAGCTTGTGTTGATATGTCAATGCGCATGCTCCTAGAAAAGCTCCAGCCTGGAGCATTCTCCGTAAAATGGTTGAGTGAAAAAATTGCGCAGTTGAGCTAAGTGCTTAAGTTAAGTACTTGCAGTAAGCAGAGTGTTAAGGTGATTTATGAGTTTTTATACTAAACGCAGATTGGCTTTTGCCACTCAAGAGCTACAGCAACCTGTGCAGCTTTTACGCGAGCTGGCAGCAGCCCAAGCTGGAGTGACTCTCTGGGGGATATGGCACGGCATTTTTGGTATGTCGTCAAACGAGTTGATTTTGGTCACGGCGCACAGCGAATACGAAGATGGTTTGCGGCTACCACAAAATATTCGCGTATTGGAGGAGTATCAGCTAAGAGCTACCGCTCGCCCGACGGATAGTGCGCCGCTAAGCAAGTCTGGAATTTATGTCTTTCGCGATTTTATATTGGACGGGAAAGACATTGAGGAGGTAGTGGCATTGTCCAGCGCGGCTTGGCAAACCTTCGAAGTTGGCGGCAACTATGCAGCTCAACCTATGGGTTTGTTTGCACCGCAAACGCCGTCAGCAAATTGTGTCATGCATTTACTGACTTGGTATCCAGATTTTACCTCTTGGCAAAACTCCAGAGAGTCCGGTGCTCAAGCTCTGCAGCGCTTTGCGGCACGCAGGGCGTTGACGTACTCAACCGTTGCTGTAGCAACTAGACTAGATTTGCCTTAACAACTATCGCTGCGTGATTGTTATAGGCTTGCTAACCAGTCGTCGTCCGAACCTTCGTTGATTGCGGCAAAAAGAGGTGTAGTGAGATAACGCTCTCCAGTGTCTGCAAGCATGGTCAAAATTACGCTACCGGGTGCAGCTTGTTCTGCAACTTTCAGTGAAGCAGACAGTGTACCGCCGGCGGAAATTCCCACAAAAATTCCTTCTTCTTGTCCAAGGCGCAGTGCGCAGGCCATAGATTCGTCTTCATTCACAGTGACAATTTGATCGGTGATGTTTTGGTCCAATATTTCTGGAATGAAATCTGGAGTCCACCCCTGAATCTTATGCGGTGACCATTCACCGCCAGAAAGAAGTGCTGCTTGTTCAGGTTCAGCAGCGACAATCTGCAACTCAGGACGCGCTGCCTTAAGAGTCCGGCCAGCTCCAGATAACGTGCCACCCGTACCCCAGCCAGTGACCCAGTAGTCCAAACGTTCGCCAGCAAAATCTGACAGAATTTCCGGGCCAGTAGTGCTGGCATGGTAATTGGGGTTTGCAGGGTTTTTGAATTGACTGGCCATAAACCAGCCGTGTTCAGCGGCTAGTTCTTCTGCGCGTTTGACCATGCCAGTGCCGCGCTCAGCCGCAGGCGTAAGTAAGACTTTACCGCCCAGTGCGCGCATGAGCTTACGGCGTTCAATAGAAAAGGTTTCCACCATGACAGCCACAAACGGGTGCCCCATAACTGCGCAGACCATGGCTAGTGCAATGCCTGTATTACCGGACGTAGCCTCAATGACTGTTTGCCCAGGCTTTAACGCTCCGCTGTCGCGAGCGTCTTTAATGATGGCGTAGGCTAGACGGTCTTTTACAGACGCCATGGGGTTGAAGGATTCAACTTTGACATACATTTCTACGTGATCTGGCGCAAATCTATTCAGTTTAACTACTGGAGTATTGCCGATGGTTTGTAAGATATTGTCGTATTTCATAGCAAAGGACCTCTTTATTCTGAATTATGTTGGTGTTGAGTCAGGTTTCTAATATGCGCAATAAGTACAAGTATTACACCCACTACAGTGAGTGGTATCTCCCAACTTTCGCCCATCACATGGATCACTGCCAAGAACATTAGCGATAAACCAACGCCCCCCAAAACAAGGGTTAAAGTGCTTTTCGCAGTCTGATAACCCCGCCATAAAGCCAACAGGCTTATAGGCACAGCGAAGGCTAGTAGTAGCCAGTGAGCCATAGTCTCCGTATCACTAAGCCAGCTATTTAACGCCGGCATGAGCAGTAGAGTCAGCGGCAATGCCAGGCAATGGATTAGGCACAACCCAGATAGCCATATCGCTGCACGGTCTAATTTGGACTTATTTGCGTTCTCGAGTTTCGACACAATTTGCTGCTGGATTGAAAGGTGGCATAAGCTATCGTTTAGACCTTCAGCATGCAAGGCGCGTAAGCGTATATGATTATGCGTCATAGATATTTGTAGCCATACATTGGGCCACAGGCTGCAAAACACCCCTTCAAGTGGCGAAAACACTAGGAATAGCATTGGTAAGCGTAAATAGAAGTAAAAACAATGGATGATAGAACTCGATGGGATGCACGATATCGCAATGGCGCCTACGCCGAGCGTCCTTGGCCAAGTACATTTTTGGAGCAAAATATAGTCGCTCTACCGAGTAGTGGCGGCGATGGAAGCCATGGTCACGACAAGGCACTAGATCTGGCCTGTGGTGCTGGGCGAAATAGTGTTTTTCTTGCTCAGCATGGTTTCACCACCCAAGGTATAGATATTTCCGCAGCAGCCATTGCAGCAGGCTCCGCGTACGCTTGCCAAGTGAAGACAAAAGTAGCTTGGCGATGCCAAAACTTGTTAGAACAAACCGGCGGAAAAAATTTGGGACGAGATCCGATCCATGATTTAGGCCATTTCCAACTGATTATTCTTTTCAGATTTGTTGCCCCGGGCTTGCTCACGCACCTTATGGATCACCTCCTTCCCGGCGGACATCTAATGGTGGAAGAACATTTGCAGCATGACTTGGGCGAACAAATAGTAGGGCCTAGAAATCCAGATTTTCGCGTTGCACCAAACGCATTGTTGGGTGAGGTTGAAGCGGCCTCTCAGTCCTTTGATGTCATAGAACATTTTGCGGGTTTGGTAGCCGAGCCAAGTGGTGAGAAAGCCGCTGTCTCTAGGCTTTGGGTTCAACGCCATCTTTAGTGAAGCAACTCTCTAGGGCCACTATCCAAGCAGCGGCGCAAAACCGGCGTATCGAAACAAGTAAGTTCGTGCGATCCTATTGCACAAATATTAACTACAGGAGTTCCTGACATGAGCGAAGAACAAGCAATCATAGTAGAGCGCAAAGGGCGCGTGATGGTCATTACACTGAATCGACCCGATGCAATGAACGCCATTAATGGCGCGCTGTCTAACGGTCTTTGGACTGCCATTCAGGAATTGGATGCAGACGATTCGCTGGTGGCCGGTGTCATCACCGGCAACGGACGTGCATTTTGCGCGGGCATGGATCTCAAAGCGTTTGCACGAGGCGAAGACATTGGCCCATTGAATCAGTTTGTCCGCACCGGCGCGTCTAAGCCGTTGATCGCCGCGGTAAACGGTTTTGCCTTAGCTGGAGGTTGCGAAATAATGTTGACCTGCGACCTTATCGTTGCTTCCAAAGGTGCCAAGATCGGTATCCGCGAAGTTAAAGTAGGACTCTTTGCCGCCGCTGGTGGTGTGTTCAGACTTCCAGCGCGTGTTGGTTACGCGAAAGCTATGGAAATGGCTTTGACCGGAGAACCCATCACAGCTGAGGAAGCATTAGATGCTGGACTATTAACTAGTCTTACTGAGCCCGGTGAGGCTTTAGATGCGGCCTTGGCTTTGGCAGATCGTATTGCTGAAAACGCCCCGCTTGCTGTTGTGGCATCAAAAACTCTCGTGCGGGCAGCATCTATGGGAATTGAAGAAGATAAGCTTTGGGAAATGCAGATTCCTCTGCAGAAAAAGGTTTTTAGTTCTAATGATGCAAAAGAAGGACCAGTGGCATTTGCTGAGAAGCGTGCACCAAACTGGACCGGAAGCTAGTTATAGCTGATTGAAAGTTGTTCGGGTAGCGGTTCAAGTTGCCGGATTAGAAACGGAGCAGCATTGCTCCGTTTTTGTTTGTGCCGAGGGCTTTTTGCTTTTTCGCTAAAGGCTTTTTTCGCTAAAGGCTTCGCCCAACTAGCGCGGGTAATCATTGTGCGTTTGCTGCGGCTTGGCGCCATACGCGGATAAAGTTGCCACCCCAAATTTTCTCAATATCTTCAGCACTGTAGCCGCGCTCCAATAAGCCTATGGTGACATTGAGTGACTCGCTAGCATCTTCATAACCGGGTATGCCGCTGCCATGGTTAAAGTCGGTACCAATGCCTACATGGTCCACCCCAATTCTCTTCACAATGTAGTCCAAATGGTTGAGCATGTCGTCCAAGCTAATGGGCCCAAGTAATGCGCTAACTTTGGTAAGAAAAGTCTTTTTCACTTCTGCGTCGTCAATCTCCCAGTACAGCTCGAAGGGGTATAGATAATCTTCGTCGATATTGGCTTCGCGCCGTACTGCTCTAATGTCGGCGTCCATTTGGGCATTCGTAGTATCAAACAAATAGCCCCTGAAAGGAGCAACGTGCACCACACCACCTGTAGCACCTAGGCGGTCAAGTTCTTCGTCCGAAAGGTTTCGGCTTACTGTAGTTAGGCTCCGCGCATTCGAATGACTGGCGATGACCGGTGTTGTAGAAAGCTCAATGGCTTGCAGCGCCGCCTGTTTAGACAATTGAGAAATATCAACGATAGCGCCAAGCTCATTGATGTTTTTGATCGCTGCAATACCCAGATCGGATAAACCGCCATGCTCTGCCGTGGCTTCACGTTGCCCAGTGGCGCCGTCAAACAGTGGGCGTGAGGAATCTGCAAAAGCATTATGGCCCATATGGGTCAGCGCAAATATTCGTACGCCCTCGGCATAAAAAGACTCAATGGCGGCCACTGATGTACCTGCAATGAGGGCATTTTGAAAGCCGAGTAATAGCGCTGACTTACCCGCTTCATGGGCGTTAATGAGTTCATCAGGCGTGAGTGCAATAACGGCGTTATTTGCTTCCTCCGCGGCTAAAGCTTTAGCTGCTGCCAGCTTTGCCTTTGCCAGTTGCTGGGCAGCTTCATACCCCGCAGCCGTGCGTGGTCCCGGGCTTACCGCTACCGACATAACAACCGCATCTAGTCCCCCTGCTACCATTTTGTCGGGCGCGACTTTAGATAAACCATCCTCGCCCACATAGGCAGAAGGCGCTCCGGGTAGTTCAATGTCTGCGTGTGCGTCCACGGTTAATGCAGCTTTATGAATTGCCTGGGCTTGGGCTAAAGAAATCTTGGCATCATCAGAGGTGGTTGCTGAAGTTTCGGGAGTGGAGTTTTTGTCGGAGCATCCGGCTAACAGGCCCATGGTCAATACGATGGCGCTCAGTAGCGTTGTTTTGGAGAATTTGGTCACAGTAGTTCCGCTGGTTTTTACATAGACTGATCAGCCTAGCCCAAGTGTCACTTAGAGGACAACTTGCTCCGCAATGCAGTCGGATTCGCACTTGTGACGATCTGAGTCTATTGCCCAGACCAAATTGCCGCTAGGATGTACGTTTTAGGAGGATAAATTGCATGGAAAATATTCCTACAATAGATTTTGCCGAATACCAACGCGGCGGTTTTGATGCTATTGATCAACCGGCTCTAGTAGAAGCCTGCGAAGACCATGGTTTTTTTCTTCTCACCAACCATGGCTTAGAAGATGTAGTAACAAATACTTTTGCCGCCTCGAGTGAATTCTTTGCCATGCCTCGAGAAATGAAAACCGCAGTTTATCGTGATGAGAGTAATCCCTTGGGTTACTACGACCGCGAACTGACAAAGCAAAAACGTGACCAAAAAGAAGTCTTTGACTTTAAGGCTGGCGGTCACATTTCTAAGAATCCTGAACGGCATACCCGCTGGCCAGATCAGCCTCAAAGCTTTCGCCCTGCTCTAACAGATTTTTTTCAATCTTTTGCCCAGTTGTCTGCAGCAACAATGAGTATGGTTTTGGCGGCTTTGGGAATGTCTGAGGCCGAAGTGCTACAAACTATGGAGAAAGGTTTTGGCGACTTGCACACAAGTGCCGCTCGTCTGAATTACTACCCAAGTGCCGACCCTGTGCCAGATGCAGAGCGCACTGATTTAACCGGTTTGGGCGATATGGCACTGCATCATCATACTGATCCTGGGGCTATTACATTGCTGTTGCAAGATAATCATGGCGGCCTTCAAGCGCTGTCGAAGAAAGATGGTTGGATTGATGTGCCGCCGGTAGATGGCGCCATTGTTGTGAACATTGGTGATGTATTGCAGGTTTGGACTAACGATCGGTGTACTGCCGGAGTGCACAGAGTACTGCCGGTACATTCAGAGCAAGGTCGCTATAGCGTGCCATTCTTTTACCAGCCTGCGGTAAAAGCGATTATTGAGCCTTGGGTAGGTGGCCAGGATGCTGCTCTTTACCGTGCATTTTCGTGGCAAGAGTATATTCGTGGGCGTGTCACGGACAATTACTCGGACATCGGTGAAGATGATATTCAGATTGAGCGTTATCGTGTTGCCTAAGTTGTTGTGGGTCACTAACCCATAAAGTCGTCGGCTAATTCCGGAGACTGCAGAATGCGAAAGTATAGCCACCTTCTGTTTGACCATGATGGCGTATTGGTCAACACAGAACATTTGTATTACGAATCTACGCGTAGGCAGCTGGCAAGCCTGAATATTGATTTAGATCTGCCGCATTATATGCAAGTAATGGTCAATGGCTCTGACGTTTGGGAGATGGCGCGGGACCAAGGTATTACGGAGGAGGCTATTTCCCGAGGCCGGCTGCAGAGAAACGAACTGTATCGGCAGTTACTCAGTGGCGAGGATTTATCCATTGCTGGTGTGGAAGGCGTTTTGGTTGAGCTTAAACAGCGTTTTTCCATGGCTATTGTAACCACCTGTAAAGACGCAGACTTCGCCTATATCCATGATCGTCCTGAAAGTACGCTGAATATTCTCCCGCATATGGATCTTGTGCTTACTCGTTCAAGCTACACTAAAAGTAAGCCGCATCCAGAGCCGTATTTGACAGCACTTGAGCGCTTTTCGATAGCGCCAGAACAGGCTTTGGTGATTGAAGATTCTGAACGCGGACTGCGCTCAGCGGTTGCGGCAGGTATAGATTGCGCGGTGGTGGAGTATGCCTTCACAGCAACTCAGGATTTTTCTAAAGCGACTTATCGAATAAAAAGTCTGAATGAACTAACCACTTTGCTTGGCGTTGAGTAGTGGCATCTCGATTTTGGGCATCTGCGTACGTTCTTTGATGCCGCGCTAGCAACTCTGAGGTTAAAAGTACTCTGGTTCTGGCGCTAGGGTAACAATTAGGTAGACCGCGGCGGCTACAAAACCTGCTATGCACAAGCCGCGGAAAAATAAATTGTTAGCAATCGCCGTCTGTAGCATTTTTTCGCCAAGATTTTTTCTGCCTGTTAGCATTGGTCGAATAAGATTCTCTTTCTTTCCCAGCAGATACCAGGTCACGGTCAAAAAGTGTAATGCTACGGCCGCTAACAAAAAATTAAAGTTGGTATGATGCAGCCAACCAAGGTAGTTGGCGAGGCTGTTGGAGACAACGCTGTTATAAGGGCCGGCATAAAATATGTCATCGCTGATGAATAAGCCGCTTACCGCCTGTGTCATAACTAATGCCAGTAACACCACACTCGCCCAGCCGCCCAATGGTCCATGACCAATATGGCTAACCCCATTAGCAGGCGTGCTCTTGGGTAGTTGCTTTAAAGATTGAATAACGGCCTTTGGGCCGGACAGAAAGTTTCTAAAGCGTGCATGGGTGGTACCCACTAAGCCCCACAGTAATCTAAAGCTTATTAGGCCTAGGGCAGTGTAGCCAAATAGAAAGTGCGTTTGTGTCCACTCAAAGCCGGCTTCGGCGGTAATCCAAGAACCCATTAGGCTCACAGCTAGAGCCCAATGGAATATCCGCAAAGGTAGATCCCAGACTAACGAGCCAGCATTGTCTGACTTTAGTTTTGCCTCATTTGCGGACATGTCGTTAGACGCAGTTGCTAGTAGCGCCTAGCCCTCGTCTTTTTCGCGGTAGCTCTCGTGACAGTTCTTACAAGAAGAACCTAACGCGCCAAAGGCTTTCATAGTAGGTCCTTTGCCTTGGCTGGTTGCAGCCGCTAACTCAATAGCTCTTTGCGTGGTTGTAGCTACCTTAGCTTTGAAGTCGTCGCTATCTTCCCAGATGCCGTCTTTAGCACCTGACTTCAGACCGCTTGCGCGAGTATCCATGGCAAATACGTCTTCCAGCATTGGCGCTAGTTGAGCAATTTTGCCAGCATTGGTTTCAATAACAGCGGCGTCGAATGGAATTTGGCCTCTTGCCATGCCTACGATGGGCCCAAAGTAACTGGCAACAACTTTGAGTAATCCTTGACGCGTATCTATTGCAGTTTGTGCACGCTCTTCTGCACTGGCGGCAAAAGCACTTGTGCTAAACGCTGTGAGTAGGGTTATGAGTAAAAATTTGCGAAACATATTTTTTCCTATCTGTTAGTTAACGAAATTGTGCGGCGAATATGGTTTTAAGTACAAGTGTTATCTAGGTTCTTTACCAAATACAACACATCCGGATGCACCAAACATACCACCCACACCCAAACAAAGAGAAACATTTGCGTCTGGGACTTGGGCTGGCGCGGTACCGCGAATCTGTCTGACGCTTTCTTGTAGGGCATACATGCCGTACATACCGGAGTGCATGTAAGACAAGCCGCCACCATTAGTGTTCATGGGGAGGCTGCCACCCGGAGCGGTATTTTGTTCCCAGATAAAGTCTGCGGCTTCACCTTTTTTGCAAAAACCGAGATCTTCTAAGCCATAAATGGGCAGGTGGGCGAAGGCGTCGTAGACCATTAGGTGATCTACGTCAGCATGGGAAATCCCAGCATCTTGCATTGCAAATGATCCTGCCACCTTAAATGCCTTAGAGCTGGTGAGGTCTTCCATTTGGCTGACCATTGGGGTTTCCACGCTTTCGCCGGTACCAAGGATATGGACAGGAGGATTGGGAAAATCTTTCGCTCTATCTGCTTTAGTCAGAATAAGCGCACCGCCGCCGTCGGTTACCAAACAGCACTCAAGCAAATGGAATGGATATGCGATCATTTTTGAATTCAGCACATCGTCGACACTAATTTCATCTTGAAAACTGGCTCTAGGGTTCATAGACGCCCATTCTCTTTGCACAACCGCAACCATCGCCAGCTGCTCATGAGTCATGCCGTAATCCTTCATATAACGCAGAACCGGCAGGGTAAACATTGTTGGTGGTCCCATCGGGCCATAGGGCACTTCAAACTGTCCAGCTAGCGAGGCTGGCGCACGTGGGAATCCACCGCGACCAACACCGGAGCGTCCGCTTTCGCCATGAGTAATAAGTACAGTTGTACATTGGCCGCTGGCAATGGCCGCCACGGCGTGACGTACATGGAGCATGAACGAGCAACCACCTACTGATGTTCCGTCAACCCAAGTTGGGGTAATGCCAAGGTAGTAGGCTAAATCGGTGGGTCTGTCGCCAGCAGTGGCTATACCGTCAATATCTTTAGCGGTTATACCCGCGTCAGCCATTGCATTGAGAGCCGCATCTGCGTGGAGTTGGTGTTGGCTTAAATGGGGAATTTTGCCAAGTTCTGTAGTTTCTGCAGCGCCTACTACTGCTATACCAGTCATGTATTTGCTCCATTGGGAGCATTAGTTACTGGCGCAAAGAGGGGCAACTTAATATCCTCGCTGACCTGTTCAAAGCGCACTTGCAAAGGCATATCTAATTGCAATGCCTCAGGTGTCTGCGCACATTCCACAATATTGGTCATCATGCGCGGGCCTTCTTCCAAATCTACAAGGGCTATGGCGTATGGGCCATCGAAAGCTGGATGTGGGCGCTGGTTGATTACATAGCTGGCTAGCGTCCCACGGCCGCTAGCGGCATAAACTTCTACAGAGCGTGAGCTACAAGACGGGCAGAAAGGTCGAGGCGGGAAGTAGGTGTGAGCGCAATCTGTGCATCTTTGCAACAGTAGCTGATCTGCTTGGGTGCCATCCCAAAAGTGCTGTGTCTCCGGCGTAGGCTGGGGTAGTGCTCTAGTTGGCTTGTCCAACGCTCTCTCCTTCTGTCTAAAAGTTGCTGAAAATAAGTATGCCTTATCGACAAGGGCAGATAACAGTCCATCCTGTGATTAAGCGCGTTAATGATCAAAGCATTGCTGGTGAGTATTGCTTTGTGTAGGCAACATGGACGAAAGTAGCAGCTATATGTAAATAATGTGGGGTGGGAAATGCAAGTTAACGGCGCCTGTCATTGCGGAGAAATTACCTTTACGGCTGAAGCGGATGCCAATTTTTGCGTGCTCTGCCATTGTCGAGATTGTCAGGTTATGTCAGGGGCCCCCTATCGAAGTATCCTCCCTGTGAAGGAGGCAAACTTTACGTTAAATACCGGTCAGCCCAAGTGTTATTACAAGCGCGGTGATAGCGGCAACCGGCGTGAGCTGACTTTTTGTGGTGACTGCGGCACCCATATTTATGCAACTTCCGTGGAAGAAGACGTACCTCAAGGCAAGCGTATGCTGGGCTTGCGCACTGGCATGTTGGCGGAGGTGGCAGATTTACCGCCCAAGCGCCAAGTTTGGTGCGAATCAAAGATTGCTTGGGCCGATGATTTGCCTGCGCTGCATACGCCAGAACAAAACGGTCAATAACAAGACATGCATACCCTTTATAGCTTTCGTCGTTGTCCTTACGCTATGCGTGGGCGTATGGCCCTTGCGCTAATGGATACTCAAATTGAAGTTCGTGAAATTCTGCTGCGTGATAAACCTCCCTCAATGCTTGAAGCTTCTCCTAAAGGTACTGTGCCGGTGTTCATTACCGCCGAGGGGCAGCTCATAGAAGAGAGCTTAGATTTAGTAATTTGGGCTATCGCTGAAAACTCTCCACAATGGCTTCAATACGGTGGCTTAGAAGAGCAAAAGGCCTATATTGAAAAGTTCGACTCTGAATTCAAACCGCTACTTGACGCCTACAAATATACTCGCCCGGGAGCCGAACACCCTGGGTCCTATTACCGCGATTTAGCCGAAGGTTGGCTAGATGAATTAGAACAAAGTTTGCTGACACAAGAGTACTTGTTAGGCGACTTGCCGCAGATGCAAGATATTGCATTAATGCCGTTCATTCGACAATTTGCCTTCGTTGATAAACAGTGGTTCGACGAGCAACCGCGCCCAAATCTTAGCCGTTGGTTAGAGTCTTGGCTTAAAGATAACCTTTTCACATCTATCATGAAGAAGTACCCTCAGTGGCAAGAGGGAACATGTGGGGAAATCTGGCGCACAGGCTGAGATGACCACGACTAATTCAGCGGAGAGTGAAATGCAAAAGTGGATCGTAGGAATTGTCAGCATCATTGGTGCTGTAGCACTGGCGGCTATGGTGGCTTGGTCTGGCTCGGATCAGGGTGTTTTATATAATGGTATGTCGGTATTTGTCTGGTGTGGGGTTTTTGCATTCGCAGTGCAGTGGATTATCTTTATTCACGCGTGGTTAGCGCGAACCGAAGCTTTTTTTGACCTTACTGGAAGCCTGACGTATATCGTTATCGTGGTAGCCGCTGCAATATTGGCGGGTGTTGATGATTTGCGGTCGCTGACGATCACGGCCCTCATAGTTATCTGGGCACTTCGCCTTGGCCCCTTTCTATTTTTCCGTATTAAAAACGCTGGTGAAGATCGGCGTTTTAGATCAATCAAAGCATCATTTCCAACGTTCTTAATGACCTGGACATTACAAGGTGCGTGGGTCTACATCACGGCCAGTGCAGCGTTAGGTAGTATTACCTCAAGTAGTACAGTTGGCCTAGATGGAGCGTTTGTTCTGGGGGCTAGTTTGTGGGTTGCTGGTTTCGCCATTGAAGTGATTGCAGATAACCAAAAGACTGCCTTTCGCAGCAATCCAGAGAATACGAATAAATTCATTACCTCCGGGTTATGGGCGTGGTCCCGCCACCCCAACTATTTTGGTGAGATCTTGCTATGGATTGGTATCGCCGTAATCGCCTACCCAACCTTGGTGGGTAATCAGATTTACTTAATGCTGTCGCCACTGTGGGTAATCTTTCTACTCACTGCAGTTAGCGGTGTGCGCATGCTTGAAGCACGTGGGCGCAAACAATGGGGAGAAGATCCAGAATATCAAGAGTACGTGGCCAATACGCCAACGCTTATACTGTGGCCGCCGCGTAAGTAGCAGCGTCACTGCGTGGGCGGGTATAGTTAAACCTGCCTGTACGGTACTGCACTTACATCTGGGTATCAAAGTATGGCGGGCCAATGTTAAGAAATCGAATGATATGCGACATAGGCCTGATCTTTCAAAGATTCATTGAGTAGTTTTCAGGATCTACTTTGAACTTAGCTTTTGCCCTTTTGCCAGAGAATCTTTCGCCCGAGAGCCTTTAGTTCTAGACGCTTTTGTTCCAGAGCTTTGAGGGAGGGAATGTTGGCAACTATTGGACGACGGTTTTTCCATTGTCGGTGCCTTGTCCGCCACGAATCAAACGCCCAGGTAATTCGCCGGTATGCGCTCCGTCTTCATATGTCACTACACCACTGCAAATTGTGGCTTTATAACCGTCTGCACCCTGAACCAATCTTTTACCGCCGCCAGGTAGGTCGTAGACCATTTCTGGTTTGTGTAGCTTCAAGTTGTCGTAGTCGATTATATTCAGGTCCGCTTTGAATCCAGCCTGAAGCAAGCCTCGGTCGTGAAGACCATATAACTCTGCGGTGTCGCGAGTCATTTTGTGCACAATGAATTCTGGGGACATAGTCGGCCCGCGTTGTCGATCTCTTGAGAAGTAGGTCAACATATAAGTTGGCACGCTGGCGTCTACCAGTACGCCGCAATGAGCGCCGCCATCGGATAATCCGAAGACGCTGCGAGGGTCTTCTATGAGCTCGCGCTGACCCTCTAGGTTACCTGCGTAGCGACCAAACAGCACCAGTAGCGGTGTGCCTTTAGCCATCGTGTCCATGACCACTTCCATTGGATCTTGCTGATTCGCGGCTGCAATGGCGGCAACGCTATCTGCTTCTGAGGGTTCGTAACTCAGAGATTCATCCATAACCCAAATGGTGTCGTAGTTGTTCATCATGCGCACAGCATCCTTGCTGCGGGGCAATACTTTTTCCTCGCTCAGAATACGTTGCCGAAATTCGCGATCCAGCAGCTTGGCTTTGCGCTCGGCCAAAGGCAAATGTTCTATTTCGCGGTAGGCCGCGTGCTGACGCATGGGATTGATGGTGCCTTCTAAGGTCATCAATATAGAGGCCGGGCGTGCGCCTACTTGGGGTCGCAGCGTCAGATCGCTTTTCTTCAAATCACTGGACAAAGACCAAATTTTTTCCGAGCCCACGGTGGTTAGCGTGGTAATGGGCCGACCGGTGGTGCGAACTATTTGTTCGATCCACTTCAGTTCGTCGGCATCTTCTAGCCAGTCTGAGATGATCTCAATGGTGCCATGATCTAAGCCTGTAAAGGCCTCACCGATGGCTAGCATTTCATCCGCGGAGGCGTTGGTACCGGGAATGAGATTGCCCGCTTTATCTAAATGGCCATAAAAACGCGAGGTGGAAAAGCCCAAGGCACCTTGGCGCAGGGCATCCCGAGTAATATCGCGCATGGCGTTCATATCTTGTTTAGTAGCATCCTCATAGCAGCGATCACCCATAACGTAGTGACGTACCGCCACGTGAGGCACTTGGGTTCCGATGTCCACAGCATAAGGGGTATCAATTGCGTCGAGATATTCAGGGAAGGTTTCCCAACCCCAAGGAATGCCATCGTGAAGCGCAGTGCCAGGTATGTCCTCGACACTTTCCATCAGGGACACCAGATCCCCTTCAGAACCGGGATGCACTGGAGCGAAACCTACGCCGCAATTACCCATGACCACCGTAGTAACCCCATGCCAAGAACTAGGTGTTACTTGCTTGTCCCAACACACTTGACCATCGTAGTGAGTGTGTATGTCGACAAAGCCCGGAGTTACCACCATGCCGCTGGCGTCGATGTCATGTTTGCCTGAACTTAAACTGCCCACGGGGGCGATGGCACTAATCTTGTCGCCATCTACCGCTATATCGCCTTGATACCGAGGTTCACCCGAGCCATCAATGATGGTTGCGTTGCGTATGGTTAAGTCATGCATGTTAGTGCTCCCCAGCAGTTATCATGTTTTACCAGCGTATCTTCACTGGTTTTTTTCACAGTTTTCGCAGTTTCCACAGTTCCGCGCGAGCCTATTGCCGCCTAGAAGCTCCCTTGCCAGCGCGGTTCCGCGCATTTCAGTAACAGCGCCGTGTTGGGCAAAAATGCCGGTTCGCGTTGTTTAGTTTTCACACTGTTATCGGTCGATGGCAGCAACGCTTAGTTTGAAAGCCACAACAACACATTCTTCATCTTAACAATCGTGTGTCGAGTCAAACAATACCCGAGAACTTGATCCTGTTTGCGCAAAATTCAATCCGCTAAATCGAAAGATACACAGGCCAAGTTTAGTCCAGTTAAGAAATAGGAGAGACTCCATCAGTTGGCGGGTTTGTTGAACCCGCCTGCTACACAAAACGTTAGAGGCTTTGTGCGCCGTCCACCGCTACAGTTTGTCCGGTAGTCCAGTAAGCGGGCGCCGACAGCAAAAATGCTGCAACATTACCAACTTCTTCAGGTAAACCCATGCGGCCAAACGGAATTCCCGCTAGTGTGGCGTCGTACATTGCAGGCATGTTTTTCTTTACCTGATCCCAAACGCCGTCAGGAAATTCGATAGAGCCCGGGGCAATACAGTTGACTCGAATATTGTCTGCAGCCATTGCTTTGGCGTGGCTTTGGGTGAGTTGAATTACCGCTGCCTTTACAGCGCCATAAGAAATATTACCTGAGGCGGCTAATCCGCTAATGGACGAGATATTTAAAATACTCCCGCCACCATTTGCCTTAAGGTGGGGTGTGGCAGCCCAAGTGGTGCGTACAACGCCCATTAGGTCGATATCTATTCCTTTCTGCCAACCGTCTTCATTGTCCGAATTACCAAAGCCGCTGGGGTTGTTCACTAAGCCATAGAGACCACCCAGTGCACTCGCCGCTGCGTCTACATAGGCTGCAATGGCATCGGCTTCACCAATATCACAAACTGCCGTATGTACTTTGCCGCCGTGAACTTTTAACTTTTCCGCTGCCTCATCCAAGCTGCTCTGGGTACGCCCACAAATAGATACCCACGCCCCTTCTTTGGCACACGCGGCGGCGATAGAGAAGCCAATACCCTTGCTGCCGCCAGTGATGATTATTCCTTTGTCTTGTAGTCCTAAATCCATTTTCAGATCCTTAAGTTAAGTGCTAGCCGAAGAACGACTGTTATTAGGGTGATATTTGGCTGTGTTAAACCGCTGTCTTCACCGCCAGAGTCGCCATAGACGTTGGCATAAAAGCGTTAAGTGGCGTGGCTGTATCGTCCCATCTATCCTCATAAAAGCCTGCGATGAGAAAACCGGCGTCAATTTGTCCGGCGATTTGCTCATCTAAACTATGACTGAATTCCAATGCCGCACCAGCGGCTTTACGTTTAGCTAATTCCGCTTCGTCAATATGCTCTATATCAGCATTGGGCAGAGGAAATTTAACTTCTAGCGAACCCCCTGCTTCAATATCGTAGTGGTCGAAAAGGAAAAAATCTGGGTTCATAAAGCCGCTCAACAATCTGCCATTGGTCACAAGTACACGCGCACTGTGCTGCCAAACGGGTCTGATGGTCTGGGAAAAAACATTCGACACCGGGTGAAAAATTAGGTCAAAGGAAGCATCTTTGAAATAAGACAGGTCGGCCATGTCGCCCTGTACAAGCTCAATAGTTAAGCCGTCCCTATCGGCGACTAACTGGTCTTTGGCTAACTGAACTGGAGAGTTATCGAAACTGGTTACGACAGCGCCTGCTGCGGCGAGTATAGGTGCCTGCTGCCCGCCCGCGGATGCTAAACACAACACTCTCTTTCCATGAATATCTGAAAACCATGTTTTTGGCACATTTTTGCTGGGGGTCAATATAACCTCCCAAATGCCACTTTTCGCCTTTTCAATGGTGGCGCTATCTACGGGTTGTACCCAAGGGCTTTGCGCATTTTCGGATTGCTTATCCCAAGCTGCTCGATTGTATTTGAGTATGTCGGTCATACAGGTATTGTGTGTGCCTTTGAAATCAAAGAGAAGCAGTTTATGGCTGAACAGACGCAAGAGGTGCCTATTCAACTGGCGGCGGATTATTTAGTAGTTGGCGCTGGTGCTATGGGCATGGCATTTGTTGATGAAATACTCACCAGTGACGCGGCGGCAACTGTTGTTCTGGTAGATCGTTATGCAGGTCCTGGCGGTCATTGGCGGCGCTCGTACCCTTTTGTCTCATTGCATCAACCCGCAGCGTTTTATGGTGTGAATTCTGAAACCCTTGGTCGTGGTGGTAAAAGTTTGGCGTCTGGTGTGGAAGTGATCGGCTATTTCCAGCGCGTTCTGGAAAAGCATATAGCATCCGGGCGGTTGAGTTTTTATCCTCACTGCGAACATACACACGCCAAAGAATTTACTTCATCGGTAACTGGCGCGCATTACAGCGTTGCCGTGAAGCGCAAGTTGGTTGACGCTACTTATATGAAGGTGGAAGTGCCTTCAATGCGTAAACCACCTTACCGAGTGGCCCACGGTGTAAAAGTAGTCCCACCTAATGCCCTTGCGGACATCTCCAGCCCTTATGCAGGCTATGTTGTGGTAGGCGCGGGGAAGACAGGTATGGATGCTGTGTTGTACCTGTTGGGGTTGGGACTTAATCCGGACCTGATCACTTGGATCATGCCAAACGATGCTTGGCTTCTGGATCGCGGCAATTTACACCCAGATGGGTTGCTGCAAACCCTTGGCAAGCAGCAGGAGTCAATGGCTAGGTCGGAAAGTCTTGAGGCCCTGCTACTCAACCTTGAGGCCGATGGAATGTTAATGCGCATTGACGAATCTGTATGGGCCGAAAAATACCGTTGTGCGACTGTAAATAGGCAAGAGCTGGAACAATTACGCAGAATAAAAAATGTCGTTCGCTCTGGCCGAGTGGTGAGTATTGAAGACAGCCAAGTGATCTTAGAGCAGGCTAGCCTTAATGTGGCCAAGCAGACTCTGTTTGTTGATTGTAGTGCCAACGGATTATCTAACAGACCGATAGTGCCGGTTTTTGCGCCAGATAAAATAACTTTGCAATCTGTGTCTATGTGTCAGCAAGTTTTTAGCGCAGCGCTTATTGCGTATGTTGAAACCGCGTTCACTGACGTGGACATGCAAAATGATCTTTGCCGTGTTGTACCGCACCCAGAAAGCATAGATGACTATTTGTATGCAGTGCGCGTTGGCGCAATAAATAATGCTAGTTGGGGTAAGCACTTGCCCAAGTGGGTACGTAACGCGCGACTCTCTTTTCGTTCGCATATTCCAACTTGGCGTCTCTTCTCGAAAATGCCGAAGATGGCTAAATTAGCGCCGTTGGTTAACAAAAATTTACAGGCGATGACACAGCAGCGCGAAGCACAAAAGGCAGCTGCGAAGTAGGGAGGTGGCAATTACGATTGGGCTAAGAAGTTGGCTCACAAGTTTTTGCTTAGCCGCCAGCCACCGTCTGCGGAGCCTCAGGCGCTTCTGGCAGTTTGCGAATTTGTATAACAAATATAATTAGCGCTACAAAAGTTATTGCGGCCGCAATGAGAAAGGCGCTGCCTGGCAGATACACTGGCGCACGCTCGGAAGTGAAGTAGGTAAAGGTTTGAGTCATGATAAGGGGTCCAGCAATGGTGGCTAAACTGGCTATGCTGGCTAAGATTCCCTGCAGCTCACCTTGCGCGTTTTGTTCTACTTGATTAGACAAAATGCTGGTTATTGCCGGGCCGCCAAGACCTGCGAGGGCTGAGACAAAGATCCAAAAATAAATTTCTGCACCTGTGTTGGAAACTGCAATGCCGGTATAGGCGACGACTGCGGAAAGCACGCCTACGTAAACACAGTTCACTGCGCCCCATTTTGGAATGACTATACGAATTAACCCGCCCTGAACAATTGCCGAGAGCACGCCAACAAAGGCCATAGAAAGTCCTACATCCCAAGGTGACCAAGAGAATTTCTCAATGGTATAGAAATTCCAATTAGACGGATAAACATGGTGTCCTATGTAGTAAAGGAAGACTGCGCACAGGAGACCGATAAGTAATGGATACTGTTTGATCTGCTTGATTGCGCCCCACGGGTTGGCTCTGCGCAATTCAAATGGTCGTCTATTTTCCTTGCTGAGGGTTTCTTTAAGAAAAAAGAATCCATAAGCACAGTTAGTGAAGGCCAATGCTGCGGCGCAAAAGAAAGGCGCTCGAATGTCCCAGGCGCCAATTATTCCGCCGAGCGCCGGACCAAAAATAAACCCCAGACCAAAGGCTAAACCCATCAAACCAAAGTTTTGCGCACGTTCGTCTGGCGGGCTAACGTCGGCTATAAGAGCGTTTGCCGTTGCATAAGTTGCACTAGTGATACCTGTTAGCAAGCGGCCTAAAAATAGCACCCAAAGTGCAGTAGCGAATCCCGCAAGTAAGTAGCTGATGCCGTAGAAAAATAGCGAAACAACCAGTATTGGCCGACGCCCTAAACTATCGCTGAGCCCGCCTAAAAGCGGCGAGAACAGAAAGTTGGTTACGGCATAGCTAACAACTAAGTAGCCGCTCAGCGCGGAAGCTTCAGATAGGTTGACCCTAGCTACCTCGGTCAAGTATTGGGGTAGTACTGGGACTATGATGCCAAAGCCCACCGTATCTAAGAAAACTGTAATGGTGACGAAAATAAGCGCGTGTTTTTTGTTCATTGTTAACTTCTTGAAGGACAGTTACCTAGGCTATAGAACCGAGACTCAAGTTCTCGGCAAACGATTCACGGCATGCAGGATAAGCCCTATTGGATTGATCTCAAATGCTTATTCGACAACCCGTTCATGATCCTCGACAGAGGGTGGTGCCATTAATCTCTTTTGTTGCTCTGTGGCGTTCGGATAGTCCGCCAGCGCATATGGGGCCTTGGCCCAGCTAGAGTGCGGTGGGCTGTATTTGAACAGTAACGCCCTGCGCTCCAATGCACCTTGCCAAGGCGCGGTACCGTGCATTAGTGCTTCAGTAAATAACACTACATCACCCGCTTTTAGAGCAGGTTGCCGGACGTACTCGGGTTTACGTTCATGGGCACGCACATCCTCTGGCAGATGCTTAATGAAATTTGTTTTGTGACTGCCTGGCACACAGGTAAATCCGCCATCGCCAGGGTTCGCATCGGTCAACACCCATGTGGCGACCATTAGTCCATTCCGCATTGTGCCGTCAGTGTATTGGTACCAATGATCGGACTCGAACAAAAACGGGCCGCCATGGAGTAATTGTCCTGGCGCATCGCTTTGCATAAAAATCGAATAATCATGGTCCGCGCGCAGGCGCGGGCCAATCAGTTCAATTAGATAGGGTAGTACCTTTGGATGATCCATCAGATCAAGAAATGGCTTACCCCATTTACTGATATCAGCGGTACGTCTAAAAGGACCATCTTCAGGTTGTCTGGGCCAGTGGTCATCGCACTGAGCTGACAATGCCGCGCATTCTTCAATACTGAGCACTCCTGGAATTACCAGATATCCTTCCAGATCGAAACGAAATTTTTCTTCATTTGTGAGCATAAATTTGCCCTATGTCTTTGTACGTGATCAATAGCTCTGCAGTTGCGAGAACCGTTTTAGCAAGATGTCTAAGGTAGATAGATATTGTGCTAGAGCAAGTGTCTATGCACCTCACTTGTGATGTCCACCTACTACATCAGGTAGTGGTCGAGTAACTCGCCGCTTTGTTCTTGCGCTTCCAGCCGAGCAATTGTTTGCAAGTGTACTTCGTCTGGGCCATCGTAAATGCGAAAAGCTCTAGCTTTGCCAAATGCGCGTGCAGCGGGGGTATCGTTGGTCACACCTCTTGCACCATAGAGTTGAATGGTCCGATCGGCAATACTCTGATAAACCCGTGCCACAGCCACTTTGATCATCGAAATTTGCTTACGTGCTACTTTATTACCAACACTGTCTAAAAGATAAGCTGCGCGCTGTACCAGCAGACGACATTGGTCTAGCTCAATACGAGACAAACTAATTGCTTCTTGGGTAGAGGAATATTCATCAATACGCTTACCAAAAGTACTGCGTTCCTGTGAGCGTTTAATCATTAGGCTGATCAAGACCTCACATTCTCCAATTGCGCGCATACAGTGGTGTAGGCGAGCAGGCCCTAGGCGCGCTTGACCAATGGCAAATCCGGCACCTTGTTCTCCCAGCAAGTTGCTGGCGGGAATGCGGACATTTTTAAACTCCATTTCTGGATGCAGGTTGGTGTCAGACAAATGTTCAAACACCGGCAGGTTACGCAGTAGGTTAATGCCGGGCGTATCTCGAGGAATGAGAACCAGCGATTGGCGTTTTGATTTAGCCGCTTCTGGATTGGTGACGCCTACTAGAATAATCAATTTGCAGTTGGCGTGAGATGCATTAGATGAAAACCATTTGCTGCCATTGATAATAAATTCATCGCCATCTCTAGTGATCGAGGTTTCTAAATTCACCGGGTCTGATGAGGCCACATGAGGCTCTGTCATGGCAAAAGCAGAACCTATTTCACCATTCAACAGCGGGGTTAGCCATTGTTCCTTTTGCTCCGCTGTCGCAAAGAGTTGTAACAACTCCATATTGGGCACATCTGGCGCATGGCAGTTAAACACATTGGACGCCCACTCTAAGCGGCCAAGAATTTCTGCTACACCGGTGAATTCCAGGTTAGATAAACGTAGTCCCGGCTGATCTTGGCTAAGCCTAGGCAAGGCCATATTCCATAATCCCAGCTCTTTCGCCTCTGCGCGAAGAGTTTGTTCTATCTCTGGGACGCTTTGTCCTTGATGGGCCTGTTCCAACCAGAGTTTGTGGTTGGGTAAAATTCTTTGATTAAAGAAGGCTTCAACTTCGTCTTTCACCTCAATTGCTTTAGCCGGCAGCTCGAACATTGATTACTCCATTTATGCATGCCAAGGAACATAACCGAGAGGTTAAACCAATCTGCTATTTGTAGGGCAGCTTATTTTGTCGTTAGTTTTCGCAGCTCAAGTGTCCGCAAAAAATTTGCTAGTGTTGGTAAGTCTAGTCAGGTTTAATGACAATCATTGATTGATTTGAGGGTCGGTTTTGGACTTGTATATAAAAACTGCTATAGCCCCGCGGCTGATCAGCTTTTGCGCATTTGCTGCAATGTTCGCACCTTCAGCCCATGGAGAAGTAGGCGCAGTTGCGAGCGGTAGTTCAGTGTCATCTGCGCAACGCCCGAATATTGTCCTAATTTTGGCAGATGACCTTGGGTTTTCCGACCTAGGTAGTTATGGCAGTGAGATTGATACACCAAACCTAGATGCTATCGCCGCCCAAGGTCTGCGTTTTGCCAATTTTCATGCCGCTGCTTCCTGCGCGCCAACCAGAGCCATGCTGCTAACAGGTGTTAATAGTCATGCTGCAGGCGTTGCAAACATTGCTGAAGCCATTCCCGACTACCAAGCATTAAGCCCCGCATATCAAGGGGCATTAGACAGCAACGTTGTGACCGTTAGCGAGCGTTTGCGCGAGCAGGGTTATCGAACGTATATGACCGGCAAATGGCATTTAGGTGGGGCTAAGGAGCAGTTACCCTCGCAGCGTGGCTTTGATCGAGCGTTTGCACTGGCCGATACCGGTGCAGACAATTGGAGCCAAAGATCTTATCTACCGATATATGCAAAGGCCAATTGGTATGAAGATGGTCAGCCTACGATTCTTCCGGAAGGCTTTTACTCGTCGAAAACCCTAGTCGACAAGGCGATTGAGTACATTGCCAGTGAGGAGGACACGGATAAACCGTTCTTTACGTATATTGCGTTTCAAGCCGTACACATTCCAGTGCAGGCACCTGCTGAGTTTCGCGATAAATATCTAAATCATTACACCCAAGGTTGGTCAGTACTGCGTGAGCAACGGTCTCAAGGTCTAGTAGCAAGCGGCGTGCTAAAAGAGTTAGCGCCAAGTTATATAGCGCCAACAACGGTGCCTTGGGACAGCCTAGATCCTCAAGTTCAAGCGTTCGAAAGTAAGGGCATGGCCGTATATGCGGGTATGGTCGACGCTATGGACCACCATATCGGCCGCTTAGTAGATTACATAGATAGCCAAGGCAAATTGGACAACACAGTTTTCATTTTTCTTTCGGACAATGGTGCAGAAGGGTCTTTGGCCACCCGCTCTCCAAGCGGTGACCCAGGGCTGCAAAACCTGCCAATGCGTAGTTGGATGTATTTCAACGACTTCAATACCGATCTAGAAACGTTAGGAGAAATAGACAGCTACCACGACATAGGACCCAGTTGGGCGAGTGCTGCCGTTGGTCCTTTAGCTTGGTATAAGTTCTTTGCTAGTGAAGGCGGTATGCGAGTGCCACTAGTCATTGGGGGTAACGTTAACGGCCAAAGTGTTATTGAAAATGTTGGTGGTGTAGCACACGCTCTAACTTGGATTACCGACCTTACTCCAACAATTTTGCAAATAGCTGGCGTTGGGTCAGCTACTGAGGGCATTGTTGGCAAAAGCTTAGCGCCCCTGTTTGCAGACGAACAAGCTAGCGTACGCAGTGCAGAAGATATCGTGGGTTACGAACTAGGTGGCAATAAGGCCCTTTTTAAGGGCGATTATAAGTTGGTAATGAATAGAATAGTGAATGAAGAAAGTGTTTGGCAGCTCTTCAATATCGTTTTAGATCCAGGTGAAACCGAAGATCTTAAAAGTAAAAACCCTCAGCTATTTGCTGAACTTAAAGCTGACTATGAAGCGTGGGCCGTGCAGCAGGGTGTCATTGAGGTCAAGCCGGATTATGACCAACGTGCTCAAGTGTTTAACAAAGGCCTCAACGACAGACCCGTACTTTTGCTATACGCGGCGGGTGGCTTGCTTGGCGCTCTAAGTTTGCTTGTATTACCAATATGGCTGTTGATTCGTCGTTTTAGAAAAAAACCGTAGATAGGACTTTGGCCTAAGTGGGCGAACTTTAGCTACGCTCATCCAGACAAAGCGTACGTCTATTCCCTGCATCTGTTGCCCGTGGCCCAAATGACAGAGAATTTTGCTCGTGTCTTCATTCTTAGAACTTTTCTAATCAAAGCCAAGTTGAGGGATTCAATATAAGACCTCAACGTGAGAGAGGGTAGATTATGCAGCAACCAGACCCAGCAACTAAACTTAAAGAGCTTGAGGCTCAGCTTGTAAAACTAAACGAAGAAATAGAACAAGTTAGAGCACAGCAAGTTCCTGTAGAAGTAGAAAACTATATATTCCAAACACTTAATGGTTCTGTGTCTTTATCTGAACTATTTGGTCAACGTGAACAGTTGATGTTGATTCACAACATGGGCAGTCAGTGTCGCTTTTGCACTCTATGGGCAGATGGTATCAATGGCCATTTACCGCATTTAGAGTCTGTGCTTTCGGTGGTTTTGGTGTCTCACGAAAGCCCTGCGTATCAGCGCAAATTTGCTATAGATCGGGGTTGGCGCTTTAACTTGGCCAGTCACGGTGGCGGCCAATATATTAAGGATCAGTGTGTTTTTGGCCAGGCAGATAACTACCCAGGTGCAGTGGTCTATCGCAAAGATGGCGACAAAATTATGCGCCTAAATCGCGCGCCATTTGGCGGGGGTGATCAGTTCAACGCATTTTATGGGCTTATGAGTTTGGCAGATTTCGACAGCAACGCTTGGGAGCCGCAATACCATTACGACGAAAAGTGATGCCAAACCTTTGTTGGTGCGCCGTTTATCTCCAGCGCACCTACTTGCGTTCACAGCCTTGTTAGTCGTTTAGTAATGCCACACAGCGGGTCCAGCCTGCCGATGCTTTAGCAATTTTTACTGGGAAGCAGGCTACGGTAAAACCGTGAGCCGGTAATGCTTCCAAGTTATGTAGCTTTTCCATCTGCCAGTAAGGGATTTCCCGACCAGCTTTGTGGCCTTCCCATATCATGCTCGGATCTGGATTCTCTGCCCATTTCTTGGCGGTGTGGCTAAAGGGCGCATCCCATGACCAGCCATCTGTTCCCACCACACGCACCCCGCGCTCTGTCAAATACATGGTCGCGTCTCGACCCATACCGCACCCTGCATCAATATAGCCGGGTTGGGCAAAAACAGATCCCGCTCGAGTATTGACCAGGACAATATCCAGGGGCTGTAGATTGTGCTCAATACGCTCAAGCTCCGCTTCGATTTCTGCGGGGCTGACAAGGTGACCGTCCGGAAGGTGGCGAAAATCTAGCTTCACACCGGGCCGAAAACAATAATCCAGCGGCGTTTCATCAATTGAAGGTGCTGGGTCGGCGCCGTTGTTGGTGGTGGAGTGAAAGTGCCATGGCGCGTCCATATGGGTGCCGTTGTGGGTAGACAGCGTAACGGTCTCAACAGCCCAGCCTTCGCCATCAGGTAAGTCTTCGGGCTGCAGGCCCGGAAAAAAGCTGGCTATGGCCCCGGCCGTTTGGTTATGCACGCTATAGTTTACTTTAGGACTAAACCCAGGAGGGTCGCTGTGTTCGTTGTTGTCTATGGAAACTGAAAGATCTATAAAACGCGGCATATTGCCCTCCACTCAAATGCTCAATAGGCACTCATCCTAGCACCGCTTTGGCTTTATGCTCAAAAGTCAGAAACTCATCAACCACCCTCGTACAGCTCAGGTAGAAAAAACTCCTCCACCAACAAGCCGCTATTTTGGGTTTGCGTTTGTTGCCACAAGCAGCTGCGGCCTATAAGTCCGTTGTCTAACTGCAGTGGTTGCAGATCTCCTAGGCGTTGCCAGCGAGCATCTGTGAACAGTAATTCTGCTAAGGGCCGTTCTAGCAACCCTTGTAACGCCGCAACATCAGGGCTGGACTCCGGTGTGACCGTGCGCGCCATGACCAATGGCTGATTCTTGATACTCAACAAAATGTGTCGCGCAAATACTGGCTCAGTTTGCGCAAACCACCGAGCCTCCGTAGCCGTAACCTGCTCTGTGTTTTCGCTTAGGACGGTAACAGTGGGCATTGCGCCAAATTTTTCTGCAATAGCTTTAGTCATAGACGATGTCAGCCATAGCCAATACTCTGCGATAACTGGGATATTGCTGGCGGGGATGTGCGTATCCTCTAGTGGCGCAGCAGTGCGCATTTGCGAGACATAGTTTGGCAAAGGAGTTGAGGACGAGTCTGCGGAGTAGTGCATAGGTGAGTTAATCTGTTACTTCTATGTTTAGCATTTACTGGTGATATCTAAATGTATGAGAAATAGCCACTGTGTAAACGCGCTAATAGTATGTACACCCAAAACTTTAGCAGGTGTAAGCTATACGAAATTTGTTTGCTGGATGAAAAATGAATCGATTTCCTCAGCGTCATGGTGCTGGCGAGAGCGGTAAAACTGCCCTAGCCGAAACACAGGTGTATCTTAAAGATACCGACGCTCCGTTACCACAAAGCGTTAATTTCGGGACGCGCTACGCCTATTTTAAAACTATAGCAAAGGGTGGCAAATCGCTGATCAAATCCTGTAAGGACCTGCATCTTTCTAGAGTAATCTGCTACAAAACTTTGCGCCCAGAGCTGGCAGATGACCCAGTTGAACAACAACGACTGTTGCGCGAAGCGCGGGTATCGGCGTTGTTACAACACCCTAATACAGTACCAACGTACGAATTGGGCCGCGACACCAAAGGCCATTATTATTTCACTATGAAGTTGGTGCACGGATATACGCTGCGCGAAGTGCTCGATTACCGTGAGCGCTACGAGTTGGCGCAAATGGTGGAAGTACTTATGCAGGTTGCCTACGCGCTGCAATACGCGCATACCATGGGCGTGATACATCGCGATGTAAAGCCAGACAATATTCTTGTGGGGCCTTACGGTGAGGTACTGTTGCTTGACTGGGGGCTAGCCAAGGTCTGGCATCCAGATGGCACTGATAGTGAATCTGCGTACACAGAATTTGATCTGACCGATGATGATTCCACTATGACGGGTCGCGGCAAGTTGCAAGGCAGTATCTGCTATATGTCACCTGAGCAGATCAATCGCGATAAAGATATTGATGGGCGCACGGATGTATATAGCCTTGGTGCGGTGCTGTACGAAATTCTCACTGGGCAAAATTCATCCGTTGGAGAATCCATGGACGAGTTAGTACGCAGTACCTTGGAAGATCAACCTATTCCACCCAGCAAGGTATCACAACAGCCTGTGCCTAGTCGGCTAGAGGAGATCTGCATGAGATGTTTACAAAAAGATGCTGCGGCGCGCCCTCAATCAGTGGGTGAGTTTATTCGCGAACTGAACGAAGAGTGGCGCGAAAGTTAACTGCGCTATCTGTGCGGGGCCAGATTCTTTATCGCAACTCGGCGAAAATCTATTGGGTGAGACTCACTTTGTAGAGCGATATAACCGTGCTCTAGCGTCAGCGGAGCGCCTTTGCCACGGAGTTTTGCGCTTTTGGACCCCTTGCTTAACTTCAAGTTGCCATAGCGAATTACCTCGCTACCGTTGACGCGGTGTATTACAGATTCCGCGCCATTAACTTCAATTTCTATACTCACCCATTGTTCACCATCTAATGTCTCGCCGTTAGATGCTTGGCAATGACCTTTCAGGCGGCGTCCCAAATAATCGACCTCTGTGCCCGGGCTACAAATGTTTCCTGTTGGTCTTGTTTTACCGTTACTTAAGCCGCCCAAGAATTGCGCTTCAATGGAATCTGGAAAGTCCTGTTTTACAGTCATCGTTGCAGGATCCTGACTATGTAACATAACGCCGCTGTTGCGCTTAGCCCAGCCTGCGCCGCCGCTAACCTGCTCGCCTGTAAAGCGATACTCAATAAGCAATTTGTAGTGAGAAAATGGCTCAGCGAAAAAGAGATGACCAAACTGGTTGGAGAACTTCTTGTAGTTGGAATAGTTCACGCGTAGTAAACCGTTTTCTACAACAAAGGTTTTAAGAGGATCTGCGCCTAAGGGTTGGCCAGTTATTTTCGTTGTCCAGCCATCTAGATTTTCGCCATTAAATAATTCCACCCAATCGTTAGCTTCACTTTGCGCACTTGGCGTATTGCAAGCCTGGGCTACGCTTGGTAAGTAGGTGGATAAGAAGAATATAAAAGTAAGTACTAACTTGCTCATGGCATTGCTCTCTTTGGGTTGTGATAGGTATACAACTTTGCCGTTCAAACGGCGCCTGATTCATGTAGGTCTTTTATTTCTTCTTCAGAGTAGCCAAGTTCTCTCAAAATGTCTTCGCTGTGCTCACCAAGATTCGGTGCGCGTTTCATATCTGCTTGGGTAATACTATCTACCCTAATTGGGTGGTTGATAATTAGCGGGATCTCAACATTATCAAGGGCCGGTTTAACCGCCATTGAATTTTCAAGAATTTGCTTATCAAATGGCGTTTCTTCAATTGTAGCTATTCTATTCACCGGCACCTCAAAGGCGGCAAAAACTGCTAACCAATGATCTGAGCTTTGTGTCCCTATTATTGCTTGAATTTCATCGCCGAAAGCTTGTCTATTGACCCACATCTCCTCGGGATCTCCAAATCTTGGGTCCGCTAGTAGGTGGATAGCATCAAGGCCAGCTAGTACTAGAGACAGTAGTTCTTCATTGCGTACCATATTAAATTGCAGCCAACGGCCATCGTCAGCTTGATAGGGCCGCATCATGGCGCCGTTGACCAGATTATCGCTACGGTACTGTGCCATATCACCTCCAGCCATTGCGCCTTGGGCAATGCCAGAAGCAGACCATAATCCGTTAGCTAATAGAGACGTATGTACCATGCCACCTTTGCCGGTTTTCTCCCTATTCAATAACCCGGTAACAATTGCAGCATAAAGTGCCACAGCGGTTGGATGATCGCCCATACCGGGCAAACCTTGTGTTGGCGGTGTATTTGGTGCGCGCATAAGATCCATCAAACCACTTCTAGCCCAGTAGGCAAGTTGGTCAAAGCCTTTGCGATTACGCTCTGGCCCTCTCTCGCCATAGGCGGTCAATGAGGCATAGATCATATTCGGATTTTTCGGCTTTAGGTCGTTGTATGTCAGCCCTATAGATTCCCGCACTTCGCTAGGGTGGTTGGTAATAAATACATCACATTCGGCGACCAATTTATGCAGTACTTCTAGGCCCTCAGTGGATTTGAGATCTAAGCATAAACCTCTCTTGTTGCGCCCATCCATCTGCCAGAACCATTCGTTGCCAGCTTCTGGGGTGGTGGGAATGTGTGACAGCATACGTAGCATATCGCCGTCACCGTGCTGTTCAATTTTGATTACGTCCGCACCGAAGTCGGCAAGAATCATTGCAGCGGCAGGGGCGGCTATAACGGTGGCGCAGTCGATGACCTTAAGGCCTTTGAATAGAGAATTTTGCATACATACGCCATTAGATAGGGAACCCTATCTTAGCCGCACAGTGTGGAAAAATTCAAAAGACGTTAATAGTCTGAGGGTGCATTCATCTGGGAGGCGTACGGCTGCCTCATTACGAACCACTTTTGATTGGGTTCGTAGGCAAAGAACCGCTGCTAAAAGGGCATTAGAAAGACCCTTGGGGAAAGTGTAGTCAGAGCGATTAGCTAGCCAAATAGGGCTTAGGGCTTTCCTTAGCCAGTACAGAAACACGTTCTCCATAGCGGCTATAACCAACATAGTCGCGTATAGCGTGATGTTGCACGCAGCGGTTGTCCCACATGGTTAAGGTGTTTTTGCGCCACTTTACGCGACATTGAAACTTAGGGCTGGCGGCAACATAGCGGTGAAGTCCCTCCAACAACATATCGCTCTCCCATTTTGCAATCCCTTCAATGTGCGAGGTAAAGCTACCGTTCACAAACAAGTAGGGCCGCTGAGTTTCCGGATGTTTTGGAATAACAGGGTGCGTGGCTTTTGGGTAAACTTGCCCAGGTTTTAGCCTGATGCCGTAGTTGCGAAGGTCTATTTCCCCATCATGAAAAGCAAACTTGCTGTGGAGTAAGTTTTTTAAGTCTGCGGACAGCTCGTTATATGCCTCGTACATATTGGCGAACATTGTGTCGCCGCCGTCATTTTCCGGCGTTTTAGTAACGTACAAAAGAGAGGCCAAGGGCGGCACTTCTTCACAAGAAACATCTGAGTGCCATGCCTCTCCATTACTTTGTATCGCATCTGGTTTTGTGTCGATGATAAACAATTCAGGATCTTCGCCCTCTTTGCCAGCCCCCATACCGCTGCGCTTAGACGGATGAATATGTAGTTCGCCAAAGTTTTGTGCAAAAGCTTTGTGCTCGTCTCGAGTCAATTCTTGGTCGCGAAAAACCAAAACCATATGCGTCAGAAACAGGTCTTTAATTTCTCTTATTTCAGTGTCGCTGAGGTTAGCGAGGGATAGGCCGCTTATTTCAGCGCCAATCATTGGCGTAATGGGAGTGACTAACATGGCGCTTGCCCTACATATTTAGTGTTTGGAGGGTAGCAGAATAGATGGGCAACTTTCTAACGCTAGATTTCTCGTTTCTACAGATTTATACGAGGGGTTGCTGTACCAATTAGTGGCTGGTTGGTTGCTTTGCAAAATAGATGAGCAAAAAAAG